>CAZDLD010000119.1:0-5532 GCA_964506355.1 uncultured Hydromonas sp.
GCAATGGTGTTCACAATCGGTTTGACTGTCAACACGCCTTGCACGACACTCACTTTAATCTGTTCTTGCACATTGTTGTCCGCAGTCACGATGAGTTTATCGCCCACACTTGGGTCGTAAATAAAGGTTGCGGATACATTTGCCACCACGCTGCGCACGGCTTGGGGCAGTGCGATGGTTTGGGTGGCGGCGACGCCTGAGCCCACGATGGGCGCGCCTGCAGCAGGTGCTACAGCATTCGCTGCGGGTGCTACTGCCATCGTTGATACGGTCGAGCTGGCAGCGGTAGCTGGTGCAGTGGTTTTGTTTTTGTCACAAGCGGTCAAGCTCATGCCGAGTGCGGCGCACAGGGCGAATAATTGAGTGGTGTTCATGGGGGTCTTTTTAAAGAGGAAAGGATGCAATCGGTGTGCACTGTACCACAGTTGCCTGATCCATGTGGTTTGTGGCACATGGTTCGTGGTTCATGGTGCGTAGGTGCACATCCAATTGTTCAAATGTTTTAGGCACACACCGCCAAAGTTGCACGCAGTGCGGCGTCATCGGCTTTTTGAATCACCGCCTTGCCCAGACCGTCGAGCAGTACAAAGCGTATGGCGCCTGCGCTGTTTTTCTTGTCCAGCTGCATGTGCTCAAGCATGGCGTCCATGCCCAAACGCGGCGGTTCGGTCGGCAAGCCTGCGGCCTTGACCAGTGCGCTGATGCGTGCGGCATCTGCCGCATCAAGCTGACCCAAACGCTGCGACAAATCCGCGGCCAAGACCATGCCCGCGCCCACCGCCTCGCCATGCAGCCAGTTGCCATAGCCCATGCCCGCTTCAATGGCGTGCCCGAAGGTGTGACCAAAATTGAGTATGGCGCGCAGACCTGATTCGCGCTCGTCTTGCGCCACCACTTCGGCCTTAATCTCGCATGAGCGCACAATCGCGTGGGTGAGTGCGGCCACGTCGCGGGCGCGCAGCGCGTCCATGTTCTGCTCCAACCATGCGAAATAGTCGGCGTCATAAATTGCGCCGTGCTTGATGATTTCGGCCAAGCCAGCGGACAATTCTCTATCGGGTAAGGTATTCAATGTGCTGATGTCGGCCAGTACCAACTGCGGTTGATAAAACGCGCCGATCATGTTCTTGCCCAACGGGTGGTTAATCCCTGTCTTGCCGCCCACCGATGAGTCCACTTGCGAGAGCAAGGTGGTTGGACATTGTATAAACGGCACGCCGCGCATATAAGCAGCAGCGGCAAAACCCGCCATGTCGCCCACCACGCCACCGCCAAGGGCAATAATCGTGGTCTTGCGATCGCACTGCTTGCTCAGCAAGGTGTCAAAAATACCATGCCAGTTGGCGATGTCTTTGTACTGCTCGCCATCGGGCATGGCATGGATGTGTACGGTTTTGCCCAGATGGGTCACGGTCTGCGCCAGTGCATCGGCGTACAGGGGCGCAACGGTGGTGTTGGTCACAATCACCACGGTGTTGCCCGTGATGGCCTGCGCCAGTGCAGCGCTGTTGCTCAAAGCGTCGGGGCTGATGATGATGGGGTAGGCGCGTTCGCCCAGTTGTACGGTCAGTGTGGTCATAGGATTTGCGCGGTTTAATTTCTAAAGTTTATTGGCTTAGTTGGCTTTGGATGAGCTGTTGGGCACATTGTTGGACACCTCGTTGGACGAGTTTTGCGGCGCAGCGGTAGCCATATCAGCAGGTGGCACTTGCATCGCCTGACCGAGACGCTCGCACAGGTGTTCAATAATTTGCGACACCACGTGTGTGACGTGACCCGTGCCCGTTTTAATCACAATATCGGCCAAGGATTCATATATCGGATGGCGCACCTGATAGAGCTGGGTCAGCGTGGCCAGTGGATCTGCGGTCTGCAGCAGGGGGCGATTTTTGTCGTAGCGGGTGCGGTTAATCAGGCGTTCAGGCGAGGTCGAGAGGTAGACCACCCAGCCTGATTGTTTGAGCGCTTCGCGATTGGCTTCGCGCAAAATCGCACCACCTCCCGTGCCGAGCACCACGGATTTTTTGTCGCACAGCTCTGCAATCATGCGCTGCTCGCGGTCACGAAAGCCGCTCTCTCCTTCGATTTCAAATATCGTGGGGATGCTCGCGCCTGTGCGCTGGATGATTTCGTCATCCGAATCATAGAAGGTGCGCCCCAAGGTCTGCGCCAACAATCGACCCGCTGTCGACTTGCCCGCCCCCATCAGTCCGATGAGGTAAATATTCGGCGCCTGACTGAGCAAAACTTTTTGTGCAGTCGAAATGGCCAATGCGGGGGGTTTATTCGATTTTGGTGTCATGAAAGGCGTCTTTGCGTCTTGCTTACTCATCAATTTTAATTTTTTCCGAATTTGAGGGCAAAATATTACCACGTGCGTCCAAGATGTGCGGCGTTAAAAAGATCAACAGTTCAGTTTTACTGGTTGAGCGCGTGGTGGTTTTGAACAGATTCCCCAGCAGGGGCAAGTCGCCCAAGAAGGGCACTTTGTCCACCGCATTGCGGCTGTCCTCTTGATAAATGCCACCGATGACCAAGGTGCCGCCATTGTCGATTTTGACTTGGGTTTGCACGTGTTTGGTGTTGATGGTGTGGCCTTGCAGGGTTTGCACCCCCACGCTGTCCTTGGTTACATCCACATCAAGGGTCACTTCGCCATTGTTGGCAATTTGCGGTGTGACTTCGAGTTTCAAGCTGGCCTTGCGAAATGAGGTGTTGGTCGCCCCCAAAGCGTTGGTTTGTTGATACGGTATTTCGGTACCCTGCTCGATGACCGCACGCACGTTGTTGCTAGTCACCACGCGTGGGTTGGAAATGATTTTGCCTTTACCGTCTGTTTCCAGCGCGCTGATTTCAAGATTGATGAATCGATTCATCCCCGAGGTGAACAAGCTGACCGCGAAACTCGCGGGGTCTGCGCCAGAGGCACTGCCCAAGGCAGGGAAGTTAATCATCGAGTTTGAACCCGTGGGCACTTGTCCCAAGCCGACCACCCCAGAATTTTGACCGCTCAAAGATTGTACATTGGCCACGCTCGAGCCAAACACCGCACCGCCGTTGGTCGCATGGGTCGGGACTTTAACGGGGATGTCGATGTACTCGCCTGAGCCGTTCGGGTCGAGCACGCGTTGATAGCTGTTGGTGTAGCCCGTGCGTGACAAGTCATTAAACCCCAGTTTCACCCCCAAGCTGCGCGAGAATGAATCCTCGGCCTCGACGATACGCGCCTCGATGAGGACTTGGCGCTCGTTCGACATGGGCTTGCGCCCAGCACTGCTGGAGCTGTCCGAAGCATTGGCCATGGCTGATTCACCACGCACGTACACAGTCTGTCCGAGCCGTTCAACGCGCAAGTTTTTTTGACGCGCAATCACGTCCAAGGCCTCTTGCCACGTGGCGTCTTTTAAATTCAGGGACAAGGTGCCTTGCAAGGTTTCATCGGTGATGATGTTCACGCCCGCGGTTTCGCCCAAGACCTGCAACAGCGCTCGCGCGGGCACATCTTGAAACGAAAAATCCATGCGTTTATTCGTTGTTTGTGTGCTGACTTCCGTCCCCAGCTCTGTGTCACTCGCTTCGCCGCCCACCATCTGAGCCCAAGTCGCTGGTGCGGCACAGAGCAAACTGGAGACCACACACAGGCGCATCCACTGCTTAGGCCACAAATTCAACCACTTTGCACCAGCTGGCGCATGGTTTGAGCTCATCACAGGTGCCAACGGTTGACGCTGAACTTGTTTATTGTTTGTCATATACCCTTACTTTCGCATTGACTTTCAGTTGCATCCGTTCTGAATCGATATGAATGATCGGCCATTTACCCGCACCGATGGCGTCGTGTGGCTGCACGCGATACACCCGTGCGCCGACTTGTACCAGTCCATACGACTCGTCGCCACTTCGCATAGCGCCTAAATATTTGATCTGATTGGGGTTGGCATCCATCAGTTCCAATGGCGTTGGTGTCGTTGGCTGCGTGGGTGCTGGAATCAGCATCCCCATACCGCGGCTGTCCATATGCGTCTGCGTGTCCCAAGCCAACGTTGGATCTGATTTGGTATCCTTGCCTACGTTCGCACTTGCATTCGTGTTGTCATTGCTGACATTGTTGGAATTCATGGACACGAACACCGAGTCCGCTGTGCTCAAATCAACACGCATCAGTCGCACATCATGATTGTTATTCGAGCCTGCATCAGTGCCATTGGCGCTGCTTGCTGAGCGCTCGGACAGACTTTGAAGCCACGCTTGCGCGCTGTTGCGCGTATCCACTATTGGAGACACGACTGGGGCAGCCGCTGAAATATTTTTAGCTGGGGCAACAATCGCCGACGCACTCAATTGGTTTAAGCCACACCCCGTCAGGTTGCCCAGCGTCAACGCGACGACCACCCACACGTGCAGATAATGAGCCTTATTTCCCATGAGTGTTGCGCTCCTTTTGATACCACAAGCCTGCTTGCCACTTGACTTGACCTTGATTCAATCCGTTGATTTGCGCGGAGCCAACGCCCAACCACTGCTCGCTCGCGCCAAGTTCAGAAGCAAAAGCCAGTACATCTGAGTACCGCCCCTGCACTTCAATATTCACCTGTGCAATCGGCGTCAGCCAGCTGGGTAATTTGTCCGCGCTGGCATCACGCTGTAGATTCGCACCAGTTGGTGCAGCTGCACTCCCTGTTACATTGGAAGATTTTATCGCCAAGTCGCGCAGCTGGGTACGTCCCGCTTCATCGAGCTCACGCGCTTTTATCACCACCATGGTCAAGTGGTGCTGATGGGCCGCCTGAGCCAGCCCTGTCAGCCACGCGCTCTGATTGCTATCAGATACGGTGGGGATAAGCGTCGATATGCTGTTTAAAGCGGCAGGTGCTTGCACTGCCGACAGTATCTGTGCTTGTGTAGTGGAAATTTGAGCGCGCGATTGCAGCAGGTGTTCATAGCGCGGCCAAATCAAAAACAGGATACCCATACAGAGTACAGCCAAGGCAAGCACCGCGATGGTCCAGCGTCGAGCTGCACTCGGCCACAAATGCATCTGCGCCAAATCCAAATCTCGCCAAGACGACTCTCGTGAAAATCGGGCACTCATCGTACACCTCCTTGATTCGAGTCAGGCGCGAGAGTGGGCGCGCCAACGCCATTGACACTCACAGGATTTTCCAGCACACGCAAGACCAGTCGAAAGCGCCACCATGTGGCGCCATCAAAACGCACGCCCTCAATTTCGCTCACCCCAATGGTGGGCTGACTGAACGCCGCGCGGGCTTTGCCCACCACCTCATTGACCGCTTGCGCATCCTTGGCAATGCCTTCGAGCTGAACGCTGTCGCCCTCCATGCGCGCCGAAACCCAACGCACACGCCCGTCGATTAACCACTGCGGCAGCTGCCCCATCCAGTCGAGTTGACCAGCAGCACGCTGACGAATACGACTCGGAATTTCGCGCTCGGCTACGCTTGAGCCTTGTTTGGCCTGTTGGCGCGTTTGTAAATCGGTTTGTAATAAAGTCAAAGCCTCGGTGGTGTGCAT
>CAZDLD010000120.1:0-5531 GCA_964506355.1 uncultured Hydromonas sp.
ACCTTTGGCCGCTGCGTAGTTGGCTTGACCGGGGTTGCCCATTTGCGCCACCACCGAGCTGATGTTGATGATGCGGCCTGAGCGCGCCTTCATCATGCCGCGCATCACAGCGCGCGACAGGCGAAACACACCGCGCAAATTGGTCGCTATCACATCATCAAACTCTTCATCCTTCATGCGCATGGTCAAGTTGTCACGGGTGATGCCCGCGTTGTTGACCAAGATTGCCACTGCACCGACTTCTTTTTCGATTTGGCTCATCACCGCATCGGTCATCGCCGCATCCGCGACATTGAGCTCTAAGCCACGGCAGCTCGGGTTGATACTTTGCAAATCTTGCTCAATCGCTTGCGCGCCTGATGCCGATGTCGCTGTACCAATCACAATCGCGCCGTGCTGCGCCAAGGTCTGTGCAATCGCACGACCAATGCCGCGCGATGCGCCCGTTACCAAGGCCACTTTGCCCTCTAATTGCAAATCCATTGCTGCCATGTCCATCCTCCAAAAATTAAAATCTGCTCAATACAACCCAACTCAATTCAATCCAATTCGTTGTTATGCCAAAGCCGCTTTAATGCTGCTCAAGCTGGCTTGATCGACCAAACCATGCCCCGCCAAGCGCGCATCAATGCGTTTGGCCAAACCTGCCAAGACCTTGCCCGGACCACATTCGACCATATCGCTCACGCCTTGATTGGCGATGAACTGCGCACACTCGACCCAGCGCACAGGGTGCCACGCTTGGCGCACCAGTGCGTCTTTGATGCGCGCCACGTCACTCTCAACCAACACATCGACATTGTTCACCACTTGAATCAAGGGTGCATTCATCTGCACATCGGCCAATGCTGCTTGCAATTTCTCTGCCGCAGGTTGCAACAAAGTCGAGTGAAACGGTGCCGATACGGGCAGCACCAAGGCGCGCTTGGCACCTGCGGCTTTGGCCAGCTCGCAGGCTTTTTCAACTGCGCCTTTATTGCCCGCAATCACCACTTGTCCCGGTGAATTAAAGTTCACCGCCTGCACCACTTCGCCCGTCTCGGTCTGTGCGGTCTCGCACACGAATTTAACCGTGTCGTCGTCTATGCCCAAAATCGCCGCCATACCGCCCACGCCGACTGGCACTGCGCTTTGCATCGCTTCTGCGCGCAGACGCACCAATTTCACCGCATCGGTCAAGCTGAACACACCCGCAGCCGTCAAGGCCGAGTATTCGCCCAAGCTGTGACCGGCCATGATGTCAGGGGTTTTGCCGCCCGCTTCCAACCACGCACGGTAAAAGGCCACCGATGCGGTCAGCATCACAGGCTGCGTATTGACCGTGAGGTTCAAATCCTCCGCAGGGCCGTTGAGCATCATGCCGAGCAAGTCCACGCCGAGCGCGTCCGATGCTTCGACGATGGTGTTCTTGACCACGGGCACTTCCACCATGTCGTTGAGCATGCCCACCGCTTGTGAGCCTTGGCCTGGGAATACGAATGCGAGTTTCATCTGTTCTCCAATCTATTGGTTTGCTGTAATTAATTATCTGTTCAAATATTTATCGAAAATGCATCAAAATTCATCAAAAGCGCATCAACACCGTGCCCCAAGTGAAGCCACCGCCCACGCCCTGCATGAGCACGGTCTGTCCTTTTTGGATGCGACCATCGCGCACCGCGGTATCGAGCGCCAAGGGCACCGATGCGGCGGAGGTGTTGCCATGCTGATCCACGGTCACAATCACTTTGGCAGGATCGATCCCGAGTCGTTTGCCCGCAGCCTGTATGATGCGAATATTCGCTTGGTGCGGGATGTACCAGTCCAGTTGCTCCACGGTCATGCCTGCTTTGTCCAATGTCGCTTGTGCGTCCTCAGAAAGCAGTGAAACCGCATTTTTGAACACCGCTTGACCATCCATCTTGATGCGCGGATCGCCAATGAGTTGGCCATTGCGAATCCGTGCATCGCCATACAAAATCCCAGCCAATTCGCCATCGGCATGAATATTGCATGCCATCACGCCCGCTTCGCTCGAAGCCTTGAGCACCACTGCGCCCGCACCATCCCCGAACAACACCGCGGTGGTGCGATCATTTTCATCCAAAATATCGCTGATGGTTTCTGCTCCCACCACCAAGGCGGTCTTGACCTGACCCGAAACAATCATCGCATTGGCCATGGTCATGGCATACACGAAGCCCGTACAAGCGGCCTGCACATCCAAGGCCGCCGCCTGCTTCGCACCCAATTTCGCTTGTAACAAGCACGCCGCCGATGGAAATATCATATCGGGCGTAGAAGAACCAATGATGATGAGCTCAAGCTCAGACGCATCCATCTGCGCCATCTCCAGCGCCTGACGCGCAGCGAGCTCAGAGAGCACACTCACGGGTTGATCGTCGTTCGCCCAATAACGCTGTGTAATCCCCGAGCGCTCGCGTATCCATTCATCCGAGGTCTCCACACCTTTGGCCGCCATACGTGCAACCAAATCGGCGTTGGTAATCGGCGCGTTCGGCAGGTAGCGACCTGTACCGACCACTCGGGCAAAGGTTGTTTGTGCGCTGGTTTGTGAACTTGTTTGTGTTGTGCTCATGTGTGTTCCGTAGTATGTGGTTTTTATTATTGTGGTGGTAGAGCGATGGCGGGCTGAGCACTACACGTCCAGCCCCAACGACCTAAGGACACAGGTTCAATGCCCCTCGGAAGCTGCGTTTGCATGTGAATTAGAATCTGAATAAATTGGCACCCCAAGTGAAGCCGCCGCCCACGCCCTGAACCAGAACTGTTTGACCTTTGGTGATGCGACCGTCGCGCACTGCCGCGTCAAATGCCAATGGCACAGACGCCGCCGACGTGTTGCCATGTTTGTTCACAGTGACCACGACCTTCTCCATAGGGAAGTTCAAACGCTTGGCAGTGGCGGAAATGATGCGCAAATTCGCTTGGTGTGGAATCAACCAATCGAGTTGATCTGCGGTCATATTCGCCGCCTCCAGCACCTCCATCGCCACGTCGCCCAGAGCGCCAACGGCATTTTTGAACACCGCTTGACCGTCCATGTACATGAATGGATTGCCCACAACTTTACCACCCTGAATCGAGCTGCTGACATTCAGAATCGAGCTCAAACGCCCGTTCGAGTGAATGCGCGAAGCCAAGATACCGGGCTCATCAGACGCTTCCAACACCACCGCGCCCGAACCATCACCAAACAGCACGCACGAGGTGCGGTCTTTCCAATCCAACATACGCGAGAACACCTCAGCACCCACGACCAAGGCTTTTTTCGCCTGACCTGCGCGTATCATCGCATCAGCCGTGGTCAGCGCATACACAAAGCCACTACACACCGCTTGCACGTCAAAAGCCGCGGCATTGTCCGCGCCGAGCTTGGCCTGTAACAAACACGCCGTACTTGGGAAGGTCATATCCGGCGAAGTGGTCGCCACGATGATTAAATCAATATCGGTCGGCAAAACCTCCGCCATTTCCAAGGCATTTTGCGACGCCACATAGGCCAAATCGCTACTGGTTTGACTCGGGCTGGCCAAGTAACGCTGCTCAATCCCAGTGCGCGAGCGTATCCACTCGTCCGAGGTCTCCACGCCATCTTTAGCCAAACGCGCTGCCAACTCGTCGTTGGTCACCGCTTCATTTGGCAAATAACTGCCCGTACCAATAATTTTTGCAAACATGTTGTGCCCTTTTCTATTTCTAATCATCCAATGTCGAGGTCATGCGTCGAGCTCATTCATTCAACGCAAGATAACTATGAACCTCTGAGTGAACATTTGTGTGAGTGTGGAATTCTTCTGTCATTCTCGGTGGTGCCGCAGCAATTCGCCCACTGCGCACCTCGTCCTGCGTCATTGTACCCACTTATAGGCGTTATTCAAAATACGGTCGTTCGTTTTTTTTCATTTCAAATTTAAAAAAACCACCCATTTGTTTTATTTAACCCGATTTCTTTATAAATCTACGCCATTTTCCTGCATTTCGCGTGCTATTGACCTTATTGACTCTTCGGTCTTTCGGGTCAATCAGTAAAGCTCGATAAATCTCAATTCGGTCCAAATCATGCAAAATAGCCTCCAATGGCAGACGAACGCTAAAAACCCCCACCGCCAACTGCTCCAGCTGCCAATCGGGATAGGCCTGCAACACCTCACTCGCCACGATGGCCTGCGCTATGGTCGCACCCGCAGGCAACACCAACTCACGTTCAAACCACGCCCCCTGCGCGGGCGCGTGCACCACCGACACCCGAATGCTGGCGCTCATGCCCGCCCCTGACCATACACCACATGTGCGCGTTTGACAAAACCATCGATGAAGGTCTGTGCAATCAAGTTAAACGCGGGACCGATTGCCATCGCCATCAACATATTGGAAAACTCATAACGCAAATCAAACACCACACGCACGCCCATACCATCGTGCAAGGCACTGGCCAAGACCACAGGCTCAAAGCCCCATTGCCCCGTCAAAGATTTAAACGGCCCATCCTTGAACTGCATGATCATTTTTGAATGCGGTGTGTTCTGATTGCTGGTGCGAAAATACTGATTCAAACCCTTAAACGCCACGCTCACCGTCGCCTCCAAGCTAGTCTCGGTGCGCTCATGCACCACCACCCCACCGCACCACGGCAAGAATTGCGGATAATCCTCCACCCGCTCGACCAGATCATACATCTGCGCTTGAGAATAAGGAAGGACAACGGTTTTATGAACGTGTGGCATAGATGACTTTAAAGACAGATACTTTGTTACAATAGCGGCAGGCATCGGCGCAAGTGCGCGGATGAAATTCAAGCAAAATCAATTGCGCGAGTGGGATGGCGAAAACACAAACACCACAACTCGCGCCAATGCAGAACTCAGCGAACCCCTGCACTCAATATAGATTGATGTACTTTTATGCAGGTTCTGCAAAACTATGCAATTGTAACGAAAAACCACAGACAACACCATGAGCATCACCAACAATAAAAAAGCCTTTCACGACTACTTCATCGAAGAAAAATTCGAAGCAGGCATCGTCCTCGAAGGATGGGAAGTCAAAGCCATCCGCGCAGGTCGCGTCCAGCTCAAAGACACCTACGTCATCGTACGCGGTGGCGAGCTGTGGCTGCTCGGCGGCCACATCAGCCCACTGAACAGCGCCTCCACCCACGTCAATCCTGATATGACGCGCACGCGCAAACTCCTGCTCAAGGCCGAAGAAATCTCACGCATCATCGGCAAAGTCGAGCAGCGCGGATTCACCCTCGTGCCGCTGGATTTGCACTACACCCGCGGCAAAATCAAATGCGAAATCGCACTGGCACGCGGTAAAGCCGAGTACGACAAACGCCACGCCGAGAAAGACCGCGAATGGCAACGCGAGAAACAACGCGTGATGAGTCAAGTCAATCACAAATAAAAACACCTGCGGAACCTACGCGCACAGCACAAAGCCGCACAAGCACCATGCAAAATCGTTATAATGCCAAGCGCTATGGCACAGCGGTGAGCACGATTTAGATTTACTAAGCAGCGGTATAC
>CAZDLD010000121.1:0-5425 GCA_964506355.1 uncultured Hydromonas sp.
GTATTGCAAGGTCGTGCAAATGCAGTAGCGGATGTGGTTCAAGCGGTTCAAGAAGCTGCTGCACCAGAAGAGTTCGTTGAAGTTTCAGAAGAAGAAACTAAAGCCTAAGTACTGCTTTGATGGCAATACAATGAAGGGGCGATGTGGTTTTCGCCCCTTTTTTAAAGATTAAATTCGTGGGATGCACGCGCATCGCTCGATGGATTAACTAAAGGATAGAAAATGACAACAATTACTGCAGGTATGGTTGCTGAGTTGCGCGGCAAAACCGATGCGCCGATGATGGAATGTAAAAAAGCATTGACTGAAGCGGCTGGCGATATGGCCAAAGCGGAAGAAATTTTACGTGTGAAATTGGGCAGCAAAGCAGGTAAGGCAGCTTCACGTGTGGCAGCTGAGGGCGTGGTTGCTGTGTACGTGAGCGGCACAACTGGCGCGATCGTTGAAGTGAACTCTGAAACTGACTTCGTGGCTAAAAATGATGACTTCTTGGCATTGGCCAACGGCTCTGCTAAATTGGTAGCAGAACAAAATCCAGCTGACGTTGCAGCTTTGGGCGCGTTGGATTTGAACGGTAAATCAGTAGAACAAACACGTACCGACTTGATCGGTAAAATCGGCGAGAACATGAGCATCCGTCGCTTTAAACGTTTTGCATCTGATAACAGCTTGGCGTACTACTTGCACGGCGCTAAAATTGGCGTTGTGGTTGAGTACAAAGGCGACGAAACAACGGCTAAAGACGTGGCGATGCACATTGCTGCGATGAAACCAGTGGCATTGTCTTCAAACGAAGTTCCAGCAGAATTGATCGAAACAGAACGTTCAGTAGCACGTGCAAAAGCGTTGGAGCAAGGCAAACCAGCAGACATCGCTGAAAAAATGGTTGAAGGCTCAGTTCAAAAGTATTTGAAAGAAGTGTCTTTGCTCAACCAATCTTTCGTTAAAAATGACAAACAAACGGTTGAACAAATGCTCAAAGAGAAAAATACCGTGGTTGCTGGCTTTACCATGTTTGTGGTGGGTGAAGGCATTGAGAAGAAAGTAGACGACTTCGCTGCTGAAGTGGCGGCTCAAGTGGCTGCAGCATCTCAAGCTTAATCGCTGTGAAAAATGCGGGCATTGCCCGCTTTTTTTTGAACTAAAATCTGTTGCGCATGTTGTAATGATATTTACAAACTTATAATTACTTAGAAAAGGAAAAATCATGTCAGGATATAAACGCGTACTGCTCAAATTATCAGGCGAAGCCTTGATGGGTGATGATGCCTTTGGTATCAACCGCGCCACCATCGAGAGCATGGTGGCTCAAATCAAAGCCGTGGTTGAAACGGGTGTGCAGATGGCCGTGGTCATCGGTGGCGGCAATATTTTCCGTGGTATGGCTGGCGGCGCAGCAGGGATGGATCGTGCAACAGCCGATTATATGGGGATGCTCGCAACGATTATGAATGCGCTGGCATTGCAGGATGCGATGAAACACGCGGGTTTGGAAGCGCGTGTGCAATCTGCATTGCGTATTGACCAAGTGGTTGAACCCTATATCCGCCCCAGCGCCATGCGCCATTTGGAAGAGGGCAAGATTGTGATTTTCGCCGCAGGTACGGGCAATCCATTCTTTACCACGGACACGGCTGCGGCTCTGCGTGGTGTCGAAATTGGTGCTGAAATCGTACTCAAAGCGACCAAAGTTGACGGTGTGTACACGGCGGATCCGAAGAAAGACCCTACTGCCACCCGTTACAGCGAAATTTCCTTTGATGAAGCCATTGGCAAAAATCTGCAAGTGATGGATGCGACCGCGTTTGCGCTGTGTCGTGACCAAAAAATGCCGATTAAAGTCTTCTCAATCTTTAAAGAAGGCGGCTTGATGCGCGTGATTAAGGGTGAAGATGAAGGCACCTTGGTGCATGTGTAATTAGAGTTTGAAAAACGGTCGATAATCGGCCGTTTTTTTTATGAATTTCGCACCACTCAGGTGGCTAAACACACGTGGGGTATGTATAATTACGCTTTCCAATGAGGTGATGAAATGACAAAATATGTGTTCGTAACGGGTGGTGTGGTATCGTCTTTGGGTAAGGGGATTGCCGCAGCGTCACTGGCAGCTTTATTGGAGTCGCGCGGTCTCAAAGTGACCATGCTCAAGCTCGACCCCTATATCAATGTGGATCCAGGCACAATGAGCCCGATACAGCATGGCGAAGTGTTTGTGACTGAAGACGGGGCAGAAACCGACCTTGATTTGGGTCACTACGAGCGTTTCATCAGCGCCAAAATGCGCAAATCCAATAACTTCACGACGGGGCAGATTTATGAATCTGTGCTCAAAAAAGAGCGTCGTGGCGAATATTTAGGGAAAACCGTTCAGGTCATTCCCCACATCACCAACGAAATTCAAACCTTCATCGAGCGCGGTGCGGCCGCTTCGAACAACGGTCAGACCGAAGTGGCGATTGTCGAAATTGGCGGCACTGTCGGTGACATCGAATCATTGCCATTCCTTGAATCGGTGCGTCAGATGAGTTTGCGTCTGGGTCGTGGTAACTCGGCCTTTGTCCACTTGACCTTGGTGCCATTTTTGGCAGGCGCGGGCGAGTTAAAGACCAAACCCACCCAGCACTCGGTGCAAAAATTACGCGAAATCGGCATCATGCCCAACGCCTTGCTGTGTCGTGCGGATCGCCCGATTCCTGAAGACGAAAAAGCAAAAATCTCCCTGTTCTCCAACATCCCTGCTGAAGCAGTGGTGTCGGTGTACGACGTGGACACAATTTATAAAGTACCGCGTTTGCTGTTTGAACAAGGTCTGGATCAAATCATCTGTGACGAATTGCGCCTGGATGTGCCCAAGGCGAATGTGGCTATTTGGGACAAATTGGTCGATGCCTTGGAGCACCCGCAGCACACCGTGACTGTCGGCATGGTCGGCAAATACATGGATTTGACCGAGTCATACAAATCATTAATCGAGTCTTTGCGTCACGCGGGCATCCACACGCAAACTCAAGTCAACATCGAGTACATCGACTCAGAAGAGTTTGACGATGCGCACATGGACGAAGTGGCGGCCAAATTGGCGCATTTGGATGCGATATTGGTACCAGGTGGCTTTGGCAAACGCGGCACTGAGGGCAAAATCGCCGCGATTCGCTTTGCTCGTGAAAACAAAATTCCTTATTTGGGCATCTGTTTGGGCATGCAATTGGCTGTGATTGAGTTTGCACGCCACATGGCGAATTTGCCGCAAGCGAACAGCACCGAGTTTGATGCGCAAGCCTCACAACCAGTGGTCGCTTTGATCACCGAGTGGATGAGTAAAGATGGCTCGGTTGAAAAACGCGATGAAGATTCGGACTTGGGCGGTACGATGCGCTTGGGTTCGCAGTCATGCCCAGTTAAAGCCGATACCAAAGCGTTTTCGATTTACGGCGCAACCGTGACCGAGCGCCACCGTCACCGCTACGAAGTCAACACCCTCTACACCGATCAACTCGAACAAGCAGGCATGATTATTTCAGCACGCACACCGACCGAGAACTTGCCAGAAATCATGGAATTGCCTGAAACCATGCACCCTTGGTTCGTAGGCGTGCAGTTCCACCCTGAATTCACCTCAACACCGCGTGATGGTCACCCATTGTTCTCAGCGTTTGTCCGTGCCGCTCTGGCAGGTCAAAAACCCTAAGGGCAGCGAGTGATTGAACTGCTCAAAACCGCCCCGACCGTGCTCATCATCGTACTGGTGGTGACTACGGTGGTGACTTTGGCTGGATTTGGGCATTTGCTTTGGATGTGGCGCAAGAGTCGGATTAACAAGTAGTATGTTGAGCGGGGTAAGTGGTGTGATGATTCGGTAGCTGACATTTATTGAGCCCCAACTTCTCTTTCATGATGGAGATAATAAGTTGATTGTGGAGAATAATGTAATGTCCTCGATAGATCTTAGTGGAAGATATGGAAAAGAGAAAACAAGAACATTTTTGAAGAAGAGTACAGGCATATTATTTTTGATAGCACTCTTAGCCTTTTATCCATCAATGATGTTTTTTATGGTTGCAGATGCTACACCAAGCGTAGGAACCCTAATGGTATTGTTAAGCGGAGTGAGTTTTTCGCCTGCTTGTTTATTGACTATCGTCTCTGTTTGGATTGCGTATTATCTTCAATATTACAAAGTTGCGCGTTATTTGATAGTTTTGCCACTGATAAATATTGTTGTTTTCTACTTGGGCGGAATTGATTATTTTTGGAATTGGTACTTATAATTTTCTACTATATTTCAAAACCAGCGAGTAGGTTGGAGGCTCCCTCTATTTACTCTCGAATATTATTTGAGCAATGCTCACTCCGACCTATGAAAGTTTATATATGAAACTATGCGGCTTTGAAATTGGTTTGAACCAACCCTTGTTTTTGATTGCAGGGACCTGCTCCATCGAGGGCATGCAGATGTCGATTGATGTGGCAGGGCAGCTCAAAGCGATGTGCGATGAATTGTCTATTCCTTTGATTTATAAGGGTTCTTTTGATAAAGCCAACCGTTCATCGGGCAGCACCCAACGCGGTGTGGGCATCGATGAAGGGCTGAAAATTCTCGATGAAGTGCGCCGCCAAATTGGTGTGCCGATTCTGACCGATGTGCACGAAGTCGATCAGGTCAAGACCGTCGCCAGCGTGGCCGATGTGTTGCAAACCCCTGCATTTTTGTGCCGTCAGACCGATTTTATCCGCGCTGTGGCGCAGTCGGGCAAGCCTGTGAACATCAAAAAAGGGCAGTTCCTCGCCCCAGCGGACATGAAAAACGTGATTGAAAAAGCCCGCAGTGCCGCAGCGGAGTTGGGTTTGGAAACAGACAATTTCATGGCGTGTGAGCGCGGTGCGAGCTTTGGTTACAATAATTTGGTCTCGGACATGCGCGGATTGGCGATTATGCGTCAGGGCAGCAACAGTGCCGTTCGCAATGACACGCCCGTGGTGTTTGACGCGACCCACTCGGTGCAGCTGCCTGGTGGTCAGGGCACAGTCAGTGGTGGTCAGCGTGAATTCGTGCCTGTACTGTCGCGTGCTGCGGTGGCCAGTGGTATTTCAGGCATCTTTATGGAAACCCATCCGAACCCAGCGCAAGCATGGTCCGATGGACCGAACGCCGTGCCATTGAACCGTATGAAAGAATTATTGACCACGCTCAAGGCGCTCGATACGGTGGTCAAGGCCAATGGTGGTATGTTCTTAGAGGAGCAATTTTAATGAGTACAGCAGAATCAGGCAGCAAACCCGCCTACATGGTGTTCAATGTCCAAGTGACCAACGCCGAGCAGTATGACGCTTACCGAGTTTTTTCGGGTCAGGCGATGCAGGAGTTTGACGCTGAGGTCTTGGTGCGCGGTGGTGAGATGACGGTGCTTGAGGGACAGATGTACCC
>CAZDLD010000122.1:0-5395 GCA_964506355.1 uncultured Hydromonas sp.
ATGCAAGAATGACGATGCCGTTAAAGAGTTTCAATTTTGACCAAATCACACCCCCAAGGCTGCTGTCTTGAGGGTGTTTTGCTTCAGCGTTTAAACTGATACTCACTCATCGGCACACAAGCACAGAACAAGTTTCGATCGCCATACACGTTGTCAATCCGACCCACAGGCATCCAGTATTTATTGCGACGCAAACTGGCGACAGGATAGGCCGCTTGCTCGCGCGGATAAGCGTGACTCCACTCGTTCGCGCTGACCGCTTCGGCGGTGTGTGGCGCGTGTTTGAGCGGATTATCGAGCTTGTCGGCTGTGCCGTCCTCCACCGCGCGAATTTCGGCGCGGATGGTTTTCATCGCGGTGATGAATCGATCGAGCTCTTCGATCGGTTCTGACTCGGTTGGCTCAATCATCAGTGTGCCGGGTACGGGAAAACTCATGGTCGGCGCGTGGAAACCAAAATCCATCAGGCGTTTTGCAATGTCGTCCACCGTGATGCCTGCGCTGTCCTTCACGCCACGGGTATCGAGGATGCATTCATGCGCGACCAGCCCGTTGTCCGCGCTGTAGAGCACTGGGAAATCATCTTTGAGCGCGTGGGCGATGTAGTTGGCGTTGAGTATCGCCACTTTGGTCGCGTCGCTCAAGCCTTGCGTGCCCATCATCGCAATGTACATCCATGTAATCGGCAACACGCTCGCGCTGCCATACGGCGCACCCGACACGGCAGTGATGCCATGCGCGTCGCGCTGATAGCCCACGCTATTGAGGTTCGGCAAGAACTCTGCCAAATGCGCCGCCACCGCCACAGGGCCAACACCTGGGCCGCCACCGCCGTGCGGAATCGCAAAGGTCTTGTGCAAGTTCAAGTGCGACACGTCACCACCGAACTGACCCGGCGCACACAGTCCGACCATGGCATTCATGTTCGCGCCGTCGATGTACACTTGACCACCGTGCTGGTGGATGATGTCGCAAATCTCGGTGATACGCGTCTCAAACACACCGTGGGTCGATGGATAGGTCACCATCAGCGCGGCGAGATTGTCCGAATGCTGCTCGGCTTTGGCACGCAAATCGTCCACGTCCACATTGCCCTTGGCGTCGCACGCCACCACCACCACTTCCATATTCGCCATGCTGGCCGATGCTGGATTGGTGCCGTGCGCAGATGATGGAATCAGGCAAATATTGCGGTGCGCTTGACCACGGGTGGCATGGTATTTCTGAATAATCAACAGGCCTGCGTATTCGCCCTGCGAGCCCGCATTGGGCTGCAAGCTCACGGCCGCGTAGCCCGTGGCATCGCAGAGCATTTGCTCAATCTCGGTAATCATGCTGCGATAGCCTGCGGTCTGCGCGTTCGGTGCGTAGGGGTGAATATGGGCAAACTCAGGCCATGTCACAGGCAACATCTCAGAAGTCGCATTCAACTTCATGGTGCAGCTGCCCAGTGGAATCATGCTGCGATCGAGCGCCAAATCTTTGTCCGCCAATTCGCGCAAATAGCGCAGCATCGCGTGCTCAGAGTGGTGGCTGTTGAACACAGGATGCGTGAGGTAGTCGCTGGCGCGTTGCATATTCGCCGCGATGCTCGCCGCTGGAATCTCGCTGATGGCGTTGGCATTGAACAGACCCAATACCGCGTTCGCCGTGTCCAGCGTGCTGGTCTCGTCGAACGAAATCCCCACGTGGTTCGCGTCTATCACGCGCAGGTTGATGCCCTTGGCGTAGGCGGCTTGATGCACTGCTTCAGCGTCGGTGACTTTGAGCGTGAGCGTGTCGAACCATGTGGCGTTGACCATCTGCGCGCCTGCGGCTGCTAAATTCTTCGCCACGGCGCTGGTCAGACCTTGCACGCGTTCGGCAATTTTTTTCAAGCCCGCAGGACCGTGGTAGACCGCGTACATGCTCGCCATAATCGCGAGTAAGGCCTGCGCGGTACAGATGTTTGAGGTCGCTTTTTCACGACGGATGTGTTGTTCACGGGTTTGCAGTGCCAGTCTCAAGGCGGTTTTGCCCTGAGCATCGACCGATACACCGACCAGACGACCGGGCATATTGCGTTTGAACGCGTCGATGGTCGCCATATACGCAGCGTGTGGACCACCGAAACCAAACGGAACGCCAAAGCGCTGGGTGTTGCCAATCACAATGTCCGCGCCCCACTCGGCAGGCGACTTGAGCACGGTCAGAGCCAGTAAATCTGCGGCAGCGATGACGATTTTGTCCTGCGCGTGCACCTTACTCGCCCAGTCGCTGTAATCAATGGTCTCGCCATTGGCGCTCGGATACTGCAGCAAAATCGCGAAACAGTCGTTGTTCAAACTCTCGGCGCCCGTGATGCAGGTGCGCACTTCAATGCCCAATGGTTTTGCACGGGTCTCGATGACTTCTCGCGTTTGTGGGAACACGTCCTCAGACACATAAAACACATTGGAGTTGGTTTTTGATTGGCGGTGCGCCAGCGTCATCGCTTCGGCTGCGGCGGTCGCTTCATCAAGCATCGACGCATTGGCAATGTCCATGCCCGTCAAATCCATAATCATCTGTTGGAAATTGAGCAAGGCCTCCAGACGACCTTGGGAAATCTCCGGTTGGTACGGCGTATAAGCAGTGTACCAAGCTGGGTTCTCAAGGATGTTGCGCAAAATTACGGTCGGCGTGTGTGTGCCGTAGTAACCTTGGCCAATCAGGCTGGTGTTCACGGTGTTTTGTGCGGCGTGCTTGCGCAAGGTCGCCAGAGCGGCTTCCTCAGACAAACCGTTGGAAAACTCGCCAAGGTCAAATTCTGTACGGCGGATGTTCGCAGGAATCACCGCATCGATGAACGCGTCCAATGAGTCGTAGCCCAAAGACTTGAGCATGTGTTGTTGTTCGCTGGCATTCGGGCCAATGTGGCGGGATACAAAAGTGGTTGAGGTCATGGTGACAGGGTCCATAGAAATTTATTCCAGCGCAGGCTGGAATAAATATTTGAAAACACAGGACGCAGCAAGGTCATAGACCACCGCTGTGCGCCCAAACGACTTAATGGTGTGGAAGGTGTTTACGCGTTCGCCGCGTCGTAGTCTGCCGCGCTCAACAAGCCATTCACATCATCTGCATTGGCAGGTTTGATTTTGAACATCCAGCTGCTGTACGGCTCGCTGTTCACCGCTTCTGGGGTGTCGGCCAGTGCATCGTTGACCGCAACCACTTCGCCTGCTACGGGTGCATAAATATCGCTGGCGGCTTTGACCGACTCAACCACAGCCACGGCTTCTTCGGCTTTGACCACGCGACCGACTTTTGGGAACTCCAGAAAAACGATGTCGCCCAAGGCTTCTTGCGCGTGATCCGAAATACCCACGGTCAATGTGCCGTCGGCTTCAACTTTAACCCATTCGTGTGATGGGGCAAATTTCAATTCTGTAGGTGTAGTCATGGTGTTTCTCCTGTATTGAGTTAATTGATTTGAGTAGATAAATAGGGGTTTGGAATAATGAACGATTAAACCAAAATTTGTCCATTGCGCACGAAAGGCAATTTGACCACTTTGGCCGACAGTTCTTTGTCGCGAATGATGACGCTTACTGTATCTCCGAGTGCCACATCTGTGGGCACACGCGCCATCGCGATGGACTGCTGCATGGTGGGGCTAAATGTGCCTGAGGTGATTTCGCCTTCGCCCGATGCGGTTTTGACCGATTGGTGTGCGCGCAGAACGCCTTTGTCCAACAAGACCAAGCCGACCACCTGCGCACGAGCGCCGTTGGCGACCAGAACGGGTTTGCCAATAAAGTCACGCTCTGATTTGAGATCCACGGTCCACGCCAGACCCGCATCCAAGGGCGACACGCCCTCGTCCATGTCCTGACCGTATAAATTCATACCTGCTTCCAGTCGCAGCGTGTCGCGCGCGCCCAGACCCGCAGGAGCGATGCCATTGGCGACCAAGGTGTCCCAAGTTTGAGCCACCAGCGTCGCTGGCAGCGCAATTTCAAAGCCGTCCTCGCCCGTATAACCCGTGCGTGCCACCATCCACTCGACACCCTCGTGCTCGATGCGCGCCGCGTTGAACGGTTTGAGCGCTTCGGAAGGCGCTTGGGTGAATGGCAATGCTTGCCAAACTTTGGCGCGTGCGTTCGGTCCTTGAACCGCAATCAATGCAAAATCAGGGCGCGAGGTGATGGTCAAGCCGAATTCGCCTTCGTTGTTCTGCTGATTCATCCACGCGATGTCTTTGTCCGCCGTGCCTGCATTGACCACCAAACGGAAAAAATCCTCGGCAAAATAATAAACGATGAGGTCGTCAATCACGCCGCCTTGCGGGTTGAGCATACAGCTGTACAGGGCTTTACCCGAAACTTGTAATTTATCAATGTTGTTGGCGAGGATATAGCGCAGGAAATCGCGCACTTTATCGCCTGCAATGTCGACCACACGCATGTGCGAGACGTCAAAAATCCCCGCATCGGTGCGCACGGCATGGTGTTCTTCAATTTGAGAGCCGTAATTAACGGGCATGTCCCAGCCGCCAAAATCGACCATACGCGCGCCTGCGCGGGTGTGGGTGGCGTGTAACGGGGTTTGTTTGAGTGTGGACATAGGTATCATTTCATCATAGGTAAGTAAACACGCACCGTAGCGCACGCGCATACAGTGATGAAGTCCCTATCTGTCCTTGATACCTGAGAGATGATGCCCCTTCGGTGGTTCCGCGCCTGTTGTCAGTGGGAACGCTCTCCAGAAATAAATTTTTAACGCAATAGTGCTCATACCGCGCTAAAAATCGCCTGCCAGTCCGTTTGCCTGAGAGTTTTTGGGGTACACCTTCGGCGGTCATCACTGAACTTGGGTTCAAACATATTGAAATATGACTGAGTCAAAACAGTGAAAAGACACTCTCCCAGCAGGTGCGTCACTGTAGCGAGAATAAGGCCATTTGTCAAATCAAGCCCATTCGAGGAGACCGCCTACTCGCCACTGACTCACCAGTAGGGGCAGCGCTGTCAACCCTGAGCAGTATGATTCATTAAGTCTAAGTCGCGGGGTATAAATGCCACAAAAATTTATGCCTTTTTGTTCTACGCTGAACGCACGTCAGCTTCTTAGTCACAATGTGTTGCTTATTTACTACTTTCGAATTAAGCAGTCAATTCACACACGCTGTGGCTTTTCGCTGGATGTTTGAAATTTAGACCCGAGTCTGCATGAATTTGCACGGGGGTTTGTTTGAATTACAAGGCTCTTACGCACAGTAACTGCTAAAATGCACAGTCGTACAGTATTTATTATGCGCTGCTCAACACAAAAACTAAACGCACACCGCCCATTATTATGAATAACACGGCGACTGCAACGCATTATTTTTAGGACAAGGAGTGAACTTTGGTTCCTTTACAAATGAGACAAC
>CAZDLD010000123.1:0-5393 GCA_964506355.1 uncultured Hydromonas sp.
CCCAGAAAGGGTGGCTTTTTTTTTGCAATAACTCATTTTAGATTTTGAAACAAAATGGTGCACATTGCCTGTTTTTGCTGATTTTGAACAGATGCACCATTAGATTGCATATTGGTTAAAGAAATATCCATTGGGAATTAAATTTGTTTGAGTTGAGTGCATTTGTGTAACAAAAAATGCCATGAACCCAGAAAATTGAATGAATATAATAAGAATTAAAAAAAATAGCGCGTGTTATGAATGATACAAAAACTACAGTAAAAACCAAATCAGATGGCGTAGACTGAGGTCATCGTTCATGGGGTTCGATTTACGCGATAAGCGTAACTGTTATTTGAGAAGTAAATTGATGGGGGTTCTGAGATGATTAAGAGAAGAGATTTTTTGTTGTCTGTAGCGTGCGCTGCACTATTATTAACAGGATGTGGTCAAAAAACAGAGACTAAGCCCGTTAACTCACCAGCAGCGGCTTCAGCAGATACAATTAAAATTGGGGTGTTACATTCGCTGTCAGGAACTATGGCAATTTCTGAAACCACACTAAAAGACACGGTATTGATGTTGGTCGATGAGCAGAATAAAAAAGGTGGTGTTTTAGGTAAAAAAATTGAAGCTGTTGTGGTCGATCCTGCTTCGAACTGGCCGCTGTTTGCCGAAAAGGCACGCGAGTTGATTACTAAAGACAAAGTCTCAGCCGTGTTTGGTTGCTGGACTTCGGTATCACGTAAATCGGTTTTGCCAGTGTTTGAAGAAACCAATAATTTATTGTTCTACCCTGTGCAATATGAAGGCGAAGAATCTTCTAAAAATGTGATTTATACAGGTGCGGCGCCGAATCAACAGGCCATTCCTGCTGTGGACTATTTGATGGCTCAAGGCACGAAGCGTTGGGTATTGGCGGGTACTGATTATGTTTATCCGCGCACCACTAATAAAATTTTGGAAGCTTATTTGATAAGTAAGGGGGTTAAAAAAGAAGACATCATGGTGAACTATACGCCATTTGGTCATTCTGATTGGCAGTCGATTGTTGCCGATATTAAAAAATTTGGCTCAGCTGGCAAAAAAACTTCAGTGGTATCAACCATCAATGGGGATGCCAATGTGCCTTTCTACAAAGAATTGGGTAATCAAAAAATTACGCCTGATTTGATTCCTGTGGTGGCATTCTCAGTCGGTGAAGAAGAACTCTCAGGCATCGACACCAAACCACTCGTGGGCCACTTGGCCGCATGGAATTACTTCCAAAGTGTGGCCTCACCTGTCAACTCAGAGTTTATTGGTAAATGGAAAACCTTTATCAAGAATGATAAACGCACCACCAATGACCCAATGGAAGCAACTTATATTGGCTTCAATCTGTGGGTGAAAGCGGTTGAAAAAGCAGGTACAGCCGATCCAGAAGCGGTGCAAAAAGCTTTGATTGGATTAGAAGTACCTAACCTTACTGGCGGTATGGCTAAAGTATTGCCGAACCACCACATCACAAAACCTGTGCTAATTGGTGAAATTCAAGACAATGGTCAATTCGATGTGGTTTGGAAATCAAATGGCTTGGTAGAAGGTGACGCATGGTCTGATTTCTTAGAAGGATCCAAAAATCTGATTGCGGACTGGACAGATGCAGTGAAATGTGGCGCGTTTGACCAAACCAGCAAGACGTGTAAAGGTTCTTCCAAATAAGTCAGGAGGAGGGGCATCCCTCCTCAGCTGACAAATAGGATGAGCGACGCATGATGTCATTGTGTCGCTCTAATGATTTACAGTTTTTACCACAAGCAAATGGAACTCAAATGATATTTATCCCACCATTCGTGCGTGAATTTCAGCATTTCATACGCAGTCACTTCCGCAAGTTTGTTCTGTTGACTCTGTTGATCTCTGTGAGCAATTTTTCATCCGCGCAAACGCTTGCACCTGCTACCCCCACACCTGCATTCCAAAATTTCACAGAAGCACTCAAAGGCTTAGACACAGAGGTTTTAAGCGACAAACAAGTTGCGATTGAAGCCCTCACAACATTCAATAAACCTGAAACCGAAGGTATATTGTTGGCATTGGTTGAAGGTAAATTGTTAGTCGCAGGCGGTGAGTTCTTTGTCGCAGAAGGTGATGATAAAGCTAGGGTTTACCATCCTGCGCTTAAACTGAGCGAAACGGTGAGTGCACCCGCTAACCCAAAAAAAATCACCATCAATAACTCAATCCGCCAGTGGATTAAAAACTACGTGGCTGAACATGCACTTTTGAGCGCTGACCCAGTCAAACGCAAAGCTGCTATGCAACAAGTCATGGATCAAACAGACGAGAAAACCTTGACGCAAGTCAAAGCGGCTTTGCCCAATGAAACCGACGCCAGCGTGAAAACCTTGATGCAAGTGTATATCGCTAAAGCAGATTTGGGCAGTCCTGATGCAAGCGTTCAGTCGAATGCGATTGATACATTAACTCGGGCAGCCGACCCATCCAGCATGCAAGCGCTGAGCGCATTTTTACCCAAAGCCGCGAATAATGAACTCAAGACGCGCGCGCAAAGAGCCATCAAAGACATCGAAAATAAACTCGCTTGGATGAAGAACATCGAAACCCTGACCTTTGGATTGAGTTTGGGGTCGGTCTTGGTGCTTGCCGCGATTGGGCTGTCCATCACGTTCGGGGTCATGGGGGTCATCAATATGGCACACGGCGAGCTGATGATGATTGGTGCGTACTGTGCCTACGTCGTGCAGCAACTCATGCCCAATATGATTGAATGGTCAATTTTTGTCGCGATCCCAGTTGCTTTTATCATCAGTGCCTTGGTCGGTGTCTTGATTGAACGCACGGTGGTGCGTCATTTATATGGCCGTCCATTGGAGACCTTACTGGCGACTTTTGGTGTGAGTTTGATTTTGCAACAAACGGTGCGCAGTGTGTTTTCCCCACTCAATCGCATGGTGCAAACACCCAAGTGGATGAGCGGTCAATGGGAAATCTTTACTGGTTTATCCATCACTTGGAATCGTGTCTATATCGTGATTTTTTGTCTGTTGTGCTTTTTTGCCTTGCTCGCGATTATGAAAAAAACGCGTCTGGGCTTAGAAGTCAACGCAGTATCACAAAACCGCGCCATGGCAAAAGCCATGGGGATTTCAGATAAAAAAGTTGATATGTTGACCTTCGGCTTGGGGTCAGGCGTAGCGGGGATTGCGGGCGTGGCTTTGTCGCAAATCACCAATGTCGGGCCAAATTTGGGGCAAGCGTTTATTACCGATTCATTCATGGTGGTGGTGGTCGGCGGTGTCGGTAATTTGTGGGGCACTTTGCTGTCTGGCTTGGGCTTGGGGGTGCTCAACAAAACATTTGAACCTTGGCTTGGCGCTGTGTTGGCGAAAACCATTGTGTTGGTACTCATTATTTTGTTTATCCAAAAATTCCCTCGCGGTATGTTTCCGCAGAAAGGTCGGGCTGTTGAATGACAAAAGCATCGTTACCGCTGTCCATGCGATTCCTGGCGCATGATCCGGTGTTGGGCAAACTCACCATGTTGTTTGTTTTACTGTTGATTGCGATTGTGCCAGTGCTAAATTTACTGGTGCCACAGAGCAGCTTCTTTTACGTCTCGACCTATACCGTGACCTTATTGGGCAAATATCTGTGCTTCGCGCTGTTGGCATTGGCAATGGATTTGGCGTGGGGATATTTGGGGATTTTGAGTTTGGGGCATGGTGCATTTTTCGCGCTCGGTGGCTATGCCATGGGTATGTATCTGATGCGCCAAATTGGCACCCGCGGGGTGTATGGCGATCCGATTTTGCCAGACTTCATGGTGTTTCTAAACTGGAAAAGCCTGCCGTGGTTTTGGGAGGGCACGAATCATTTTCTGTGGGCTGTATTGCTTGTATTTGCCTTGCCAGGCTTGCTCGCTTATGTGATTGGCTGGTTGGGTTTTCGCTCACGTGTCTCTGGGGTTTACCTGTCCATCATTACACAGGCGATGACTTATGCTCTGCTGCTGGCGTTTTACCGCAATGAGATGGGCTTTGGCGGCAACAATGGTTTGACCGACTTCAAAGAAATCTTGGGCTTTAGTTTGCAAGCCGATGGAACGCGCGTGGTGCTGTTTGTCCTCAGTGGATTGGCCGTGATGGTTACTTATTACTTTTTACAAAGCATACTGCGAACGCGTTTGGGCAAATTACTCATCGCTGTACGCGATGCGGAGATGCGCGTTCGCTTTGTCGGCTATCGGGTTGAACACGTGAAATTATTGATTTTTGTTCTCTCGGCAATGATTGCGGGTTTGGCAGGTGCGTTGTATGTCCCGCAAGTTGGCATCATCAATCCGAGCGAATTTGCGCCACTGGCATCGATTGAGATTGTGATTTGGGTGGCTTTGGGCGGTCGGGCAACTTTGTACGGTGCAGTTATCGGTGCGTTTTTAGTCAATTACGCCAAAACCGTGCTGACCGCTGCGTTCCCTGATGCATGGTTGTTTTTCTTGGGCGGTTTATTTGTATTGGTCACCATTTTGTTGCAAAAAGGTGTGGTGGGTTTGTTGCAAAATAAATCTCTACTTAAACGCAAAACGACGCCACAGGAGGCTGCATGAAAGAGTTTTTCCAAGACACCGAAGATCTCGTTGCAACCGAGCGTATCGTCAAACCACTGAGCACGCCCGAACCTGAGTTCGCCAATCCATATGTGGATAAAAACGTCATGCTGTACATGGAAGATGTGTCCGTGAGCTTCGATGGATTTAAAGCGATTAACAATCTGAATCTCTACATTGACGCTGGAGAACTACGCTGTATCATTGGGCCGAATGGCGCGGGTAAATCCACCATGATGGACATCATCACAGGGAAAACCCGCCCTGACTCAGGTTCGGCATTTTTGGGGCAAACCCACAACCTGCTCAAAATGAGCGAAGCAGAAATTGCCTGCGCGGGCATAGGGCGCAAGTTTCAAAAACCCACGGTGTTTGAATCACTCACGGTCGCCGAAAATTTATCATTGGCAATTGCAGGTTCTAAGAGCGTTTGGGGGGCTTATTTTGGCTCATCGCGCACGCTCAATAGCGAACAAGAAGGCATGTTGGATGAAGTGTTGCGCACCATTGGCTTGATGGCGCAACGCAAACAGTTGGCAGGCATACTATCGCATGGACAAAAGCAATGGTTGGAAATTGGTATGTTGCTTATGCAACGCCCACACCTACTTCTGATTGATGAACCTGTTGCAGGCATGACTCATGGTGAAATTGAGCGCACCGCGCAGTTACTCATCGATTTGGCGGGAAAACACGCCGTGGTGGTGGTGGAGCACGACATGGCGTTTGTTCGTCAAATTGCGCGCAAAGTCACCGTTTTGCACCAAGGCAGTGTGCTTGCCGAAGGCAGTTTGTCTGAGGT
>CAZDLD010000124.1:0-5374 GCA_964506355.1 uncultured Hydromonas sp.
CATTTATCCAGCGATTTTAGAAGCGTGCGACCGTTTGATTGCTGGGCAGTATTTGGATCAATTCCCCACCGACATGATTCAGGGCGGTGCAGGCACATCCACCAATATGAATGTCAATGAAGTGCTGGCCAACGTGGCGCTGGAGATTCTGGGTCACGCCAAAGGCGAATACCACATCATCAATCCGAATGATCATGTGAACTGCTCGCAATCAACCAATGACGCCTACCCAACCGCATTTCGCGTGGCACTGATTAACCGCATGAGCAGTTATCGCGTGGCTTTAGTTGGATTAAAGGACGCATTCAAGTCTAAAGGCGACGAGCTCTCAAACGTGTTGAAAATGGGTCGTACCCATTTGCAAGATGCCGTGCCGATGAGTATGGGCGATGAATTCCGTGGCTTTGGCACCAATTTGGCTGAAGAAATCGACCGCGTTGACGCCGCCATGCGCCTGCTCACTGAAGTGAACATGGGTGCAACAGCGATTGGCACATCGGTCAATGCCCCTGCTGGTTATCCTGAATTGGTGGTCAAGCATTTGTCTGCATTGACGGGCATAGAGCTGCATTTATCGCCCGATTTGGTCGAAGCGACTTCGGACTGTGGCGCGTATGTTCAACTGTCTGCCACCATTAAACGCACTGCGGTGAAGCTCTCAAAAATTTGTAATGATTTACGTTTGCTCGCTTCGGGTCCTCGCACTGGATTTAACGAAATCAACTTGCCGCAACTTCAACCGGGCTCCTCGATCATGCCAGGCAAGGTCAATCCTGTGATTCCTGAAGTGGTCAATCAAGCAGCGTTCTTTGTCATTGGCAACGACGTTACCGTCACCCTCGCGGCTTCTGCGGGTCAATTGCAGCTCAATGTGATGGAGCCTGTGCTTGGATTTGCGCTGTTTAGCTCGATTAAGGCGATGGAAAACGCCATGATTGCCCTGCGTGATAAATGTGTGGTTGGCATCACCGCCAACGCAGAGCGTACCCGCGACATGGTTCTGGCCAGCTTGGGCATTGTGACCTTGCTCAGTCCAATCTTGGGCTATAAAAAATGTGCGGCCATTGCCCGAGAAGGCTACCAAGAGAACAAATCCATTCACCAAATCGCAGTTGTCGAGCAAAACTTGATTAGCCAAGATAAATGGGATGAATTGTTCAGCTTTGACAATTTGATTGCGCCGCAGTTCGAGAACCAAACCTTTATGTGCTACACCGACGAAGAAGCCCATTAATCGTTCTATAATGGGCAATGAAGTTTCAGGGGGCGAGACTGCGGTCTTGCCCCCTGAAGTATCTGATTAACTTGAAGCCTGCCTTATGAACGCATTGTATTTTCAAACCGCCTCCCAACACACCAGTGTGCACACCGAATTGCCGCGGACACCATCGGATGGCTATGTGTGGTTGGACTTTGCCCGAGATGAAGTGACCAGCGCGCCTGACGCATGGCAGCAACAAATAGCCACTCTGACCGGGACGCAGATTGATGAATTTCATTTGATGGACATTCTCAACGCACAGCACCCATCGGCATTCGATTTGACGGATGACTATCAAATCTTGATTTTTCGCAAATTGATAACCGTGCCAACCCACGCGAGCGCGGCAGAAGCCAGCACACAAGCGCTGAGCCCCTCACAGCTACACACCACGCCCGTTTCACTCATACTCACTGAGCGTGCGCTCATTTCTGTGCGTGACGCAGACAGTCCCGTGTTTGATGGTTTAGTCAGCAAATTCAAGCAATTTTCTCGGTCATCCAACACGACAGATGCGCCCAGCAAGCAAAAGGGGATACCCACTTCCCCTATTGACTTGTGTTTGAAGCTGCTCAACGGCGTGATTGATAAATACTTGGATGTGCGCGCACCACTGACCACACAGATTGAGCATTGGCAAAATGCGCTCCTGCAAGACAAAAAACGCTTTACTCAATGGTCACAACTGCTGCGTGAAAGTGTCGCACTGCAAAAATTAGAGAGCTTGTGCGAGGAACAGATTGATGCGCTGCAAGAGTTTCGAGATGATTTTATCGACAACCAATTTGATGCTCAATTCAGCAGCCGGAATGAGCCAATACCGAGCACCCTGACCCCGCAGCAAAAGCCGCATAGACGCGATTTGCTGCTGGTGCGTTTGAACGATTTGATCGAGCACGCCTCTCGCGTCCAAAAACATGCGGCGCGACTTGAATATGCGCTCCAATCCGCAGTGGACTTGCATTTTTCTGCCTCCACCAATCAGACCAATGAAACCATGCGTTTTCTAGCGATTTTGACTGCGATTTTTGCGCCGTTGACCCTACTAACAGGCGTGTATGGAATGAACTTCGACGCCATACCGGGATTACATAATCCTAGGGGGTTTTGGTTCTTGCTGGCCAGCATGGTGCTGACCACTTTAATCTTGCTCTACTATTTTCATCGCAATCGCATCGTCAACCGCAGTGAAAAAAGCATCGCCCAACTGTTGTCGGGCGATGAGCAGGCGTAATGGATGTGATTTCTGGCCGATATTACGTGCCGATGTAGCGCCCTGGGCGGTGATTGGTCGCCAACAGCATATTCATCACAACTGCCCCCAATACAGATAAAGCCACTTGTGTGGGTGTTGCCACAAAAAATGCCGCCAGCACAATAAACAAATCTACTAACAATTGCACGTAGCCCGCACGCCAACCTCGGCTTTTTTGCAGGTACAGCGCCAAAATTCCCACACCACCCAAACTGGCCTGATGGCGAAACAGCATCAACAGACCGATTCCCACCAACAGTCCAGCCAGTACACTGGCAAACAGTGGATTGAGTTTAGAGAGCACCAGCCAATTGGGCAGCAACTCAGCCCACAGTGATAGCAGTGCAACTGCGGCAAAAGTTTTGAGCGTGAATCTGCGGCCAATCTTGTACCATGCCAGCACATAAAAAGGTAAATTCACCACAAACAGCCAAGCGCCAAAGCGCCAACCTGTCGCGTAGTGCAACAGCAATGCCAACCCCGTTGTGCCGCCCGTCAGCAACCCTGCCGTCTTGAACAGCAAGATGCCTAAGGAGATGACCAAAGTGGCGCTGAATATGGCTTGGACGTCTTCGAGATAACTGTGTTTGTCGACGCTGCTGTCGGGTTCTGTGTGTTCACTCATCAGCTGGCCAATGCCTTTTCAATATCGGCATAAAACTGCTTCCAATCGGGTTCGCCGATGTATTTCTTGGTTTTTCCCTGTTTGTCCACAATGTATGTGGTCGGTGTGCCAATGATTTCACCAAAGGTGTTGGCCCATTTTCCATCCGCATCCCACACGGACAAGAACGGAAGTTTGTTCGCTGCGGTGTAGTTATTGACCACCGCTGGCTCGTCATACTGCATGGCAACAGCCACGTATTCCAAGCCTTTGGGGTGGTACTGTTGGTACATTTCGACCATTTTGGGCATTTCTTTTTTGCACGTGGCGCAGGTTGTCGCCCAGAAGTTGACCACCACGACTTTACCCGCTTGTTGCATCTGCCCCATGTCCACTGTTTGCTGGGTATTTAGGGTTGCAGTCTTGAGCGCGGTGTAAGGACTTGCGCTGGCGTTGGCGGCAGATTTTTGCTCACAGCCTTGCATGCTCAGACCCAGCAGGGCAATTGCAACGAGCAGTGTCACGCGTGCTTTGTTTGTGATTATGTTCATTTAAGTTCACTCCTTCAATCTCTATGGCTCAATTATACGCCTGCCGCGTACTTTAGTCAGAGTCGATGTTGCTCAGCCATTCGATGGTTAAGGCGGCGCCAGATTGCCCCTGTATCGCCACCGCATCAATGCGACAGTCCTTTTGTGCGTACTGAGGGTTTTGCTGCAAATACCATTCGATGGTGCGGCGCAAACGTTGTAATTTTTGCGGGGTCATGGCGGCCAGTGCCCCGCCAAATGTGTTACTTTTGCGCATTTTGACCTCGACAAATACCAATACGTCATCATGCAGCATAATCAAATCGATTTCGCCCATGCTGGAGGCCACATTGCTGTCCACGTAATGCAATCCTCGGTTTTGCAAATAATCACGTGCGATGTGCTCCGCCGATTCGCCTGCCCGTTGGGACGGGGATTGAGCCACGTAGCGCCGCAGGCTCGCTGACTCATTTTCGGATGCTGCGTTGTGCGCCCCATCTGTCGTGGTTTTTATAATCTGCAATAACTGTTTGATTGACTTTTTCATGGTACAGTGGCGCGTTCGCTGATTTGAAAGATGAGACCCATGCCTGCACCGATTTTAGATGCCCTCTGGCACAATGCTGCCGCACAACAATTCCCCACACACACACTGTACATCGTGGCCACGCCCATAGGCAACAGTGCGGACATCACGGTGCGTGCTCTGTCCATACTCTCACGTGTCGACGCCATTGCCTGTGAAGACACGCGACACAGCAAGACTTTATTAAGCCATTATGGCATACAAAAGCCCCTGATTGCCACCCACGAGCACAACGAGAATGAAGCCGCACAGCAGCTGATCACACGCCTACAATCGGGTGAACGCATTGCTCTGATTACTGATGCGGGCACGCCAGCGATTTCTGACCCAGGTGCGCGGGTGGTTGCACTGGTCCGTGCTGCAGGTTTGCGTGTTGTGCCGATTGCGGGTGCCAGCGCAGTGGTCACCGCCTTGTCTGCAACGGGTGTGGATGGTGCGTTTGCATTTATCGGGTTTTTGCCCAGCAAATCAGGTGCACGTACTCAGGTGTTGCAAGAATGGGAAGCGGCGCCGGCGCATTTGGCCTTTTATGAAGCGCCGCATCGCTTGCACGGCACCATCAAGGCATTGGCTGAGCTCTTTCCCAACCGTCAGCTCACCGTGGCGCGTGAAATCACCAAACTTTACGAGGAGTTTCAGACTTTTGCGTTGGACACCGCTGATGCTTGGATGGTCAACAATGACACACCCCGCGGCGAGTATGTTTTGATTGTCCATGCGCCGGAGCGCAAAACTGAAACTGATGCCACTTGGCTGCCCACTTTGCAAAAACTGTTGCCCCACTTGCCGCTCAAACAAGCCGTTGCACTGACAGTTGACTTGACTGGCGCTTCCAAAAACGAGGTCTACGCTCAAGCCCTATCATTGAAAAACTCTGACTGAATCATTATTCAACCACCAATGTAAAAAAGCCACCGAAATCGGTGGCTTTTTGTCGGACTTTGGTTCATTAGTTCTTTAGTTCTTAATCACTTCCAAACTAACTCGGGCAACACCCGAATTTGTTGAACCAATTTGTTGGGCGGCAGACACCGATAAATCAATGATTCTACCTCCGACATATGGTCCGCGGTCATTGACTCGGACAATGGTTGATTTGCCATTGGCGAGATTGGTAACCTTCAACTTGGTTCCAAAC
>CAZDLD010000125.1:0-5325 GCA_964506355.1 uncultured Hydromonas sp.
GTACTGAGGGATGAAGGGTTCAAAGACGCAGATACAGTCGCGCGATTCATGATGCGATGGAAATTGCCATAATCATCGGTGGCGTAATGTTGGGTCGAGCGATTGTCCCAGAATGCCAAATCATTGTTTTTCCAATGCCAACGTACCGTGAATTCAGGACGTGAAATGTGCGCAAACAGGAACTGCAACAATGCATCGCTTTCCTTAATCGGCAGTTCGTTAATTTTAGAAGTAAATCCTTCATTGACGAACAACGCCTTGCGCCCGCTTACAGGATGTACTCGAACCACAGGATGGATAACAGGAGGGTTATCAATACGCGCCTGATTCCATTTTTCATAAGCTTGGGGGGTGTTACCATAGCGCTCAATAGGAAATGAACGGGTAAATTCATGGGTTGCGGTCAGACCTTCTAACAACTCTTGCAAACGGTTAGATAGCCCATCCCACGACGCAAATCCACTGGACCAGAGGGTGTCACCGCCCGACTCGGGAACCTGTTTGGCAGACAACACGCAGCCCAAAGGCGGTGTTTTGATAAACGTTACATCAGTATGCCAAATAGCATTGTCATTGAGGTTATTTAGATGACTATCCAAAATAATGATTTCTGGAGCTTCATCCGATTGAGGGTAAATTGGATGAATATGTAAGTCACCGAACAAACGCGCAAATTCAAATTGCTGTTTGGGAGTGATGCTTTGATTTCTAAAAAATAACACCTGATGCTCAATAAGAGCTTGAGATAATTGATCTTGAATCGAGTCAGTAATGCCCTCTTGTAAATTAAGACCTTCAACCTGAGCACCAATTGCAGGACTCAGGCGGGTAAATGAAATACTCATGAAATAATTCCTTTATAAATTATGGTTTAATCAACTTTTCCGTACCAAGGGGTTAAACGCTTTTGTAGGACTCTCAAACCAACTTCTAAACTGAAAGCGATAAGTGCAATCACGATAATGCCAAGAACAACAATATCTGTAACCAAAAATTGAGCAGCCGATTGCACCATAAATCCCAAACCGCGAGTCGCTGCAACCAATTCGGCCGCCACCAAGGTAGACCATCCAGCCCCCAATCCAATTCTAATTCCCGTCAAAATATTGGGCAAAGCCGCAGGCAAAGTCACATGCCAGAGTAACTGGGAGGGACTCGCACCCAATGACAAGGCCGCACGCTGGCGGCTAACACCCACCGAAGCGATGCCATGAGATGTGGCAATCACGATGGGCGCAAGTATCGCTAAAAAGATTAAAAATACCTTGGTGAACTCGCCAATACCAAACCAAATCACCAATAACGGTAAATATGCCAACGGCGGAATTGGACGGTAAATCTCAACCAATGGGTCAAGCAGTCCTTTGACCACAGGATTTTCACCCATCCACATGCCCAAAGCGATTCCTAGGACCACGGCAAATACCAAGGCTGTCATGATGCGTGATAAACTGGCAAACACATGCTGCCACAAGGTAGCGTCCATAAAGCCTTTGGTACTAAGTACATAAAATTTATGCGCAACATCCGCTGGTGGAGGCAAAAATAAACTGGTTATCAATCCTGTCGCCGTAATCGACCACCATATCAAAAGCAGCACGAACGCACTCAGCACTCCCAAAAGCACGCGTTGATTGCGCTTGATGTATTTGATTTGTTTGATGTGTTTGGATAGAGCCATTGACATATAACTGGGCTTAACACCATCAATGCTTAAAATAGATTCAGTCACACTCATACATGCTCCAAGGAAGTAAAATTGGACTTTTGTTCAGTCAATTGCTGTAACAATTGCTCACGAAGTCGAATAAATTCAGGGTCCGATTTAATTGATCGAGTAGGCTCACCCGCATACCAGCGCTGATTAAAGTCCAAAGTTAAGCGCTGTACAATCCGCCCTGGTCCTGGCGACATTAGTACCAAATCAGTCGCCAAAAACAATGCCTCTTCAATATCGTGAGTTATCAGAAATATGCGTTGTTGGGTCTGTTTCCACACATTGAGCAACAATTCTTGCATAATCTCCCGAGTGAATGCATCCAGCGCGCCGAACGGCTCGTCCATCAACAGCACCTGTGAACGGCTGGCCAGAGCACGAGCTATACCCACACGCTGACGCATCCCCCCAGAAAGTTGCCATATTTTCTGTTCAGCAGCGTGACTCAAACCGACCAAAGATAAAACCTCGTCAGCCTCTAAAATGCGCTGCTCCAACGCCACACCCTGCAAATTCAGCCCAAATGCGACATTTTCGCGAACGTTTAACCAAGGCAGCAACGCATCATCCTGAAACACCACTGCACGCTCGGCACCAGGACCTGAAATTGAGCACCCATTAAAAGTGACCTGACCAGAGGTGGGTTTAACGAACCCAGCCATGACATTGAGCAAAGTGGTTTTGCCACAGCCCGATGGCCCTAGTGCTACGGTCAAATCTCCTTGAGCAATGCTTATGGATACATCTGACAATGCCGCCTGAGCGGCTTCTGGATATTGAACACTTAAGCGCTCTACGATCAAATCATTCATGATGAATGCCTCTGTCAATTATCGTGCTGCACTTTTTACAAAGCGATTAGTGACATAAGGGGCGTAGTCAGCTTGTACTGATTCAACCTTACCCTGAGATTTTAGAAAATCAGCAGTTTTTGCGATGGCCTGAGCGAATGGTTGTTGCAGTAAGTCTGTTTGCTCATTGGCAGATGGATAGATATTTCCAGACAGCAATAGACCAATTTCTTCGGGTTTAGAACCAGTGATTCGTGCAATTTTCTCAAGATTTTTTGCATCTGCAGCATATCCTTTAGGATTGGCGTTGTATTTAGCGGTTTCATCAGTAGTTACTTTTACGAATTGAGTTAAGAACTCAGGATGTTTCTCTGCGAAATCCTTACGCACAATCCAAAGATCATAGGTTGGCGCACCCCATTTGCCAACTTCATCTGAACTTACCAACACCTTCCCTGAGGCTTTTGCCTTACCTAATGCAGGTTCCCAAACATAAGCCGCATCAATATCCCCACGCTCCCATGCCGCAGATATTTCACTTGGACGCAAATTGATGATTTGAACCTTGCTCGCATCGACGTTCCAGTGTTTGAGTGCAGCCAATAAACTGTAGTGCGTTGTTGAAACGAATGGAACTGCTACTTTCTTACCCACCAAATCCTCAGGGGTATTGATGTTTGAGCCGTTGCGCACAACCAAAGCCTCAGACTGACCCAACACCCCTGCAATTAAAAATGTCTCAATCGGTAAACCTTTGCTCGCAGCCGCCGCCAATGGACTCGAACCAATATTACCAATCGGCACATCACCCGATGCTACAGCAGCTACTACTTCTGCACCACTTTCAAATTTGCGCCAGTTGATGATTTGACCTGTGACCTTCTCGTAAATGCCATCAGCTTGAGCCACTTTTGATGGATCCACGCCTGTTTGATAGGCGATGGTCACTGGTTCTGCCTTTTTATGTTTAAAATAATAGCCAGCGCCGCCGACTAAACCCAATGCTACCAAAGCTGACACAATAATTGATTTTTGACTCATGTTATTTCCTAAAGTTAATGAACGGAAACAACAGATTACTGAACATCGTCCATGCAGTGAACCAAACAAAAATTCTATCTATAGAAAATCAAAACATCTAAGGATTGCACAATTCAAATGCTAAGTTATGCAGAATTATTGTGTTGAGAGCTTGGAATTTCACATAGAAAAAGCCTCCAAAAAATGGAGGCTTCTTCGTCACTCATATTTTAGAAGTACTAGGCCAGGGCCAAAGCCTGCTCAATATCCTCAATGATGTCATCAGAGTGCTCAATCCCCACTGACAGACGCACCATGTCCTCTGATACGCCTGCTGATGCGAGTTCTTCAGCGTTCAGTTGGCGGTGCGTGGTTGATGCTGGATGGCAGGCAAGGCTCTTGGCATCGCCAATATTGACCAAACGGGTCACCAATTGCAGCGCATCGATGAATCGAGCGCCCGCCGCCGCGCCACCTTCTACGCCGAACGACAAAATCCCTGAGGGTTTACCACCAAGGTATTTTTGTACCAATGCGTGCTGTGGATGGCTGCTTAATCCACCGTAGTTGACCCATTTGACTTTCGGGTGTTTTTCCAAAAATTGAGCGACTTTGAGCGCATTTTCGCAGTGGCGCTCGATGCGCAGCGGCAATGTTTCGATGCCTTGCAGGATTAGAAACGCATTAAATGGCGAGAGCGCTGCACCGGTATTGCGCAGAGGCACGACACGCGCACGGGCGATGTAGGCTGCTGGACCGAGCGCTTCGACGTAGTTCACACCGTGGTAGCTCGGGTCCGGCGTATTGAGCACGGCAAAGCGCTCTTTGTGCTCGCCCCAAGGGAATTTACCACTGTCGACGATTGCACCGCCTATGCTGTTGCCATGGCCGCCGATGTATTTGGTCAAAGAATGTACCACGATGTCCGCACCATGCTCAAACGGACGCAGCAAAATCGGCGTCGCGACCGTGTTGTCCACCACCACAGGCACGCCGTGCTTGTGCGCGAGGGTGCTGATGGCTTCTAAATCGACCACATTGCCCAGTGGATTGCCGATGGATTCGACAAACACCAATTTGGTCTTGGCATCAATCAGCGCTTCCATCGCCGCTGGGTCGCGGTAGTCAAAGAATCTCACTTCGATGCCCTGTTTGGGCAAGGTATGGGCAAATAAATTGTAGGTGCCGCCGTACAAAGTCGAGACCGAGACGATGTTGTCGCCAGCTTGCGCGATGGTCTGAATCGCGTAGGTAATCGCCGCCATGCCTGATGCGAGCGCGAGCGCGCCAATGCCACCCTCTAATTTTGCCACACGCTCCTCAAGCACCGCTGTGGTGGGATTCATGATGCGGGTGTAAATATTGCCCTGAACTTTCAGATCAAATAGGTCAGCACCGTGCTGGGTGTTGTCAAAGGCGTAGGATGTGGTTTGATAAATCGGCACAGCGACTGCCTTGGTGGTTGGATCTGGGCTGTAACCTGCGTGTATGGCTAAAGTTTCTGCTTTCATGGTCATCCTTTTCGTGTTTGAGGTTAATTTCGGTGTAAACGCTTAAATTGTAACGTGTGTCTTTATTAAAATTTCCATTAAATATGAATACCTTTAGAAATTTTACTCATAAAAAAACCCTGACCTAAATTAGGTCAGGGTAAGCCTTGTTAAAAGGCGAGCACCACACACAAAGAGAAAGACACGAATCAAATCTCTTAATAAGGACATTGTGACATGGACGATTCGCCAATTAAAGCATTTAAATCTGCTATCCATAGTCGTGGATTAACTATCAGTCTCCAAT
>CAZDLD010000126.1:0-5194 GCA_964506355.1 uncultured Hydromonas sp.
AAATAATTCGAGCGCCATCGAGCACGCCACGCGTTCTCCCCTATAATGCAGTGTACCTCAACCCAAACTCAGGAGTTCCCATGTTACTGTCCAACCTCGAAACCTTACCCGAACACCGCATCATTAAGCACCTCGGACTTGTCCAAGGCTCCACCGTGCGCAGCAAGCACGCAGGTCGTGACTTCATGGCGGGATTGAAAAACGTATTTGGCGGTGAGCTCAAGGGCTACACCGAGCTGCTCGAAGAATCGCGCAAAGAAGCGATTGCGCGCATGCAAGAGCAAGCACGCCAACTCGGCGCGAATGCGATTCTCAATGTGCGCTTTTCCACCTCGGCCATCACTGCGGGTGCCGCTGAAATTTTCGCCTACGGCAGCGCCGTCATCATCGAGTAATTGCCATGGACATGATTCTTCAACTGGTCATCTTTACAATCCTAATGACACTTGGCTTTATTTTTGGGCGGCGCGCCGAGCGCAAACACTACCGCAGCATCATCGAGCGCGAATCTCAGCTGCAACACGTCCTGCTGACCAGCGCCAAAACACCACCTGAGCAACTGACTCAAGCGCATTTGGTCATGGGCAGCGTGGTGGTCGCATCGGATTATTTCAAGCGTTTTGTGGCATGGCTGCGCAGCATTTTTGGTGGCAATATGTCCGCCTACGACAGCCTGCTCGACCGCGCACGTCGTGAAGCGGTGCTGCGCATGAAAGCCCAAGCGCACAGCACGGGCGCGAACATCGTATGCAATGTCAAATTCACCACCGCGTCGATTGTGAAAGACTCAAGCAACAGCGCCATGGTCGAAGTCATGGCTTTTGGCACCGCTGGCTATTTGCCACCATCCGCCAACTCGGCGCAGGCGTCCGAGTCATCTGCCTCAGACCATCAAGCGTAAATCCATTCAACCCAACGCGCAACCACCATGCACATCGAAAACCCCAAACTCGACGAAGCCCAGAACCCCAACGTCACGCACGAGCCCGTGCGGCGCGAGTTGACCCAGCTTTTGTTGCAGTTGGGCTTGCTGCTGTTATTGGTCTTGCTTTTGGCACGCGCGCTCGCATGGGCTTTGGGCAATTATCTGCCCTATTCGTATGAACAAAAGTGGCTTGCGCGCGTGGGTTCCGCGATGATGAAGGACACGCAGAACGATGCGCGCCTACAAACCTTGGCCGAGCAGCTCGCGCCCCAACTGCACCTACCCGATGGTGCGCGCATTCAAGTGCACACACAAGCGTCCAAGGACGTCAATGCCTTTGCCACCTTTGGTGCGCACGTGATTCTGATGCAGGGGTTATTGGATGCCGCGCCCACCGAGCAAGCCGTGAGTATGGTGCTGGCGCACGAGATGGGGCATGTCGCGCATCGTGACCCGCTCAAGGCTTTGACTCAAAACGCCCTATTGCAACTGCTCAGCGCCACGGTCTTTGGCGAGCAAGTCGTCGTGGACAGCGGCCTGATGCTCAGCATACTCTCCTACAGCCGCGCACAAGAGACCTCTGCCGACGAGGCCGCCTTGGACGCCATCCATGCGCACTACGGCTCCATCGCAGGCGCGATTGAGATGTACGACGTATTGGCAGCCCAGCACGCCGAGCAACCTACAAAAAGCTGGGTACCCGACTGGCTCGCCACCCACCCAGATACTCAAGCGCGTCAAGCGCACCTGCGCGCGTATGCGCAGAAAAAAGGCTACGCCGTGCAAGGCGAGACACGAGCCAACCCGTGGCGCACAGCCCAAGCCACAACGCAGTAAGCACATTGGCAACCAACTAAAATCATTCATCGCAACCCCATAGCCTCAACAACCATGCACACCGCCCATACACACCAGCCACTCTGGCAAAAATACCTACTCATCGCAGGGCTTTACCTCGCGCAAGGCCTACCAGGCGGTTTGATTGCCTACACCCTGCCCGTGCTGATGCGCGAACAAGGCGTGGCGCAAAAATGGATTTCGTTGTTTAGTTTGGTCGGGATTCCTTGGTCGATTAAGCTGCTGTGGTCGCGTCACCTTGACCAATCTGCGCAGAAACCACGCTACATCCTATTGTCATTTGTATTGACCGCTCTGTGCTGGGTGGTGCTGAGCGTCCAGCCCATAGACACGCTTCTGGCAAGCAGTGCTTCCATGGTCTGGGTCATTGTGCTGCTGTTGTTTGCCAACTTCGTCATGGCCAGTCAAGACATCCTCACCGATGGCATGACGGTGCGGCTGCTGAACGATCAGGAGCGCGGCTTGGCCAACAGCCTGCAAGTGCTGGCGTACAAAATGGGCATGCTGCTCAGCGGCGGAATGTTTCTCTCGTATTACAGCCAAGTCGGCTGGGCGACAGGGATGCGGCTCATCGTGCTCATTCTCACGCTGGGCTATTTACCCTGTTTGTATCAACTGTGGGTGCAGCGCTCCGCGCCACTGTTGCAAGCGCTGCAAGCACCTGCTACAGCGGACACATCGGCCAGCGCACGCTCAAAACCGCACAGCACCAAGCTACTGAGCATCATCAAAGGCTTTGTCCAAACCCGTGGCGTGGCGTACTGGCTCTTGCTGCTCGTCGCCTACAAACTGCCCGACGGACTCATCTCCACCGTGGTTCGACCCTTTGCGGTCGATTACGGCATGAGCCGTGCCGCCATCGGACAAGTGACCAATTACGCCATTATTTTGGGCGGGATTTCGGGCGTGGTCGCTGGGTTTTTGTGGCGCTCGCAGCGGATGCATTATCAGTGGTTGTTGATGGTGCTCGCACTGATGCAAATCATCTCGAGTGTGGGTTATTTCTCACTCAACGTCTTGCCACATTCGACAACACTGTGGTGGTGCGTGAGTTTATTTGAGCCCATCGTCGACACCATGTCCACCGTGGTGCTGTTCGCCACCATGATGCACTTCGCACGGCGTGAATTCGCGGGGGTGGACTACACCTTTCAAGCAACGCTATTCGTGGTCGCTGCCAGCAGCATGCATCTGGTCGGTGGCTGGCTCACCGATGCGGCGGGACATGCCGTGGTGTTTGGGGTGGCGATTGCGTTGTCGTTGCTCACTGTGGTTTTGACGCTGAGGCCTTTGGAGCTAAGGGAGTAAACATTCGTTATTTATCTTGCGTATATGCCAAATAAAAAAACCCAAGGCTCACCTTGGGTTTTTTAATGCGCGGCTAAGTTTGCCGTGGACACTCACTTATTGGCACGCTGATCTGCCCTTACTTGAGACTTAATTACCACTATTTTATCTAGCCGACTAATGCGCGCTGAGGAATTAATGTGTAAACTGTTTGCGTGTAGTTTTTAATTTGATCAGCTTATTTGCAACTAGATAATTTAAAGAAAGCAAACAAAATGCCACCAATTATTGAATCAGCAATTGCCACAGGCGCGATAAAATACGCTCCAACAGCTTTAAAAATCAGCGAAAAAATTCTTGCTCCATATTTTATAAAACTTGCGAATAGTACTGGAGCAAAAATATCAAAAGTCGTTGAATTTAAATTCAAACATTACTTGGAAACTACATACCAACGTTTAGCTATAGCAAATACATTAGCATTTAAAAATCAGCCCAAAAATCTTCGAGATGTTTATGAACCATTAACAATTGTGAAACATTTATATGAGTCAACGACTGATGTTAAATTCGACGTTAAAGGATCGCCATATGATTTGTTAATTACTCATCGAAATATTTTACTTACCGATACTGCGGGAATGGGGAAATCTACAATTTTAAAAATATTTTTCCTTGAATGTATAGACAACGACTTAGAATATATACCAATATTAATCGAGCTTCGAAAATTGAAGTCAGATTGGACTGTGATGGATGAAATTCACAAACAACTCTCATCGATATCAGAGCCATTTGACATGGGATTCTTGACATCCATGCTTGAGCATGGAGGAATATTATTATTGTTAGATGGATTTGATGAAATTCCAATCAATGATAGACAAGCTGTTACTGAAGACCTGCAACAGTTATTTCATAAAGCCACTAAAAACAATTACATTCTCAGCTCACGGCCAGAGACGGCTCTGTCAGGATTTTCAAATTTTCAAAATTTTGAAATAAGAGAGCTAAGTCAAAAACAAGCATTTGGATTGCTAGGGAGATATGACAATAGAGGTGTGCTTTCACAAGCTATCATCCATAAAATAAAAAATAAAGACGTGGTTATTGATGAGTTCTTGGTAAACCCATTACTAGTGAGTCTGTTATTTATCGCTTACTCACATAAACAAAAAATACCTACCAAAAAATCAATATTTTATAGGCAAGTTTTTGATGCTCTCTATGAGAATCATGACTTAAGCAAAGGTGATTCATATGAGCGTGAAAAAAAATCAAAATTAAATATTGAAGATTTTCATAAAATGCTTCGAGCAATTGCATTTGGCGGCGTACATAACGGGTGGAAAAATGAATATACCGTTGATGAATTATCACGGCTGATTGATGACTCCTTTAAATTATATATAAATCTAAAAGGCTCAAAGAATGGGTTTCAGCAAGATATTTTGACTGCCGTACCTCTTTGGTTGAAAGATGGCAATTTCCTGCGGTGGGCACATAAATCGATGGAGGAGTATTTTTTTGCAAATTATATCCAACAAGATTCAGGTGCAAATAAGACTAAAATTTTACATTCTATTTATCGCAGTCAGAATGTATATAAATTTCAAAATATTTTAGATTTATATTTCGATATAGACGAAAAAGGTTTTACAGAGATCGTATTGCACGAAATACTAAAGGACTTTCGAAGTTTTAACGACGAACACACCAACAGCGACGTTGTAAATCGACAGAATCGTCGCATACAACAATTGTTTTTTCAACGAAAATTCCACATAGCATATATCGATATTACAACGCTTGATGATGACGCCATTAATGAAAAGAGAGCTCAAGTTTTGGCAGATATTCTTGAATCAGCAAACTTATCTCGCCTTACTATGCAACCAGTTTATGATAAAAATGCTAACCAAGTTGGTGAATTAATTGGCATGTTGGAAATCACAGGCGCTTTGCCGCTGTTAGAAAGAATAGTCTCAAAAAAACATCCTGAGCTATTTGAAAAATTAAATCATAAACTCAATAATTCAACTTTATATTCAAAAAGCATGAGAAAAATTAAGGATAAAGTTGTTGAGATTTCATGTTCAAAAGAGTTACCCGTAATCACTACAC
>CAZDLD010000127.1:0-5116 GCA_964506355.1 uncultured Hydromonas sp.
TTCACTGCATCGCGGTTATTCAAACGCTCCTTGGTCTGACCCTGAAACTGAGGATCGAGCACCTTGGCCGAGAGCACGAACGAAGCGCGACTGAACACATCGTCCGAAATCAACTTCACCCCCTTGGGCAACAAGGCATGCAGCTCAATAAAGCTCTTGACCGCGCCAAATACCCCCTCGCGTATCCCCGCCTCGTGCGTGCCGCCCGCGGATGTGCCGATGAGATTGACATAACTCTCGCGCAACAATCCGCCCTCACGCGTCCACGCCAGCACCCACTGTGCGCCCTCGCCCTCAGCGAATTGATCGTCGTTTTTACCCGCGAACCACGCACCGCTAAAAAACGGCATCAAGGCATCTTCGTCCAAATACTCGCGCAAGTAGCCGTTCAAACCATCTTTGTACAACCAAGTTTGCGTGTTGCCAGTTTTTTCATTGTGCAAAGTCACCTGGACACCCGACATCAGCACCGCTTTGGCGCGCAACAGGCGCTCCAATTCAGTTTGCGGCACCAGCGCCGAATCAAAATACTGGGCATCGGGCATGATGCGCACGCGGGTACCGCTTTTTTTGTCCCCACGCTCGGCCGCACGCACCGTCAATGGCTCGACGACATCGCCACCTGAAAATACAATATTCGCCACCTGCTTGTCACGCCACACCGTCACCCCCAGATGCGTGGACAAGGCATTGGTCACTGACACACCCACCCCGTGCAAACGACCTGAGAAGGCATACGCGCCGCCATCGGCCTTGTTAAATTTACCGCCCGCGTGCAAACGCGTGAACACAATCTCAAGCACCGGCACCCCTTCTTCAGGGTGAATGCCAATCGGAATGCCACGCCCATCATCCTCAACACTGAACGAGCCATCGGCATGCTGGGTCACCGCAATCATCGTACCAAAGCCACCGAGAGCCTCATCGGCCGCATTGTCAATCACCTCCTGAATGATGTGCAGGGGATTTTCGGTGCGCGTGTACATACCGGGGCGCTCTTTAACGGGCTCCAGTCCCTTGAGAACACGGATGTCGGTTTCTACATAATGCTGATTCATGATGAACTTTGATGTGGGTTGAATAATGGGGGCTATTGTACCGTAAAGGCGGTGCAGATACGGAATTCACAGGCGATAAAAAACCTTGCCTGAGGGCAAGGTTTTTACTATCACTAAAAATTATTAAGCAATTAAAATTTATAGTTGATACCAGCTGAAAAAGAAGAAACATCATAGCCATCAGAATCAACAATATCGTTGCGACCACCATAATTATATTCTAATGTACCTATGACTTGTTTGGTAATCGATATTTCAGCACCAATACCTGCAGACATTGCGACAGAATTAGCAGAAATTGAATCAGAACCATCTACCAATTTGTATTGATGGTAAGCTAAACCTACCACAGCATAAGGTGCTACTCTTTCAGACACAGGATAACGATATTTGGCGTAGAGTGCCACTGGCGTGCTGGCTTTGACTGAGGAAGCACCATCTACATCTTTGTATTCCGCCAAATTCAAACGGCCTTCGACAGCCCAATGTTGATTGAAATCATAACCTGCTTTTAATGAAACACCTGACTTATCCACAGATATACCATCATCACCTTTTGCAGACCAACCAGTATAAGTTACACCCACATAAGCGCCACTATCTGGATTTGCTGCGATGACGGTTGGTTCAGCAGCATACGCAGCTGATGACAGACCCAAAATACCTGCAACAATTGAAATTTGTACTAATTTTTTCATAACATTCCTCAAAGTGAATAATAAATAGGCCACTTGTATAAAAAGTGACCGTACAATTATAACTGAGATATATATCTTTGCAAGAGAAACCAGCCTATTCTGTGCAATAATCCAACAGCGATTTTATCAATCTCGCACCTTACGCGTAATCGTATTGCGTCCAATACCCAACAATTGCGCGGCTTTCTGACGGTGGTTGTGGGTGAATTTGAGCGCTTCGCCGATGACAATCTGCTCGAACTGGTCTTGCAGTTTGAGCATGACCGCTGGAATTTGATCGTTCAGCCCTTGGCGCACGGCGACGGCGAGCAAGTCTTGCCACGTGCTGTTGCCAGCGCCACCATAGGTGCCAAGTGCGCCCATTTGCGCTGCACCGCCTTCGGGGATTTGTTCCCGCACTTCGGCGGGCAAATCGGCTTCGTTGACCAGCTGCGTCGGGGTCATGACCGTGAGCCAGCGGCAGACATTGTCCAATTGGCGCACATTGCCCGACCATGCGGCGTTTTGACACACCTCCATCGCTGCGGGCGAAAGGCTCTTGGGCGCGAGCAGGCGCAAATCTTTCGCCGCTTGTGCCAGAAAATGTTGCATCAGCTGCGGGATGTCCTCGGTGCGCTCGCGCAGTGCGGGCAGGTGGATGCCGACCACATTCAAACGATGATAAAGATCTGCGCGAAACAGTCCCTGCTCGACGCGCTGGGCTAAATTCTGATGCGTCGCTGCGATGATGCGCACATTTGAGCGCACCAAGTCACTGCCTCCGACACGGTAGAACACCCCTTCGGAGAGCACGCGCAGCAAACGCGCTTGCAACTCCATCGGCATGTCACCGATTTCGTCCAAAAACAATGTACCGCCCTCAGCTTCTTCAAATCGTCCCATGCGCGCAGAATTCGCCCCCATCATCGCACCTGTGAATGCGCCTTTTTCGTGGCCAAACAGCTCAGACTCGAGCATGTGCGCGGGAATCGCTGCGGTGCTAATCGCGATAAATGGCGCTTTGGCGCGCAAGCCTGTGGCGTGAATCGCTCGAGCGACCAACTCTTTGCCCGTGCCCGTCTCGCCCGTGAGCAGCACATTGACCTCGGTGGCGGACAGCCGACCGACGGTGCGCAGTACTTGCAAAATCGCACTGCTGTGCCCGAGCAGACCATAGCGTTGCTCCAAGCTGTCGGCGGCGCTGGTCTCGTTGTTCACTACCGCTGAGGTAGCTAAAGAGCTTGCTGTTGTCGCGGGGATTTTGGCAGGCTGCACAAATCGCTTGATCAAGGCGATGAGTTCTTCGGTGTCAAAAGGTTTGGCGATGTACTCAGCTGCGCCCTCTTGAAAAGTCGAGACGGCATTCTCTAAATCCGCATGTGCGGTCATCATCACCACGGGCACTTCGGGGGCTAATTTTTTGAATTCACGCAGCAGTTCGATGCCCGACACTTCGGGCATGCGGATGTCCGACAGCAACATGGCTGGATAGTCACCCGCTTGGCGCTTGCCTTCGGGTTGTTTGTGCCAAAAATCCAAGGCGTCGAGCACCTCTTGCCCATCGGCAAACATGCGATAGGGCAGACGCGATTTTTGCAGGGCTTTGTCGAGCACCCAGCGAATGCTCTTGTCATCGTCCACAACCCAGATGGTGGGTTTATCGTTCAAGCCGTACATGGGCACCTCCTAAGGATAGTCTGTATTTGCTGACTTGATTATGCGGGGTTGTGCACTAATCAGGTGCAATACTTCAGTGCGTTATTGTATTGCTTTTGCACCGATTTGGTGCGCTTGCTATTTGGGGTGGAGGAGCTTACGACAATTCTTTGTTCAGTGGTAACAACACGCGCATCTGCGTGCGCTGCGCTCGACTGTGAACCTCGATGGTGCCGCCATGCTGTTGGGCAATTTGCATCGCCACCGACAAGCCCAAGCCCGTACCGCCCTCACGCTGCGTCACCATGGGCAAAAACAAGGTGTCCGAAATTTCATCGGGCACACCTGGACCGTTATCGATTACCGATATCTCCAACATCATCGGGTGGGTCACTTGATTGACCAGACAATTGCGCGCAATGCGGGTGCGCAGGGTTATTTTTGGTGCTTGGGTCGGCGTGTAATCTGGGCGCAAGAGCGCTTGTGCGGCGTTTTGCATCAAATTAAGCAACAACTGCTGCAAATAATCCGCCACCCCGCGCACAGGCGGCACGCTGACGTCGTAATCGCGTTGCCAATCGATGCCATCGCCAAATTCAACCTGAGCCAGTTTGCAGACCTTTTCGCAAATTTCATGAATATTAAGTACCTGCGCCTGCGCCATGCCCTGACGGTAAGGGACTAAAAACTGATCGACCAAGTTGCGCAGTCGATCGACCTGCTCGAGCACCATTTCGGTGTATTCCACCAATTCTGGTTGCAGCGTTTCCAGCTCGTCTTGCAACAGCTGGGTCGCGCCGCGAATGCCACCCAAGGGGTTTTTGATTTCGTGGGCGAGTTGGCGCATCAACAGTTGATGACTCTGAACCTGTGCGCGCCACTGCGAATCCTGTTGCACCTGCTCATACGCGCCCAGCTCAAAACACTCCAAGATGTACAGCGATTCGCCATCTTCGTGCAGTGCGGACAGCGCAACATAAACCTGCTGCGGCGATTCCAACTCGGAACCATCGCCCTGTCGTATCATGCGCAGCACGCCACGGCACACCTCATCTTGACCCGACTCGATGTGCTGAATGATTTGCGTCAAGGTTTCATCCGACTCGAACCACTGCGTGAGCGGCAGGTCTTGAGATTGACCTTGGGTGGCGCGCAGGAGCACTTGCGCCGCGGTGTTAAGGTGCAAAATGCGCGCCTGCTGATTGAGCACCATCAGCCCAAACTGCAAGGCATCGAATTTAATGTGATTGGAGAGCATGGGGTTATCTATTTATTAATTGTTCATGTACAAATCTATCGAGGATTCAATTGCTGCAACTCACGCTTGAGCCCATCAATACTTGACTGAATCAACGCCATTTGCGTTTGTAAATTTCGTTGCGCATTGACATCGGTACGAGCTGAGTTCAAGGCATTGCTGGCGTACTGTGCTTGCAACACATTGAGCTTTTGCTCAGCCATGATGAGCTCAGAGCGTACCAGTTGGATGCGCTGTACATCTCGTGCCTGCTGCACATCTGGGGGAATACGCCCGCCAACGATTAAGGTTTGCTCCGTCGCTACGGGGTCTCCCAGCGTACGCTCGTATGGGTCATCGATGTGCGCTGGAGCTGATTGCAGCGTCTTGATGCGTTTGCCCACGCAGGCGTCTGTTGACTTGGGCGTGCGGGTGTTTTGCAGCACGATCTTGCCTGAGTCGTTGCACACGTATACGGTGCTGTTTAC
>CAZDLD010000128.1:0-4925 GCA_964506355.1 uncultured Hydromonas sp.
TTCAATAAAACCACAGGCCGCATGGACGTGGTCTCAGAGATAGTCAGTACCCAAGGCGGCTCCATCAGCGACAGCTCGGGCGCTGCAGTGGCGCAAGAGGCCAGCACCAGTTGGACACAATTCCTGATTCGACCTGCCCACTTTATCCTCATGCTCGCACTGGGCAGCGCACAAATCCTGCCCGCACACGCAGGCACCATCGTCGCCGACCCAAGTGCGCCGAAGAACCAACAAGCCACCATCCTCCCGACCGCCAGTGGTGCGACACAAATCAACATCCAAACCCCGAGCGCGGGCGGTGTATCGATGAACCAATACACCCAGTTTGACACCCAAGCCAACGGCACCATCCTCAACAACAGCCGCAACACCGTCAACACCCAGACCGCAGGATGGGTAGAAGGCAACCCATGGCTGGCCACAGGCAGCGCCCGCATCATCGTCAACCAAGTCAACAGCAGCAACCCCAGCCACCTCACAGGCAACATCGAAGTAGCAGGACAGCGCGCCGAGCTCATCATCGCCAACCCAAGCGGCATCAACGTCAACGGCACCACCCTGCTCAACGCCTCGCGCAGCACCCTCACCACAGGCACCCCGACTATCAGCAACGGCAACCTCACGGGCTACCAAGTCAACCGAGGCCAAATCAACATCAATGGCAAAGGCCTCGACACCCTTGACAGCGACTACACCGACATCATGGCGCGAGCAGTCACGCTCAACGCAGGCATCTGGGCCAAGCGACTGTCCGTCACCACGGGCATCAACAGCATCAACTCAGACAACAGCCAAGCCACCGCCAACCCTACGGCAAGCACAGGCACAGCACCGCAATTCGCCATCGACACCAAGGCACTGGGCGGCATGTACGCGGGTAAAATCACCCTCATCGGCACCGAACAAGGCGTAGGCATCAACAACGCAGGGCAGATTGCCGCCAGCGCGGGCAATGTCAGCATCGACGTCAATGGTCTGCTCAGCAACAGCGGCACCATCAACGCCAACTTAGGCACAAACGGCAGCGCACTCACTCAGATTCAATCCACCAGCCTGAGCAACGCAGGCACCATCAGCAGCCAGGGCGACACCCAGATACACACAGGCAGCACCACCAACACAGGCACGCTGACCGCAGGTCGAGAGCTAAAGCTCACATCCACTGAGCTCAACAACAGCGCAGGCACGATTAACGGACAACGCATCGACATCAGCGCCACCAGCCTCAACAACACCCAAGGCCACATCCAACAAACAGGCAGCCAATCGCTCGCACTCAACGCGGGCAACCTCAGCAACAGCAACCAAGGGGTCATTGGCTACGAGCCATTAGAATCTGGTACAGGAGCTGGAACGGGTACTGGCACAGGTACGGGTACTGGCACAGGAACTGGAACGGGTACAGGTACAGGTACAGAAACCCCCACCCCACCCTCAACGGCCACAGGCGGCGGCAGCAGCACCGTGGTACAACCGACCCCAGTGGCTCTGGCCAACGGTCAAATCAACGTACAGAACAGCATCAACAACGACGCAGGACACATCACCGCCAATGGCGGCATTGACCTGACGGCAAACAACGGCTTGGAGAACCACGCCACCCTCAACCTCAACCAACTCACCGTCACGGGCGAGAGTCTGAACAACAGCGGCGGCATCATCACCAGCACTCAAACCAATGTCAACACCCAAAGCGTCAACAACGTCGCAGGCCAAATCCAAACCGCGGGCAACAGCCACATCAGCGCACAACAGATCAACAACAGCACAGGACTGATACGCGCCACCCAGAGCAACACCCTGAACGCCAACGAGCTCAACAACAGCGACACCCAAGGCAGCGACCAAGGCATCGAAGGCGCGAGCGTCAGCATCACCAGTCACAACCTAAACAATCAGACGGGCGCGGTGCGCGCACAAACCGATTTGACCATCACAGGCATGGGTCAGGCCGCTGACCACATCAACAACACACAAGGCCTACTCAGCAGCAACGGCACACTCAAGCTCACCGACCACGCCGGCAGCACCGAGCTGAGCATCACCAACACCACAGGGCAAATCCTCAGCGAAGGTGACAGCAGCATCCAAGTTAAAAGCCTCACAGGCGACGGCAACATCGGCAGCAATGCCGACTTGAGCATCGCGCTTAATGACAGCTTCAACCACACAGGCAGCACCCATGCCCTCAACAACCTCACGCTGAGCAGCGCAGGCAATCTGAGCAACAGCAGCACGCTCAGTGCAGGCGAGCAGCTGAGCCTGAATGCGCAGGACATCAACAACCTCAAAGATGGGCAGATCAGCGGCACCGACACCCAAATCACAGCCACCAAGACCTTGAACAACCGCGGGCTGATTGATGGCGACAACACCTATATCCAAGCGCTCACCGTCAACAACATCGGTACAGGGCGAATCTATGGCGACCACATCGCCATTGGTGCCACCACCCTGAACAACCTCGACGAAACACTGGGCGGCGTCAACAGCGCAGCGAGCATAGCCGCACGCGAACGCTTGGACATTGGGGTCAAGACCTTGGTCAACCAAGAGCACGCCCTAATCTACAGCGATAACATCATGAGCATTGGCGGTGCGCTGGATGCGCAGCACCAAGCCACAGGCTCGGCCAGCGCCATCTACAACAAAAGCGCCAGCATAGAATCCATGGGCAACATGCAGATTGATGCAGACAAACTCGTCAACAGCAACGAGCACTTCAGCATCGAGCGTGTCTCGGTCGGCAGTCCAGAGCAGACCACCCTCATAGCCCCTGGCAACGACCCGAACAAATACGACATCAGCAACTTCGAATGGCGCGACTGGAGCCGTGCGGGGCTGTATGTCTGGAAAAACCAACCGAGCACCCCAGTGGGCACCATCTTGGGCGAGACCCCCATCGTCTCGGTCGGACAACAGACCTGCAGCAACCCAAGTGACGAGAGCACCTGTGTGTTGGTGCCCGGTGCGGACTACCTATCGGACAACCCCGCATGGAGCTACTTCAGCATCACAGCCCCTGCCGCTGAGCCCAGCGCACCGACCTTGATAGAGCCGATACGCCCTGCATTGACAGAGCCAACCGCAGTTGCATCGACTGACCCCAACTACGCGCAGTATCAGACGGACAAAGCCGCTTACGACAGTGCGATGAGCAACTACGCGACCCTCAAAGCAGAATACGACAGCGCACAGAGCAGCTATCAGAGTGCACATGCGGCATGGGAAGCGGAGGCAGACGGCAAGTACGAGCAACTCTCGGACAAGATAGAGACCTACAACAGCCAGTTCAACCAAGAGTTCAAAACCTGGACCCAGTACGAGATCACCAAAACCCAAGAACAAGACCAAATCAAGAGCTCAGACCCCTCGATGATACGCTCGGGCGGCGACATGAACCTGAAGGGCGGCACGGTCACCAATGACAAGAGCAGCATCATTGCGGGCGGCGCGATGACAGGGACACTGAACGCCATCAACAACATTGACGGCGTGGGTCAACACATCACCTACTTGGACGGCACCAGTCAAGACTCGTGGCAGAAATACCGCGGTAGGATTAAAAACTACCACTCGCGCTATTGGGGCAGTAAGGTTGAATACCACGACCAAACCAACCAAACCATCGCACTGCCAGTGGCACTGGTCATGGAGCACGCGGCGGCGGGCGCAGGTGTGGGCATCGCTGACAAATCGGCAGGACCGAATCGCCAAGCGGTCATCGGCGGCAAAGACGTCATCAGCATCGACGTCAACACCGACCTGCCCAACAGCAGCCTGTACAGCACCAACCCCAAAGACCCCAACCATCTGATACAGACCGATCCACGGTTTGCCAATTACAAGAACTGGCTCTCCTCCGACTGGATGCTCGGCGCACTCAAGCTCGACCCAAGCACCACGCACAAACGCATGGGCGATGGCTACTACGAACAAAAACTCATCCGCGACCAAGTGGCACAGCTCACAGGCCGACGCTATCTGGCGGGCTATCAAAGCGATGAAACTCAATACCAAGCCCTGATGAGCTCGGGCGTGACGTTTGCGCAGAGCTTCAATCTGCGCCCAGGCATCGCCCTGACCGCAGACCAAGTGGCCCAGCTCACCAGCGACATCGTCTGGTTAGAAACCCAAACCGTGACCCTGCCCAACGGCAGCAAGCAAGACGTACTGGTACCCAAGCTCTACACCATGGTGCGCCCAGGCGACATCAGCAACAACGGCGCACTACTCTCAGGCAACGACGTACAGCTGACGCTTAATGCCGATTTAAACAACAGCGGCACTATAGCAGGACGCAACATCGTCAACCTCAAGGCCAAGAACCTGAACAACAGCGGCGACATCACGGGCAAAGACGTGACCCTGAACGCCAGCCAAGACATCAACATCAACGGCGGCACGGTGCACGCGCAGTCCAGCCTGAGTGCCACTGCGGGCAACGACATCAACGTCACCACCACCACGCAGAGCAACGCCTACAACAGTGCCAACTCAAGCACAGCGCACAGCGGCACTCGCTTCGGCTTGGGCCAAGCCGCTGCAGGCGCACAGTCGAGCTTCGAAACCACCACCATCGACCGCGTGGCAGGGCTGTACGTCAGCGACTCGGCAGGCACCCTACTGCTGGACGCAGGGCGCAACCTCACACTCACGGGAGCGGACATTGCCAGCGCAGGCAGCGCCACGCTCAAAGCGGGGAACGATCTGACCTTAGCCACGGTGACCACCAGCCACAGCGAATCAGCGCAGTCTGATCCCAAAAACTACCGCCGCCAAACCCACAGTCAAGACAACGGCAGCACCATCAACGCAGGCGGCAACCTGACATTACAAGCCAATGGCGGACAACTGAGCGCCACCGCAGCCAATGTCAGCAGTGACACAGGCACCCTGAGCGTGTACGGTAAAGACGGCGTGAC
>CAZDLD010000129.1:0-4906 GCA_964506355.1 uncultured Hydromonas sp.
GTCGCGCACCATCGCAGGATACGGATGGGGACCGGCCACAGTGCCGATGATGTAGAAGGTGTTTTCTACGTTGGTGACCCAGTCGCGCATGGCTTCGTTGAGCGCGTCCTTGAGCGTGCGCGAGCCTGATTCGACGGGTATCACGTTCGCACCGAGCAGCTTCATGCGGTAGACATTCGCCGCTTGACGCGCAACGTCCTCAGCGCCTTGATACACATCGCATTGCAGGCCAAAGCGCGCACAAATCGTCGCGGTTGCCACGCCGTGCTGCCCTGCGCCCGTCTCGGCAATCACCCGCGGTTTGCCCATGTGGCGCGCCAGCAGTGCTTGTCCAATCACGTTGTTGATTTTGTGTGCGCCTGTGTGGTTCAAATCCTCACGTTTGAGGTAAATTTGCGCCCCGCCGTTCTCAGATGACAGGCGTTTGGCATGGTAAATCGGCGAAGGACGACCGACAAAGTGCTTGAGCTCGTAGGCGTATTCTTCTTGAAATTCTTTGGTCGGCACGATGGTGTGGTAGGCTTCATTGAGCTCGTCGAGCGCGGGAATCAGGGTTTCTGAAGCGAAACGCCCGCCATAAATGCCAAAGTGTCCTGTGTTGTCTGGGTAGTTGTACATCATATTCCTTAAATAATTCGTGTTTTGATGGGCTTTATATCGCGTTGATAAACGCCTGCATTTTTTCAAAGTCTTTGATGCCTTTGGCCGATTCTATGCCTGAGGAGACATCCACAGCATACGGCGCATTGGCGACGATGGCATCATTCACCATGTCCACGGTCAATCCGCCACTGAGGATGATTTTACCGCGCAGCGACTCTGGGATACTCGCCCAGTCAAAACCATGACCCGAGCCACCATAGCCCGCGCTGTCCGAATCGAGCAGTACACCTGCCAGCTGGTCGATGTACTGCGCTATTTCGTCCCAATCGGTGTTGGCATTGACTCGAACTGCTTTAATCACGTCTCGTTTGAGCGTCTGTTGCAATTGTAAGGCAAATTCAAATGTCTCATCGCCATGCAGCTGCACGGTGCTGATGGATGCGCGCTGAACCACGGCCGCAATCGACTCGGCACTGGCGTTGACAAACAGCGCGACGGTGCTGACAAACGCGGGGACATGGGCGCACAGTTGCGCCACTTGCTCGGGCGTCACATAACGGGGGCTTTTTTCATAGAGCACAAAGCCGAGCGCGTCCACGCCGAGCGCGACGGCGGCTTGGATGTCTTGTTCGCGGGTGAAGCCGCAGAATTTAACGCGTGTTCGCATAATCAAAACTTGTGGTTGCCTATGGGATGTGTCTAAATACGGGGTGCTTAACTTTGTTACTTCGTTTTTATTTGCTTACTTGCTTACTTATTTGCTTAAGCCCAGCGCCTGCAAAAAATCATCACGTGGGGCGGGTAAATCATACTGCTCAGGATAATGTACCGCTGATAAATACAGACCCGATGGTGAGAACGTCGGCGCGGACAAGGCACGGGATTTTTGTTGCAGTAAAAACGCCATCCAGTCCTGCGGCTGTTTGCCCGAACCAATATAGACCAAGCTGCCGACGATGTTGCGCACCATGTGGTGCAAAAACGCATTGGCGGTGATGCTCAGCAGCACACAGTCACCAAAGCGCTCCACCTTAATCTCGTACAGGGTTTTAATCGGTGAGTTTGATTGGCATTCGGATGCGCGAAACGCCGAGAAATCATGCTCGCCAACCAGTGCCTGCGCTGCACGATGCATTTTATCCGCATCCAATGGTTTGTGATACCACCCCGAGCGTCCTGCCCAAATGGGTGAACGGGTCGGGTGGTTGTAAATCACATAGTGGTAGGTGCGTCGATACGCGTCAAAGCGCGCATGAAACTCAGGCGAGACCTCGTGCGCCCAGCGCACCGCGACCGTCTCGGGTAAAAATGTGTTGGTGCCGCGCACCCAAGCGTGGATGTCGCGCTCAAATCCGATGTCAAAATGCACAATTTGCTCAAGCGCATGCACACCCGTATCGGTACGCCCTGCGCATTGAACATGCATGGGCACGGTGGCGAAACGGCTCAGGGCTTTTTGCAACACGTCTTGCACCGTTTGTCCATGCACTTGAGACTGCCAGCCTTGAAACCCGCGACCGTCGTATTGAACACCCAGCGCAATCCGTGGCATCAATGCGCTCCGTGGGTCGGTGCCGCTGTGTGGATTGTGGTTGTTTTGCTTTGGCTCATCCACAGATTGCGCGCGTCCAAGGCTTGCGCGCATTGGGTCGCGTTGCCACGCAGCAGCACTTCATTCAAAATGTGCTGTGCCACTTCAACTTGCTCGGCGCGGTGCGCTTCTTGCGCGTGTTTGAGCAGCTCATCGGGCTGAACCGTGGTCATCCACTTAATCAACAGGCTGCGCTCGTTAAAGAGTTTGTAATTGATTTGACTTTTCGTCGATTGCGCCATGGTGCGCTCGGCATACTGCCGAATCAAGCTGTTCACATTCATGGGTTTGGCGCTGGTCTCGCTCGGTGCTTTTTTCGTCGAGCCCAAGCTCAATTGGTCTGCGGTTAGGCCTTTGAGCACCTGCTGGAGCATCTCGTCGCCGCGTTTGGGTTCTATCGCCCCTAGAGATTCTATGGTGATTACAGATTGTGTTGGAATAGTCTCGTTTGATGTTAACTCAACTGCACGAAGCGAAACTACAGACTGAGCCGCCATTAGCGATTCTTTAGTTACTTCGCTTGCGGGTACTGGAGCACCCTGAATTTCAATGTCTGCTTTAACCTCAGGCATGTTTTGTTCGGTAAGTGCATTCAACTCGTTTGGCGTAGCATGAGCCACCACTGCTCCGCTCGCTGATGTTTTTTCTCGAGTAGGTGATACTTGAGGCGCAGCTGGTTCTGCGAAAACCACCCCACTCAGCGTAGCCGCCACTGGTATTGCTACCGCAGGTGTTTCGACAGCGGGGGTTATTACCACAGGTGTTTCGACCACAGGTGTTTCAACCACAGAATCCGAAAGTACTGGGTTGAGCCAACCTTCAATCGTAGCATTTGACACAGATGTGACACTCGAAGTTGCAGCTGCTGCTGTCACTGATGCCAAGCCAGTGAGTGCGGTTGGCGCGGTCCAGCTGTCAATCGCTTTAGATGACACGATGTTTATGGGTGCGTCATTAACTTCAGGCTCGGTTGTGCTTGAAACGGTTACAGATGATGCGGCTGTCCAGTTTTCAATCGCAGCTTCTGATATTTTGTTCGATGACGCGGCGCGTGTTCCTACCGCTGACTCTGTCGCTTCAGACACAGATGGAGTAAGTGTTGTCCAACCATCAATGATTGATTCTGGGACTGTGTACTTTGGAACGGTTATTGCAATTTCCGAATCTATAGCTGGCTCAGCCACCGCTGCCACTTGAGCGACTGGTGCCGTCCAACTGTGAATGGTGCTTGCACTAATGGCACCCAATGCTGCTGGTTCTTCCAGCATAGCTTGAACTGCAGGGGCTGTCCAGCTGTTGATCGCGGCTTCCGACACGGTGTATTTTGGTGTGGTGACTGACTCAACGGCAACAACTTCAGGTGAAGTTGGCGTGTGCGCAGTCCATAAATCAATGGTGTGAGCTGCGATGCTCGATTGTGTCGCAGCCGCTACGCTCGGCGCGTCAGATGTTACGGCTTGTGCTGAATCAGTATTGGTCCATTGATCAATGACTGTTGAAGAAATTTTGTTCACAGCAGGCACGGTAGCGTTGTCCGCAATCACTTGCGTTGAGTTATTCATCGCCACTTCTTGCTGAACCGCCGGCTCAGCGGTGCGTTTCACACGCGTGAGTCGAGCCACTGTCCAAATCATCAATAATGCGGGTACGATGATAAGCCACAGAGATTTCGGCACCATCAGCAAGCCTGATTTCAACTGGGTGTAATAGGGTTCAAACGCAGTGCCCGCCAATTGCACGCTCAACCCGTCTTCGATCTGGTTGAGCAAGCCCCACACACTGTGCAAAACGTGCTTAATCCAAGCGATTGATTGCATTACAAATTGTTGAAACTCTGCCATGACACTGCCTTATTGAAAATCTGATTGTGCGCTGCCGCTGTGATGTTGGTTCACTCGGCTCGTTGTGAGCCGGAGTGAATTGTGGTGTAACTCAAGTTGCCGAATTTCGAGCTTATTGAGCCAAAATAATGCGCAATACTCGACGCAATGGCTCAGCCGCACCCCACAACAATTGATCACCCACGGTGAATGCCGAGAGGTACTCGCCGCCCATTGCCATCTTGCGCAGACGACCGACTGGCACGGTCAAAGTACCTGTTACAGCAGTTGGCGTGAGCTCATTCATAGATGCCGTGCGCTCGTTCGGTACGACCTTGACCCAGTCGTTGGCTTTGGCGAGCATGTCGTTGATTTCGTCCAGCGGTACATCTTTTTTCAACTTGATGGTCAAAGCTTGCGAGTGGCAACGCATCGCGCCAATGCGCACGCACAGGCCTTCTACATTGATAAATCCTGATTGACCTTCAGTCATGCCCAAAATTTTATTGGTTTCGGCTGCGCCCTTCCATTCTTCTTTAGACTGACCGTTGCCCAAATCTTTGTCAATCCATGGAATCAAGCCACCCGCCAATGGCACACCGAAGTGTTCCGCTGGGTAGTCTGCTTCACGCATTTTCGCAGCGATTTTGCGGTCGATTTCCAAAATCGACGAACGTGGGTCGGCCAACAAGTCAGCCACTTCAGCGTTGAGCAAGCCCATTTGCGACACCAATTCACGCATATTTGCCGCGCCGCCACCCGATGCCGCTTGATAGGTCATCGAGGTCATCCATTCAATCAAATCTGCTTTAAACAGGCCATCCAGACCCATCATCATCAAACTAACGGTGCAGTTGCCACCGACGTAATTTTTTACACCGCTGCTTAAACC
>CAZDLD010000130.1:0-4866 GCA_964506355.1 uncultured Hydromonas sp.
ACCTGATGAAAAATCCAAAAGGATCAATTTTGGCAAAAATAAAAGTCGTGACAAATATCACAGGCGAATAAAATCGACTCCAACCTTTGAACGTGCGCGCTGACCACAAGCCGACTGTCACCATAGCCAGAAAATGATCAAAACCATAAGGATGCATTAAACCATCCATCAAGCTGGCCTGCTCATGTCCCACATGCGCTTGTGCCATGTTTGCAAACAGCATCAAGGCGAGTAATAATGATTTTTTCATGCTGAAGTCCTTTATAAAACCCATTGATTTAAAACGTTTAACTCATATACAAGCGCGTGTACAGTTGCTCATGTTGCATCGCACGAATATCCTGTCCCACCATACACGCCCCCAAATCATCTTCATCTGGCTGAAGGCTTTGTGCCACTGCCTGCTGTATGGCTTGGCGCATGGTGAACATTAAATCCTGCCCCGACATTTGGCTCAAAGGGATTAACTTTACCCCGTTGGTCACCGTACCGACCACCATGTTGTAGTACAAAGCGTACAGCGCTTCGGATTTTGGAATCTTGGCAATCGCGGCGATGACCCCAAACAAGGTGGGATAACAGCCCCACATCGAGGCGCTTTGGATCGCTGTTTGCACCGACTGCAACGCCGTAGAACGATGAAAGTCCTGCTCACGCGCAAAAATTTTCAGCAACCGGGTGCCTAGTTTCACCGTACCTTCACGCAATTCTCGCGGCACTTTACTGGCGTACAGCCATTCGTCCAACTCCATAATGCGGGCCACATCCTCTGCGCGTGTCGCATCGTAAATCAAGGACATAAAAGCACCATCGTTGTATACCCAGTTTTGCAACAATTGTTGCTCAACATACGCATGCAGACTGTCCGAGTCTTTCACGTGCTTTTGCTGGACAAAAGTTTCCAAACCATTGGAATGATTGAATCCGCCTATGGGTAAGGTCGGGTCAACCAAATGCAACAACGCGCCTAAATACGGGGCAGATACGACAGACTCACTCATGGCGCAGCGCGAAAAACCCGCGAGCGGTAATCGCGTCCATGACTGTGTTCTGCATCGCCATCGTGATGCTGACCGGCATGACTGTGTCCTTGGGCTGAATTACTGCGCAGAGCATGATTCAAACGGCGGATTTCTTGCCGTGGCGAAAATCCAGCAGCCGCCAACCATACAAACATCGGCACGTCATACGGTAACAATACTTCATCACCATCGAGAAACAAAGGCGCGTGTTTATTGCCAATTTCATAGCATGCTCGCGCCATTTCAGGTAGGGTTTGCGGCGAGAGTACGATGACTGCGCAGGGTTCAATTTGAATTACCAATGCGGTGTGGGCATCCAAATGCACCACGTCGTCATGCTGCAAACACACGCCTTCTTGAAACAATTTAAACGCCACATCCAAGCCACGCGCTGAGGTTTTGCGCATCAGGCGGCGGTTGGCTTCAAACCATTGCAATTGCACGGTGTCGATGGTGCGCTCGGCGATGTTCAATCTGTCCAACGAGCCGATAATTTCTGTAATCAGCATCATGCACCTTTAGAATAAAAAATAGCGTTGTGCCAAAGGTAACTCAGTAGCAGGCTCACACGTGATGTGTTCACCATCCACTCGCACTTCGTAGCGCTCAGGATCAACAGTGATATTGGGTAGAGCGTGGTTGTGAATCAAGTCTTTTTTGCCAATATTGCGACAGTTTTTCACTGCCAGTAGTTGTTTATGCAAGCCGTATTTTCGACCAATATCATTGTCTAAACCTGCTTGTGAAACAAACAAAGCACAGGTTTTGCTTAACGCTGCGCCATGCGCACCAAACATCGGGCGATACAGTACAGGTTGAGGTGTAGGAATGGAGGCATTTGGATCACCCATACGAGCACCAATAATCATACCGCCTTTGATAATCAATTCAGGTTTTACACCAAAAAACATGGGCTTCCACAGCACAATATCCGCCATTTTTCCGACCTCTATTGAACCAACATGCTCTGAGATGCCATGAGCAATCGCGGGGTTAATGGTGTATTTGGCAATGTAGCGTTTGATGCGGAAATTCTCCGCATCGGTATTGGCATCTTCGTCCAGTGCGCCGCGTTGCACCGCCATTTTGTCAGCGGTTTGCCATGTGCGCGTGATGACTTCGGCGACGCGCCCCATGGCTTGCGAATCCGAACTCATGATGGAAAAAACACCCATGTCGTGTAATATATCTTCAGCAGCAATAGTCTCGGGGCGAATGCGAGAATCTGCAAAAGCCACATCCTCTGTCACTCGCTTGTCTAAATGGTGACAAACCATGAGCATGTCCAGATGTTCATCAATTGTATTGACAGTAAATGGACGCGTCGGATTGGTTGATGCCGGTAGAACGTTGGGATACATCGCTGCACGGATTATATCGGGTGCATGTCCTCCACCAGCTCCTTCGGTATGAAAAGTGTGAATTACACGCCCTTTAATAGCTGCCATGGTGTCTTCGAGAAAACCCGCTTCGTTGAGTGTGTCGGTGTGAATGGCAACTTGCACATCCATTTCATCGGCGACACGTAACGCTGAGTCAATCACCGCAGGGGTTGAACCCCAATCTTCGTGAATTTTCAAACCCAATGCACCTGCTTCTATCTGCTCACGCAAAGGCTCTAATGAAGCGCAATTGCCTTTGCCAAAAAAACCAAGGTTGACTGGGTAGGCTTCGGCGGCTTGCAACATGCGCTCGATAAACCACGCACCGGGTGTGACGGTGGTGGCATTCGTGCCATCCGCAGGGCCAGTGCCTCCACCGATCATGGTGGTCACACCACTGTACAGGGCGTGATCGATCTGCTGTGGGCAAATAAAGTGGATGTGGGTATCTATCCCGCCCGCAGTGGCGATGAGGTGTGCGCCGTTGTGCACTTCGGTGGCTGCGCCAATAACCATATTTGGTAATACGCCATCCATGGTGTCTGGGTTGCCTGATTGCCCAATGCCCACGATCCGACCATCACGGATACCAATGTCAGCTTTGACGATACCCCAATGATCGATAATCACCACATTGGTAATCACCATATCCAATACACCTTCAGCGAGATTTGCGCGTGTCGCGCTGGCAGACTGCGCCATTCCATCACGCACGGATTTACCGCCACCGAACTTACACTCGTCGCCTTTGGTAAGAAAATCACGTTCAATCTGTGCGAACAAATGGGTGTCGCCTAAACGAATTTTATCGCCCGTGGTCGGCCCATAAGTGGCCACGTATTGGGCGCGTGGTATGGTCAAACTCATGATGGTTGCCCTTTGATGTGGTGTGTGTCGCAAAAGCCCAATTGATGTGCTTCTTGTGTGCATTGCTCTACTTTGTTGGCATCCAAGGCACCATTGACCAATTGATGAAAGCCTCGCACCACACCGCGTCCACCAAAAGCAACCAAGTTGACGGTTTTTAGTTCGCCTGGTTCAAAACGCACTGCGTTGCCCGATGGGATGTTCAAGCGCATGCCATAGGTGCGTATCCGTTCAAATGCCAAAGCCTTATTGGTTTCAAAAAAATGGTAGTGCGAACCGACTTGAATCGGTCTATCGCCTGTATTGACCACAACGACTTGTGCAGTGACACGCCCAACATTCGCTTCAATATCGCCATGCCCCAAAATATATTCGCCTACAATCATTGGATGTCCTTAGGGTAAATGGATGCTCAACGGATGGGATGATGCACTGTCACCAACTTGGTGCCATCGGGAAAAGTGGCTTCAATTTGTACTTCCGCAATCATCTGCGCCACACCATCCATGACATCCTCTGATGTGAGCAGAGTTGCGCCATATTGCATCAATTGTGCCACGCTCATGCCATCACGAGCGGCTTCTTGTAAGTGACTGCTGATAAATGCAATGGATTCTGGGTAGTTGAGTTTCAAGCCGCGTGCTTTGCGTTTGGCCGCCAATTCACCTGCTAAAAAAAGCAACAATTTCTCTTGTTCGCGGGGACTTAAGTGCATGACTCGCTCCTGTGTTTGCGCTGTGAGAACAGTTTATCAAAGGAGACAGGCGAACACAGCTACGCACACGCCATCAATCCGTGCAAAACGCACCGACCCAAAACAAAGCGCACCCCATGGGTGCATTTTTAAAACGTGTACACCTCAAACACTCAAATAGGTTTGAATCAATTCTGCGCTCAATTCCGCGCCACGCCCCTGTGCCACATTGGCACCCCGATCGAGCAACACAAAATGATCTGCCAGCAGTTTAATAAGATGCAATTTTTGCTCAACCACCAGCACGGTCAATCCCCATTCTTGATTAAGCCTACGGATAACTTGGGTGATGTCCTGTACGATGTTCGGTTGTATGCCTTCTGTTGGCTCGTCCAAAATCAACAATGAAGGGTTGAGGACCAAAGCGCGTCCAATCGCCAATTGCTGTTGTTGCCCACCCGACAAATCCCCACCACGACGTGCGTGCATATCCTTGAGCACAGGGAATAACTCATAAATCATCTCAGGTACAACCTTAGCCTTATCTTTACGCACGGGCAGGCCAATACGCAGATTATCCTCAACACTGAGTAAGGGGAATATCTGCCGCCCTTGTGGTACATAAGCAATACCTTCGTAGGCACGTTTGTCGGCTCCAAGCTTTTGTAAATCAGTGCTGCCATATTGCATGGTTTTAGATTTGAATGGAATCTGACCCATAATGGTTTTCAATAGTGTGGTTTTGCCCACGCCATTGCGTCCGATGATGCAAGTACACGCGCCTTTGGGCACTTCTAAACTGATGTCACGCAAAATGTGACTCTCGCCATAGTATTGGTTCAATTGTTCAATGATTAACATATTGACTCTTTCCTCTGTTTAATGGCCACTGCCCAAATAC
>CAZDLD010000131.1:0-4839 GCA_964506355.1 uncultured Hydromonas sp.
ATGGATGATCTTGAGGCTCTCTTCCATCTCGCGCATCCGCACAAGGTAGCGGGAATAGCAGTCGCCCGCCGTCGCGCAGACGACCTGGAAGTCCAGGTCGGCGTACGCCAGGTAGGGCTTGTCCTTGCGCAGGTCGCGGACGACGCCGCTGGCGCGGGCGATCGGGCCGGTGACGCTTTTATTGATCGCGTCCTCTTTGGTCAGGACGCCGACCCCCTTGGTCCGCTCGACGAAGATTCGATTGCGATTGAGAATATTGTCAGGGTCAAACTCGGCTTTGAGTGCTTGGTGAATGCGCAGTATCGCAGGCTCTATCGCTGTGCCAACAGGTGCAAACCCACCACTTAGACCGTTCAGACCGTTCATACCACCACCGTACGCTCGCGAATAACTGGCATGCCCACCCAAAGCCGCAGCACGCGCTCGCACGCGTTCGGGACTTGCATCGGTTTTAATCCAGCGCTGACCACCCCACCACTCAATCAACTCATCCACGCACTCGTCAGCTGCCAAAAACTCAGGCGCAGTCGGTGGCAAAGCTACTCGCCACATGGCGTGTTCGCGCCCAGCACTGAGCTTAAAAAATTCATGCGTGCGCTCGCGCACGCTGTGCCACAGCGCATCGACAGCAGCGCCATCCATGACCGAGCCACCCATGGTGGCGATGGCGTGATTCACCGCCGCTTGCGCTCCGCGCAGACGCAAGGTCAGTACCCCAGCATGCCACACCGAAGCATTCAGCGGTACCGCACGCCCTGCCCATTGATTGACAAACTCTGTGGCCTGTGTGGCGCTCATTTGGTATTGCACGCTCGCTTGCGCTACCGCACGCGGCATGACCTTCACCGAAGCTTGGGTAATGATGCCCAAATAGCCCCACGAGCCAGCGAGCAGACGCGAGACATCGAAGCCCGCCACGTTTTTAATCACCGTACCACCGAAGGCCAACTCGTCACCGCGCCCCGTTAGTATCTGCGCACCGAGCACGAAATCACGCACACTGCCCGCACTCATGCGCGCAGGACCGGCCAAGCCAGAAGCGACCATACCGCCCAAGGTCGCGCCTGCTGCACTGAAAGGCGGTTCAAATGAAAACATCTGTCCACGCTCAGCCAAAATAGACTCAATCTCCGCCAGTGGTGTGCCCGCACGGGCGGTAATCACCAGCTCAGCAGGATCGTAATCAATCACACCGCTGTACACTGCGGTCTGAAGTGGCGTGCCTTCAACCACATTGGCTTCCAGTTGCTTGCTGCCACCACCTGTGACATACAAAGGTGTGCCCGTATGTCGTGCTTCGGCAATCTGTGCCTGCCATTGTTTCAAAATATGCGTGCTCATTAAAATCGCTCCAAATCTGCATGGGCCAGTTGACCGCGGTGAACATGCACGCGCCCGTATTCTGCGCAACGATGTAGGGTGGGTAAGGCTTTATTGGGGTTCAGCAAACGCTGCGGATCAAATGCACCTTTGAGTGCAAAAAATGCCGCGCGCTCGGTGTCCGAGAACTGCACACACATGGAGTTAATTTTTTCCAACCCCACGCCGTGCTCACCTGTGACCGTCCCCCCCAGCGCCACGCAACGCTCGAGAATCTCAGTGCCAAAGGCCTCCGCACGATGCCACTCGTCCTCATCGGCACCATTGAACAAAATCAGCGGATGCATATTGCCATCGCCTGCGTGAAACACATTCATGCAGCGCAGTGCGTATTTGGCCTCCATTACATTGATGTCGGTGAGCAGTTGCGCAATGTGCTTGCGCGGGATGGTGCCGTCCATACAGTAGTAATCAGGCGAAATACGACCAGCGGCGGGAAAGGCATTTTTACGTCCACTCCAGAACCGCACCCGCTCTTCCTCTGATTGTGACACCTGTATCTGGGTTGCGCCGCTGCGGTTGAGCACCGCAATCATACGCTCGATTTCCTCAGCAACTTCTTCGGGTGTGCCGTCAGACTCGCACAACAATATCGCCTGAGCATTCATATCGTAGCCTGCGTGGACAAACTCCTCCACCGCTGCTGTGGCCGCCTTGTCCATCATTTCCAGCCCTGCTGGGATGATGCCTGCGGCGACGACATCGGCAACCGCTTGCCCTGCTTTGGCCATGTCATCAAAGCTCGCCATAATCAATTGCGCGGTCATGGGCTTGGGAATCAAGCGCACTGTTACCTCAGTGACCACGGCCAACATACCTTCACTGCCCATCATCACAGCCAACAAGTCCAATCCAGGTGCATCGGGCGCAGCGCTGCCCAGCACCACCACCTCACCGCTCATCAACACCGCTCGCACCGACAGCACATTGTGTACCGTCAAACCATACTTCAAGCAGTGTAAACCACCCGAATTCTCCGCCACATTGCCGCCGATGGTGCAGGCAATTTGTGAACTGGGGTCAGGCGCATAATAAAACCCCAAAGGCGCGACGGTCTCCGAAATTGAAATATTGCGCACCCCCGGTTGAACCACAGCAGTTCGCGCCAGTGCATCCACATGAACAATTTGCTTCATGCGCGCAGTGGACAACACGATGCCTTCACTGATGGGCATAGCTCCACCCGACAACCCCGTACCCGCACCGCGCGGGACTATCGGAACCCTGTGCTGCGCGCACACCTTCAAAATCGCCACAATCTGCGCCTCAGTATCGGGAAGCACCACAGCGCGTGGCACTTCGTGCAACTGTGCCAAACCATCGCAATCATAAGCTGTGGTGTCCTGCGGCTGCCACAACACCTGCTCAGCAGGCAGTATCGCCATGAGCGCGTTGATGAGGGCTTGGCTATCGGGAGCCATGTGTGTACTTTGCGACGCTGCGTTATTGCTTGTGTCTACCGAAGTGATCATAAAGCGTTCTTTCTAAGTGGTGACAATTTGTGAGTATTGACTGCTTTAAATGATTTAATCCATTTGATGGATTTAATCGATTCGATTGATTAAATAGACCATTTATTCACTTTAGCAACTGCGTCCTCAAGTAAAGTGAATGTTGGCTTAGATTATCGCTTGAATTCTCGACACGTGGGCAAACATTTTTCAGCCCCAACATCGATTAAATCAAAGCATGCCTCGAAGTACACTCACGCCATTCCCATATCCACCATCACCGCACGGATTTCGCCGTAGCTGAATTCATCGCCCAATTGCTGCTTAATCGGTGTGACTGCACCTGTGCTGCCCATTTCAAGCAGAACTTCTCGGATGATCTCGGCTTTTTGTGGCGTGACGAAGGCATCGAGCATCACTTCTCCGCTGGGAATAAAGCGCATCAAATGCCCTGCTATCGTCCCCACGGCCAAGTTACGCTGTTGCGCAATCTCAACCACGCTCAAACCTGTTTGAAACAGGTTCAAACTCTGCTCAAAAGTGGTTGTGCCGTTGAGGCGAGGGGTGGCGCTGGACGCTGATTGACCTGAGCGCGTGGATTTAAGGTGCATAAGACTGGTTAAATGATGTTCTTGACAGTGGTGCTCAATTGCATCTAAAAACGCTTGTCCGTAGCGCTGATATTTGACCTCGCCCATGCCGCTGATGCGCATCATCTCATCTGTACTCAAAGGCAGGTAGGTGGCCATATCAATCAAACTGGCATCCGAAAACACCACAAAAGGCGGGACGTTTTCAGCCTGTGCACAATGCGTCCGCACCAAGCGCAACGCTTGAAACAAAGCCTCATCGTAGGGGTGCTCAGCGTCCGACACCAATCTGGATTTTTTACTTGGGCTCGGTCGCTCCAATTCAAGTTCGTGCAGCTGCACAACCGTTTCGCCCATGAGCACCGCGCGGCTCTTATCGGTCAACTGTAAGGTCGGATATTGACCGTCAGACTGAATCAAATAACCCTGTTCAATCAAGTCACGAAAATAGCTGTACCACGCCTCTTTGGACACATCGGCGCCCACACCATAGGTTTTGAGCGCTTTGTGTTTGTCCCATATTTTCTGCGATTTTGCCCCTCGCAAAAAATCCACCAAATAGGTCAAACCCATGCGCTGCTCGGTTCGAACAACCGCCGACAGGGCTTTTTGCGCCAGCACTGTGCCATCAAATGTGGCATGGGTTTTATTACAGTTGTCACAATGCCCGCATTGTTCTTGGGTAGACTCTGAAAAATATTCAAGTAAAAACTTGCGACGACAGGATTTTAAACTCCCGTACTGCGCCATGGTGTTGAGTTTTTGCAGCATGATGCTGGACTGCTCGGCATTGTCCTCCACCATCGCAAAGCCTTTTAATTTCATCACGTCACCTGCACTGAAAAACAGCAGCGCTTCACTTTGCAAACCATCGCGTCCAGCCCTACCTGTTTCTTGATAATAGCTTTCGATGTTCTTAGGCAAATCATAATGCACCACATAACGCACATTCGACTTGTCAATCCCCATGCCAAAGGCTATGGTTGCCACCATGATTTTCACTTCATCTTTGATGAACAATTCTTGATGGTGTTCACGTTCGGACCGCTCCAAGCCTGCGTGATACGCCAAAGCATTCAGTCCATCAGACCGCAAACTTTGTGCCAGCCCATCAGCAGTTTTTCGACTCAAACAGTAGATGATGCCACTGTCTTCACGATGGCCGTTTACATACTGGAGCAACTGTGCATAGGTGTTGCGTTTAGGCTCGACACGGTAATAAATATTTGCACGATTAAAACTCGAGACAAAAGAAGGCGCAGCCTCAATCCCCAATCGTTTGACAATATCACTGCGCACCCGATCATCGGCCGTAGCCGTCAGTGCAATCAGTGGCACATTTGGATATCGTTTTTTGAGTTGCCCCAGCTGCATGTATTCCGGTCGAAAATCATGCCCCCAACTGGAGATACAGTGCG
>CAZDLD010000132.1:0-3047 GCA_964506355.1 uncultured Hydromonas sp.
GCCTTGAGCGATTGCACATTGAGTTTGGCATCGATGACCTTGCCTTTGCGCGCTCGCGCAGCGACAAACGCTTGCAAGCTGCTGCCTGACAATCGCAAATCTTGGCTCTTGCCGCTGCGGTTGCTGTGTTGCGCAATCAACGCCACACCATCATTGGGCAGCACATCCATCAAGGTCACAGGCGCTTCTATGTCCATCAAAATCACACCTTTGCCACCGCTGCCTAACTCTTTGAGCTCGACCAAGTTAAAGCTCAACAAGCGCCCATCGCTTGCCAAACACGCCAGATACATGTCAAATGCGTCGATGACCGCTAGTTTGAGCACCGTGTCCTTGTCCGACAAATTGACGAATGATTTACCCGCACGCACACGTGAGGCCAAATCGCCCGCTTTACACGCAAAGCCGATGCCCTGCTCGGTGGCAATCACCAATCGGGTGCTGTCTTCACCTGCAAAGAAGTGCGCCAGCTTAGCGCCATCCTGCACATCGACCAAGGTCGCCAACGGCACACCATCGCCACGACCACCCGGCAAGGCGGCCACAGGCACGGAGTAAGCGCGTCCCTTGCTGTCGATGATGTAGAGGTTTTGCACCGAGCGGCATGGATACACCGCGTGCAGCGCATCGCCCTGCTTGAACGACAGGCTGTCGACTTCAATTTGATGGCCTGTGCGTGCGCGCACCCAGCCGTTTTTCGAGACGATGACCGACATCGGCTCATCCACCACGGCCACGCTGACGCTGGCTTTTTGGGCTTCTTCGAGCAAGGTACGGCGCTCGTCGCCAAATTTCTTGGCATCGGCTTCGATTTCTTTAATCAGCTGGCGCTTGAGGATGCTTTCGTCATTGAGCAATTCTTGCAGCCCGAGCAGCTCGTCGCGCAGATTCATCAGCTCCTGCTCAATTTTGATGGCTTCCAGACGCGCCAATTGACGCAATCGAATCTCTAAGATGTCTTCAGCTTGACGCTCGGACAGCGCAAATCGTGCCATCAGTGCGGCTTTGGGCTCATCGGATTCGCGGATGATGGCAATCACTTCATCGATGTTGAGCAAGACGATTTCGCGCCCTTCGAGAATGTGGATGCGATCGGAGACCTTTTGTGCTTTGAACTGTGTTCGGCGTGTGACTGTGTCTTGGCGGTAGGAAATCCACTCATTGAGCACATCGCGCACGGATTTTTGACACGGACGGCCATCGCGTCCGACCATCACCAAGTTGAGTGACACCGAGCCTTCTAGGCTGGTGTTCGAGAGCAGAAAATTACTGAACTCATCGACAGAAATATTTTTTGATTTGGGTTCAAACACCAGACGCACAGGCGCATTTTTGCCCGACTCATCGCGAACGGTGTCGAGCATGGAGAGTATCAGTGCCTTGTTATTTTGCTGGTCGGGCAACAGGGCTTTTTTGCCCGTTTTCACTTTGGGATTGGAGAGCTCTTCAATCTCCTCGAGCACTTTTTGACTCGATGCATTCGGTGGCAATTCGTACACGACCAATTGCCATTGTCCACGCGCCAGCTCCTCGATGTGCCAACGTGCGCGCACCTTAATCGAGCCTTTGCCAGTTTGGTACATCTGTGCAATTTCAGCCAAATTATTGGTAATCTGTCCGCCACCTGGGAAGTCAGGCGCGGGCAGCAGTTGCGCCAGTTCTTCATCAGGCAGCTTGGGACGCTTAATCAAGGCCACCGCTGCGCTGGCGACTTCGTTCAAATTGTGCGATGGGATTTCTGTGGCCATACCGACGGCAATGCCCGATGCGCCATTGAGCAGCACAAATGGCAAACGCGCAGGCAACAGCGCAGGCTCTTCCATAGAGCCATCGTAATTCGGGATAAAGTCCGACGTACCCATATCCAACTCGTCGAGCAACAAGGATGCAATCGGCGTCAAGCGCGCTTCGGTGTAACGCATCGCTGCCGCGCCGTCGCCATCGCGTGAGCCGAAGTTGCCTTGTCCATCAATCAGCGGGTAGCGCAGCGAGAAGTCCTGCGCCAGTCGCACCAAGGCTTCATAAGCAGAGGAGTCGCCATGTGGGTGAAATTTACCGAGCACGTCACCGACCACACGCGCCGATTTGACTGGTTTGGCTGTGCTGGACAAGCCCATTTCGTGCATGGAGTAGAGGATGCGGCGCTGTACGGGTTTTTGCCCATCGGCCACGTCGGGCAGTGCGCGCCCTTTCACCACCGAAACAGCATAGTCCAGATATGCGCGCTCGGCGTATTGAGCCAGCAGTACTTTACTGTCGTCGTTGTCAATGTTATCAAGTGTGTCGTCAGTCAATTGCATGGATGCCTTTGCATTGTGTTTTGTTGTTTCAATTGCTTGTTTCAATTGGTTATTTCGATTGCTTGTTTCAAATTGAATGCTTGTACTGCGCGGTTCAGATTTGCGAATCCAAAATAAAACAAGACCTCGTGTGAGGCCTTATTTTAATGGAAATACGTGCTTTAGTTCGACAAGGTCGATAACAATTTTTGTCGCGGCACCGATACCGTGGTATTGACTCGCTGCATATTGCGGCGGCTGTTGTTGTCCAATCCTGTGTTTTCGGCGGACACCAAGGCTTTTTTGGTGCGGGCCGGTTTCTTACTGCGGGTGTTGACGAACAAGGGTGCGGCGTTTGAATTCTGGTTGTAGACCGTGTAGTACTGCATCACTTTGCGCACGTAGTTTTGGGTTTCGGCATAGGGCGGCACGGTGTATTTGTATTTATAAACCGCGCCCTCGCCTGCATTGTAGGCGGCGATAATCAATTCAGGACGGCCTTTGAACATGCGTGACAAATCACGTAAATATCGCACACCCGCATAAATATTACGCTCAGGTATCATCAACTGATCTGCCGTGACGCCGTAACGCGCCGCCGTCGGTGGGATGACCTGCATCAGACCCATGGCATTTTTTGAGGACAGCGCGCTTGAATTAAAGCCCGATTCTGCGGCCATCACCGCTTTAATCAAATTCACGTCCACGCCGTGGGTGTTGGCGTGGCGAGCGATGGTCGCTTCATAGCGTGCCAAGTAAGGGTTGTTG
>CAZDLD010000132.1:3057-4812 GCA_964506355.1 uncultured Hydromonas sp.
AGCAAACGACGCGACACGCTGGCCGAGGCCAAACTCGCATAAGCACTCGGCACGTAGAGCGAATTCATCATGTCGCCATAATAAGCCCGTCCGATTTTTTTCTCAGGCATGCCCACCGCCAGCTGGATGTCGCTGCTCATCACTGGCCCCGAGTTGGTGAGCAGTTGATAACGCTCGTCCAAAGGTTGCAACGCATAATGCGGCACGCCCTGCTCATCGACATAGACGAACAATCCGCCCGTGTCATCTTCGGATTTGGCGGGGGTATTGGTTTTGTTTTGTTTCGCGCTGTGATTTGATTTTGATGCGGTTTTTGTTGCTGTTTTTGATGGGGATTTATCTGCAACTGTCGTGTTTTTAGTTGATGGCGTTTTGCCTTTGGCTTGACTCGATTTTTTTGCGTCCTGCTTGTTCGAGCTGACAACCGATTTTTTCTCGGTTTTTGCGCTGTTCGTAGATTTGGCTTGTTTGCTTTGCTTTACTTTTGGTTCTTTAACCGCATCTTTGACCACATCTTTTGCAGTAATTTTGGCAGCATTTTTAGCCACCGTTTTTGTGGTCGCTTTTGTCGATATTTTTGTCGCTACTTTTTTCGTCGTTGTGACCGCATCCGCAGCGTGCGCCAAGCTAAGCAACGATGCCGTTGAAGCCAACAGCACCGCAATCATTAATCCACGAACTTTTTTTTGAAACACCATGTCTAAACCAACCTTAATTTTTTTCACACACTGCCATTATTCCGAAACTTTGTGGTGTTAAATGCAATTTAATCCAAATATCGCGTCAAAACTGAACAAATCACATCAAATCACACCATTTCAATACCAAACCTGCACAAAAAACCCGTTTACGCAGCTAATAAGCAACACAAAGCCCCCAGCCATAACACCGCATCAGATGTCGGCGTTGACCAAATTGCCTTTTTCTTCCAGCCATGTGCGGCGCGATGAGGCTTCGGTTTTGCCCATCAGCATGTGCATCATGGTTTTTCCTTGAGTGTCGTCCGCCACAAATTCGGTGTGCAATCCGACCTGCGCGAGTCTGCGCGTGTCTGGGTTCATGGTGGTTTCCCACAGTTGCTCGGCATTCATTTCACCCAAGCCCTTGAATCGAGACACTTGCCACGAGGCCTCTTTGAGTCCGTCTTTGAGCAATTTATCCTGTATGCGCGTGAGCTCATCGGTGTCCAAGCAGTAGACTTTTTGCGCCAGTTTCTTGCCACGTGCAGGTACATCCACGCGGAACAACGGCGGCCGTGCGATGTACACATGCCCCGCCTCAATCAAGCGCGGGAAATGCTTATAAAACAAAGTCAGCAGCAGCACCTGAATGTGCGAGCCGTCAACGTCCGCATCGGAGAGAATGCAAATTTTACCATAGCGCAAACTGCTCAAATCCACCGTGTCGTTCGGCCCGTGCGGGTCGATGCCAATGGCGACCGCAATGTCATGCACCTCGTTGTTGGCGAACAAACGATCTTTATCCACTTCCCACGTATTGAGCACCTTGCCGCGCAGGGGCAAAATTGCTTGAAACTCTTTGTCTCGACCCATCTTGGCAGAGCCGCCCGCCGAGTCACCCTCTACCAAAAACAACTCGTTGAATACCAAATCGTTGGACTCACAGTCGGTCAGCTTGCCTGGCAATACCGCCACGCCTGAACTTTTTTTCTTCTCGACTCTTTGCGCGGCCTTGTTGCGCGCCTGCGCTTGCGAAATCACCAGTTCAGCAAGCAGTTTGCCATAATCCACATGC
>CAZDLD010000133.1:0-4755 GCA_964506355.1 uncultured Hydromonas sp.
CGGTGCGATCGCTGTCAGAACGCAGCGGTGGGTTGAACACCATTTGCGCGTTGAACCAGCCCATGTCAGTGTCAATCAGGTGTAGGTGGTGCATATTGACGTCGCAGCTGATGTTCAATCCTTCCGCCTTGGCGGCGCGGATGAGCTCAACTGAGCGTGCGCTGGAGATGCGGCAGATGTGCACACGTGGGGCATTCTTACCCAAGCCGCGCAGCAATTCAAACAATGTGAACAGTGCGATGGATTCAGCGGCGGCTGGTACGCCAGACAAGCCCAAACGTGAAGCGTAAGCGCCCGAAGCGGCAAAACCACCTGACAAAAAGCTGTCTTGAGCGCGCAACCATACGGGCAAGTTAAAGCTGGCAGCGTAGGCCAATGCGCGTTGCAAAACTTGCGTGTTGCGAATCGGCGCATCGGCTTGCGTCAGGGCGACACAGCCGTTCTCGACCAAGGTGGCCATTTCCGCAAGTTGCTCACCTTTTAATCCTTGGGTCAAAGCCCCCAACGGGTGAATCTGCGCCAAGCCCAAGGCTTTGCCTTGTTGTACCAATTGGGTGACCAAACGCGGCTCATCCAACACAGGATTGCTGTCGGGCAAGCTGGCCACATGCGCCACACCGCCAAGCAAAGCCGCTTGCAATACTTCTTGCATCAAATCGCCCTGATTGCCACCCTTTTCTGTAATGTGTACGGATAAATCAGCCAATGCGAAGCTGGTGTGTTTGTTTTGGGCATCCACGGTCTGCGCCTGAGCGTCAAACTGAGCGGGCGCTTGGTTGATGCCGACAATCACACCGTCTTGGATGTACAGTGTCGAGCTGTCGTCATCGGTATGGGGTGTACCTACAGTGTGTACCAGACGTGCGTTCTTAATAATTAAAGCGGTGCTCATTGTTTACCTCCTGCCAAGATGGCCATGACTGCCATGCGGATGGCAATACCGAAACTCACTTGCGGCAGTATCACCGCCTGTGCGCCATCTGCGACATCGGAAGCAATTTCAACGCCTCGATTGATTGGCCCTGGATGCATAACAATTGCATCGGGTTTCGCCAATGCCAGCTTCTCGGGGGTCAATCCATAATGCTTGAAATACTCGGCTTCCGAGGGCAGCAGTGCGCCCGCCATGCGTTCTTTTTGCAAGCGCAACATGATGACCACATCAACATCTTTGAGCCCTTCATTCATATCGTGGTAAACATGAGCGCCCATTTCCTTGAGTCCGCTGGGTAAAAGTGTTTGTGGCCCAATGACGCGCACTTCTGGCACACCCAGTGTCGTCAGCGCGTGGATGTTCGAGCGCGCTACACGAGAGTGCAGAATGTCGCCGACGATGGCGACACGCAGTTGAGTGAAATCTTTTTTGTAGTGGCGTATGGTGTACATGTCCAACAAACCCTGAGTCGGGTGTGAGTGGCGACCATCACCTGCATTGATGATGTGGATGTCTTTAATCCCCAATTTATTCAAGTGCTCCGCCATCAGATACGGGGCGCCACTTTGGTTGTGCCGCACCACGAACATATCCGCATGCATCGCCGCCAGATTGTCCATGGTGTCGAGCAGGGTCTCGCCCTTGCTTGTGGATGAGGCTTCTATGTTCAAATTGATGACGTCTGCTGATAAACGCTTGGCCGCGATTTCAAAGGTGGTGCGGGTACGGGTTGAGTTCTCAAAGAAAATATTGAATACCGACTTACCGCGCAATAAAGGCACTTTTTTGACATCGTGGGAATTGAGCGCCAAAAATGACTCTGCTGTATCCAAAATGTGGGTCAATAATTCGCGCGAGAGCCCTTCCAAACTGAGCAAATGTTGCAACTGCCCGTCACTGTTGAGCTGAGGGTTGCGCGCATTGCGTAAATCAGCCCACGGCACAGGCGGTGGGCTTGGGTTCGAAATCGGCGGGTTCAAGGATTCAGTCATTAGAGAATCTCCTTCGTAGTGTCGGGACGTCGGGGAATGCGAAAGCAAAAGCGGTTGGAGGCGTCGCGCTCCAACACCAATTTATAAGCGGGGTCAAACTCGCCCACATCGCCCTTGAGCTGGGCGGAGATTGGCAGCTGTCGGCCACCGCGATCAAACAGAACCGCCAATTGAACGTTTGCGGGGCGACCAAACTCAAACAATTCATTCAGTGCAGCGCGCACACTGCGGCCGCTGTTGAGAATGTCGTCACACAGCACCACCACACGGTTGTCGATTTCAAATGGTATGTGTGTGGTTTTAACGTTGGTGCGCAGACCAGTGGTCGCGTAATCGTCGCGGTAGAATGAGATGTCAAGTGTGCCGAATGGCTCGCTCAAGCCCAAATCATGGTGCAAACGCTCAGCCAGCCATGCGCCACCGCGGTGTATGCCGATGATGGCGGGGGGCGTGTCCGACTGCGCAAACAAAGCCCGTACATGGTTGAGCAGATGAACGTACAAATGCTCTGCATCGGGTATCGGGGTGGTTGGCGTCGTGAACGCGGGCGTCTGATTCATGGGGGCACCAAGTGGTTGATGGAATGTACGATATTCTAACTGATGCGCCGTGAAGTTTGGCTGAAAATGTGCCGATTAGCGCGGGTGTTCATCAAAATATTGCTGCAACAGCAGCGCTGCGGCCTTGTCATCTTGAGCGATGGCCTGAGTTTTGCCATTGCCGCGTTTGCGAGTGGTGTTGGGCAACACCGCAGATGAGAAGCGCTCATCGACCAAAGCAATCGGCTGCGTGGTATGAGCTGCAAGCAGGGATTGGAATTCAAGGCATGCCTGCGTCATTTCGTGCGCTGACCCATCGGGATGGGTGGGCATGCCCAAGACCAAAGCGCTCACCTGCCAGATTCGAACCAGTTGAACGATGCGCGTGACGACGTCTGCATCGGAGGTGTTGGCAATGATTTCGAGCGGTTCGGCATGCTGAGTGAGGGTGTTGCCGATGGCAATGCCGACGCGTTTTTTACCATAGTCTATCGACAAAACGGTCTGTATCATCAGGCGTGCCCCGCGCTGTCCGAGAGCATGGCTTCATTGATGCCCAAGAGGAGCATGGCCTGCTGGTATTTTTCGGCAGGTAATGTTTCGAACAGCACATGCGCATCTGCGGGGGCAGTGAGCCATACATTGTTGGCAATTTCTTCTTCCAATTGCCCCGCAGACCAGCCCGAATAGCCCAGAGCCAAGAGCATGCGCTCGGGACCTTGACCATTGGCCAAGTCCTCCAAAATATCACGCGAGCTGGTCAAGCCCAAATCCTCGCCAATTTTCAGGGTGGCAGCATAGGCCTGATAGGGTGAGTGTAGTACAAATCCTCGTTCAGTCTGAACAGGGCCGCCCAGCATTACAATCTGCTCAGCGCGTGCTGGCAGCGGGTAGCGAATGGTCATGCTCTCGTCTTCGGCTTGAATTTTGCTCAAAACATCGGAGATTTTGACCGAAGAGCTGCGATTAATCATCAGCCCCAATGCGCCGTCGGCGGTGTGGTCGCACACATAAATCACCGCCCGCTCAAACTCGTCGCCTTGAATTTGAGGCATGGCAATCAAAAATTGCCCCGTCATATTGACCGAGGATGGCTTGAGAGGGGTGGTTTGAGTTGTATTTTTCATGATGGTTATTTTAAATGCAAATCAAGTGTGAAGTGGCAGATTTATCGATATTTGGACGCATAAAGCAACATTTACAGGTGATTTTGCGAAACTTGACTCGGACTATGCCTCAAGTGCCAAGTGCAGCACTAGTTTTTTCGAGCGTCGTGTTGGGCGGCAATCGTTGTTGCTGAATATGTACAAAGAAATTTCACGACATGAATTAATAAATGTTCTTAAATGCTTACTTTCATAACCATTTGTAGTGCCTTGTTTTAAAAGAATAAAAAATTTATGAAATTTCACGAAAAAATGCGCTAACCCTTTGTCTTTATTGAGAAAACTGACATTTGACTTGACGCGCATTGCGGCATGCCGTAAAGTTGCGACAAAGTGGTAAAAGGTGTCATTTGGTGGTAATTCACTCGCAAGACAAGCCGGCAAAGCACTATAAATTAACCAAGGCAAAACCGTGTATCTAGGTAATTCTTCTCTCTCGTTGGATGCTAAAGGTCGGATGATGATTCCGAGCAAGTATCGTGACGCGCTCATGAAAGAGTGTGAGGGACAATTGTACATTACACGCAGCCCAGATGGCTGTTTATTGCTGTTGCCTTTGCCTGTCTGGGAGCAAATGGCGCAGGAAATCATCACTTGGGGCGATGAGATGGGCGTGTACCGTGAGATTTATTTCTCCAGTGCCGAGCCAGTAACTTGGGATGGTGCGGGGCGGATTTTGATACCACCGAGCCTGCGCACCAAAGCGAAATTGGAAAAAGACATTGAGATGTTTGGCAATGGCACGCATTTTCGCATCTGGAATGCTCAGAGCTACGAGCAGTATGAGCAAGCGGGCTTGGCCAAAGAAAAGCCAGCTGCACTGAAGAGTTTTAGATTTTAATGAGTGAGACGATGCAAGCGCACATCACCGTGATGCTCCAGGAGGCGGTGCAGGCTCTGAACATCAACCCAAACGGGGTGTATGTCGATGGCACATTCGGGCGCGGTGGCCACTCAAAATTGATTTTGTCACAGTTGGGCGATGCGGGGCAGCTTTGGGTGTTTGATAAAGACCCTCGAGCCATCGCGGTGGCTCAAGATTTGGCCGAACAAGATGCTCGCGTGCATGTGGTGCATGACAGTTTCAAGTCCATGCCGGCGCATTTGGCGGTTGAGAGTGTGGA
>CAZDLD010000134.1:0-266 GCA_964506355.1 uncultured Hydromonas sp.
GCCGACCACCAAGCGCTCGCCAATCTCAGCAATGCGCTTGTCACGGAAGGTGATGACTTCGGGGAAGTTGTGACCGGTGTCGACGTGTACGATGGTGAACGGCAGTTTGTTCTGGCTGTTGTTCAGTTTGAACGCTTTGAGCGCCAAATGCAGCACCACGATGGAATCTTTACCACCTGAGAACAGCAATGCTGGGTTGGTGCACTCGGCGGCAACTTCGCGCAGGATGTGGATGGACTCAGATTCGAGCCAGTCCAAATGGGCGC
>CAZDLD010000134.1:276-4652 GCA_964506355.1 uncultured Hydromonas sp.
AATTGTTGGTTAAAGTCCAATGCGTTGTTCGAATTAGTCGTGGTATCAGTCATTTTTGTCCTCGTGTACGTCAGTGATGGCGCTGCTCAAATGCAGGCCACATTCTTTGCTGTCTTTTTGTTCCCACCACCAGCGACCTGCGCGCAGATCCTCGTCGGGTTTAATTGCTCGTGTGCACGGCTCGCAGCCGATGGATGGATAGCCTTGGTCGTGCAGCGGGTTATAGGGTACCTTGAATTGTTCAATATACGCTTTGACATCAGCGAAGGTCCAGTCGCGCAGGGGATTGAACTTCTCCAGTCCGTTGCCCGCATCAAACTCTTGGGCAGCGATGCTCACGCGAGTAATCGACTGCTCAGCGCGCTGACCGGTAATCCATGCCTTTTTGCCTTGCAGGGCTTTTTGCAGGGGTTTGACCTTGCGAATTTGGCAGCAGGCCTTGCGCAGTTCAACCGACTCGTAAAAAGCATGTTTGCCGTGTTGCGCCACATACTCGGCCACGTCTTGCTCATCGGGCGTGTATGGCAGCACTTCAATATGATAGTGCTGCGCGATGACCGCAATCATATTTGTGGTCTCGGGATGCAACATGCCTGTTTGTAAAGTGAACTGGCTGATGGGCAAATTCAATCGGGCAATCACGTCGGTCAACACCATATCCTCATACGCCAAGCTATTCGCCAGTGTGGCGGGGGCGTATTCATTGGCAATGCGCGTGAGTTGGGCTTCGAGTGCGGTGATTTTTGCACTCAACCCAGAGTCATGCTGTGCGGGTGCGGCGCTGACATTGCGTGCGAACAAGGGGCGCGCATCATCGGTTGAACCTTGATAAGTTTGGGTAAACGCATTGAGCATGCGCAGCGCGGATTCGATTTTTTGGTCAGCGCGCAGTGAGAAGGCGTTAAAGCCCACACGTTTCATATAAAACAGCTGGTCGACCAAGACTTCGCCGATGGCGCGCAACTCATTTTTGAACCCATAACGGTTGCGCAACAAATAGGCAATCGATTGTGAACGCCCATCGGTGAACTTCGGAAAATCCAAAGCAATCACGGGAAAGCGGTTCCAATCGATGCTCATGGTTTCAGGCTCGGCGGTGTTCTCCAGCCATACGCCCACGTCGGTGCGCGCTTGCAAGGCCGCTTGTGCTTGCCACACCGCGAGCGGCACGATGAATTGGCCCGCTGGGACGGCTATATTGGCCGCATCCACGCTGACTTCGCCCTCAGCGACTGCTGTTGGTCGGATGAGCGACCAGTTGTCGGTGGCGGCTTGTTGGTCTTTAATCAATGTTGTCATGATTTATCTCATTTCTCGTTCGCCATACACGGCGGTTTTGAATGGGGTGATGCCCACTCGGCGCACCGTGTCGATGAATAATTCGCCGTCTTCACGGAACTGGGTGAAGGTGGTGATGATGGTTTCCACTGCATCGACAATTTTGTCAGCGGCAAAAGATGGGCCGATGACCTTGCCGATGGATGGGGTGTAGCCGCCCAAGTGTGTGCCGTCCGAGCCGCCCAAGGAAATTTGATACCATTCCTTGCCGTCCTTGTCCACACCAAGAATGCCCAAATGCGCGACGTGGTGGTGACCGCAGGAGTTCATACAGCCTGAAATATTGAGCTGAATCTCGCCCAAATCGTGCAGGTAATCCCAGTCGTTGAAGCGCGTTTGAATCGCGTTGGCAATCGGGATGGATTTTGCATTGGCCAATGAGCAAAAGTCGCCACCGGGACAAGCGATGATGTCGGTGAGCAGACCCACGTTAGGCGTTGCCATGCCGTGGTCTTTGAGTGTTTGCCACACATTGATTAACTCATGCTGCGGCACGTCCGCCAAAATTAGGTTTTGTTCATGCGAGACGCGCAACTCGCCGAAGCTGTGTGCATCGGCCAAATCTGCGACCACGCGCATTTGCGCGGAGGTGGCGTCGCCTGGCGCGATGTCGTTGGCTTTGAATGACAGCACCACACTGGCATAGCCGCTGCGCTTGTGCGCACGGGTGTTGCGCTCGCGCCAGCGGGTGAAGGCGATGTTGTCCTTAAATTCGGGCTGGCTAAAATCCACATCGGTCAATGCCGCATAATCAGGCTCGCTAAAGAACCCCGCCACGCGTTGCAACTCTGCCGTGGTGATGGTCGATGGGCCATTTTCACCGTGTTTGAATTCGGCCTCGACTTGACGAGAGAATTCTTCAACGCCGAGTGCTTTGAGCAAAATTTTAATCCGTGCTTTGTACAAATTATCGCGGCGACCGTAGCGGTTGTAGACGCGCAAAATTGCTTCGCAATAACTCATCACGTGCTGCCAAGGCAAAAACTCGCGCACGGTCGAACCGATGATCGGGGTGCGCCCCAAGCCGCCGCCGACCGACACGCGAAAGCCCACTTCGCCCGCGTCGTTCTTGTACAGGTACAAGCCGATGTCGTGCGCGAAGGTCACCGCTCGATCCTCGAAAGAGGCGCACACAGCGATTTTGAACTTGCGTGGCAAACCGGCAAACTCAGGGTGGAAGGTGCTCCACTGACGCATGATTTCGCAGTATGGTCGAGGGTCGATGATTTCGTCCTTGGCCACACCCGCAAATTCATCGGTGGTGATGTTGCGCACGCACGCGCCGGAGGTCTGAATCGCGTGCATTTCCACATTGGCTAATTTTTGCAAAATATCCGCGGTTTTTTCCAACGCAGGCCAGTTGAACTGCACATTCTGACGGGTTGAGAAATGCACATAGCCCTTGTCATAAGTGTCGGCAATCTCGGCCAAAGCACGAAACTGCGTGGACGAGAGCAAGCCATAAGGTACAGCCACGCGCAACATGGGTGCGTGACGCTGGATGTACAAACCATTTTGCAAGCGCAGCGGGCGAAATTCCTCCTCGGACAACTCGCCTGCTAAAAAGCGCTCGAGTTGGTCGCGGTATTGGTTCACCCGCTCTTGGACGATGGTTTGGTCAATTTGATTGTAACGGTACATGAGCGGACTCGATTAAAAGATTTTTGAAAGGTTGTACACACTCACACAGCTGATGAGCGTGCCCACCAATATGAGTAAGGTTTTTGTCTGAAAATGGCGCGTGGCATAAGCGGCGAACGGCGCTGCGAACAAGCCGCCAATGACCAATCCCGCCACGATGACCCACACTTGACCATCAAGCAGGGTGAAAAATGCCGTTGCTGATGTGACGGTTAAGAAAAATTCAGCAAAATTGACTGAACCGATGGTGGTGCGTGGATTATGCCCTGCCCCAACCAAAGACGTGGTCACAATCGGACCCCAACCACCACCACCGACCGTGTCCATGAAACCACCGAAAATTGCCAAAGGTGCAACCTTAGCCGAGTTGACATCGGTTTGCAAGGTGATGCGGCGAAAAGCCTTACTCAATACATACAAACCCATCAAAAACAAATAGCCGTTGATATAAGGTTTGATTACCTTGCCATCAATATTGGTGATGATGTAGGCGCCAAACAGCACCCCGATGATGCCTGGAATCAACAAATTTAAGAACAATTTTTTATTCACATTGCCCAATTTGACGTGCGACACCCCCGAAACCCCAGTGGTAAACACTTCGGCCAAGTGCGTCGCACCGGTGGCGAGTGCAGGAGAAGCACCCGATGCGAGTAAAAATGAACTGGCAGTAATTCCGTAGGCCATGCCCAGCGCGCCATCAACCACCTGAGCGAACAAACCCACGAATAAAGAACTCCAAAAAATAGGGTTGTGTACGGCAGAGCGGATGAGATCAACGCCCGAAGCTGGGTGCGTGCCGAAGAACAATTGTGTCATCAAATACACCGCCAACGCCAACAGTGTGGCGACGGCCAAGTACGAAGCAGTTTTGAGTATCGGGTGAATCGCGGCTTGGGCAATTTGACGCTCAAGCGGCGGAAGCCCGAGCACCTCATGGTCGTGCAGCACCTCCGAGTCGGAAAAATCTAAATCACGAATTTTCATAGAAAAACCAATCTGTTTAGCAAATATTGTAATAAGTAATGCGTGATTTTATCGTTATTTCATATAAGATTAAAATAATTAAATCGGTTTTTTATATTCCAAAATGATATATAACGGCGGAGCGCCACGTCATGTCGGTTCATCTACATCCTTTACAGGTATTATTTAGAGCGATTAGACACATTTGCCGATTTATCAGATAATCTGTGCACAAGTTTGGAGATTTGTGGCACAATTGAAAAAAGTTACACATTTCAATAAAAAGGTGAAGCCATGAATAAAAAATCCCCGATAAAAGTGGTGAGTGCACCCAATGAGCTGGGTAAAGCCCCCACCCGAGGCGGCGCACGCAAGGGTGCAGGGCGTAAGGTCGGCAGTGGACAGTTCAAAGAGCCCACTGTGGTCAAACG
>CAZDLD010000135.1:0-4497 GCA_964506355.1 uncultured Hydromonas sp.
TTTGCCCAAGGATGAGCCACTTTGTTCACCGCATGAGCCGGCAAGTGCACCGCAAATGCACAGATTAAACACATTCACACAATCTACGAAAATCTCTCTTGTAAACAACCTGACACAAACAACAAGACTCAACACCATGACCACACTGCACCCAGCCGACATTTTATTTTCTGACAGCACCGCTCCACGCGCCCTACCCCCCGTAGAGCACTATGCGGGCAATGCTCGCTTCATCGAAAAAGCCATACAGCAACAAACCGAGCTGCGCGGCGCGATGGACGTCACATTGGATTTGGAGGACGGCGCCAGCGTGGGGCAAGAAACCGCGCAAGCCCGTTTGTTCGGTGAGATTTTGGCCAGCTCAAACAACCGCCACCAACGCCTCGGCGTGCGCGTACACGACCCGCTGCACGAGCATTTTTCTGCCGATATGGACTGTGTGTTGCAATCGGGTCGCCACGCGCCCGCGTACTGGATGGTGCCCAAAATTACGGGACTGGCACAAGCGCGTAGCGCCATCGAGCAGATACGCCGCAGCCACGCAGCCCACGATGTACCGCTCGCCCCCATTCATCTGCTCATCGAGACCCATGGCGCACTGCACGAGGTCTATGACCTCGCCGCCCTGCCCGAGGTTGAGAGTCTGTCATTCGGTTTGATGGATTTTGTTTCTGCCCACCACGGCACCATCCCCGCCAGCGCCATGACCAGCCCGATGCAGTTTGACCACCCGATGGTGGCCTATGCCAAACTCGCCATCAGCCGCGCCTGTGCCGCGCATGGTAAGCTCGCCAATCACAACGTCACCACGGATTACAAAACCGCAGGAGCGGCCTTTAACGACGCGCGACGCGCACGCGACGAATATGGTTTTTTGCGCATGTGGAGCATACACCCGAACCAAGTGAGCGAAATCATCCGCGCCTTTGCCGCAGAGACGGACGAGCTTGAATTCGCAGCGGCATTGGTGCTGCAAGCACAAGCGGCAAGCTGGGGACCGATTGCATTTGAACACAAGCTGCACGATCGAGCGAGCTACCGCCACTATTGGCGTGCGCATCAAATGGGGCAAACACTCCCCGCTTCGGTCGCACACTGGTTCTAAACATGAGTAACCACCCTCCTTCGGCCAATCCTCTGCGCTCGCGCGCTTTTATCGCGGTTTTAATTTACAGAGTCACCGTGGTGCTGTGCTATCAAATCACCAGCGTGGTGGTCGGCTGGCAGGTCTACCAAATCACAGGCAGCGAGCTCGCGCTCGGGCTCATTGGTTTGGCCGAGGTTCTGCCGTATTTTGCAAGTGCGCTGTTCGCTGGATATGCGGTCGACCATTATTCACGCAAAATTTTGGGCACACTGGCTGGCTCTATGCTGCTGCTGATGGCGGCTAGCCTGTGGTGGGTGTCCTCCGACTTAGGCGTGCAATGGTTGCAGACCTATGGTGCATTGCCGATTTATTTGGCAATTGGGTTGTCAGGCTTTGCTCGAGCGTTTTTTAGCCCAGTGTACAACACGCTATTGGTGCGACTCATCGAGCGCAAAGACTACGCCCGCGCCACTGGCATTGGTTCGAGTATTTTTCAATTCGCCCAAATCGCTGGTCCCGCGATTGGCGGTGGGCTGCTCGCATTTGGCGACATCACTTGGGCGTATGGCGTGACCTTTGTCTGTGCGCTCATTGCCATACTGGCCTTGCAATCAATACCCAAACATGCCAGTGAGCCGTTGCAAGCACTGACTCAGCACAACCTCAAAAGTATTTTCTCTGGGATTGCCGAGGGCTTGCGTTTTGTGTTCTCGCACCCTGTGCTGCTCGCGGCTTTGGCCTTGGATATGTTTGCGGTGTTGTTTGGTGGCGCGATGGCCTTGCTACCTGCTTTTGTCACAACCGTTTTGCACAGCGGTCCAGAAACCCTCGGTCTGCTGCGCGCCGCACCCGCTTGCGGCGCCATCCTCATGTGCATCTATCTTGCGCACAACCCCATAAACCGCCACGCAGGGCGCATTCTCCTCAGTGTGGTGGTCGGATTTGGATTGTCGATGATCGTGTTTGCCCTATCCAATTCTCTCTGGCTCTCGTTGGCGGCGCTATTCATTTCTGGGGTGTTTGACAGCGTCTCTGTGGTGTTGCGCTCGACCATCTTACAGCTGACCACGCCCGACACCATGCGCGGACGTGTATCTGCCATCAACGGCCTATTTATCGGTTCATCGAATGAGCTTGGTGCATTTGAATCTGGTGTCGCAGCACGACTAATGGGGCTGGTGCCCTCGGTGGTGTTTGGCGGTGTGATGACCTTGGTTGTGGTCGCAATAATCAATTTAAGCGTACCAAAACTAAAACACTTTCATATAAGTGATGTACTTTAAACGCAGCTCAGTACGAACATTATTTGGGATATATCCAAGCAGTTCAAAATCCTTAACCTTTTATAAAACATAGACATATCGAAAAACACATAAGTTTTGTCAACGATTGACCTCATGTCTTACATTTACATAAATAACTAATTCCAGTATAATCATCGTTTGGCAAAATCAAGCTATTTGGCTTTGCACGTGCGAGGGTGGCGAAATTGGTAGACGCACCAGGTTTAGGTCCTGGCGCCCTAAACAGGTGTAGGGGTTCGAGTCCCCTCCTTCGCACCACGGTTTTTTTGAGGACGGGTTGGTTCAACCCGTTTTTTAACTGTGTGCCACATATCGGAGATAGCAAAATAAAGTCATCGAATGTACTCACACACCATTTATAAATGAAGGTTCACATGACCACCGAAACAAACAACGAAGTAGTTGAGCAAGCGACAGATACTCAAGCACCTGCAGCAGCCCCCACCATGACCGAATCACTCACGCGCACCCTCGACTTCACGGTGGGCACCGCTCAAGTGGACGCAGCAGCGGACAAACGCCTCAAACAAATGGCCAAAACGGTCAAAATCGCAGGTTTCCGCCCAGGTCACGTACCAATGGCACGCGTACAACAAATGTACGGCCAGCAAGCTCGCTGGGAAGCGTTGAACGACCAAGTGGGCGAAGAATTCGCTAAATTGGCGGTTGAGCAAAAATTGCAAATCGTTGGCACGCCAGACATCGAACCTGTTGAATCACAAGACTCTGAAACGCAAATGGCGTTTAAAGCGAAATTTGAAGTGTATCCAGAAGTACCTGAAGTGAATTTGGCAGGTATTGAAATCGAACAAGCTCAATGCAATGTCACTGAAGCGGACGTGACGCGCACCCTCGACGTGCTGCGCCAACAACGCGTTCAGTACGTGGCTGCGGACAAAGCCGCTGCAAACGACGACCAAGTGGTGGTGGATTTCTTGGGCAAATTGGACGACGTGGCATTTGATGGCGGCACCGCCACCGATTATTCTTTGGTATTGGGTCAAGGCCGCATGTTGCCAGAATTCGAAACAGCGATTATCGGTCTGAAAGCTTCTGAAGAGCGCACATTTGATTTGCCATTCCCAGCTGAATATCACAGCAAAGATTTGGCAGGCAAAACCGCTCAATTCACAGTGACTGTAAAATCAGTGTCAGCACCGCAATTGCCAGAGCTGAATTCTGAATTTGCAAAATCATTGGGCGTGAAAGACGGCGACGTTGCCAAAATGCAAGCAGACATCAAAGTCAACTTGGAACGCGAAATCGCCAACCGTGCCAAAGGCATCACCAAAAACAACGTCATGGACGCTTTGGTTAAATCGGCTGAGTTTGACGTACCAACGGCTATGGTGAACGAAGACATCGTACATTTGCAAAGCAATGCCCGCAATGACTTGCGCGCTCGCGGCATCCCAGTTGATGACAAAATGGCTTTGCCAGCGGACATCTTCGTTGACCGTGCGCAACGCCGTGTGCGTTTGGGCTTGTTGATTGCCGACATCGTGAAGAAAAACAACTTGCAAGCGACCCCTGAGCAAGTTCAAACACACGTTGAATCAATCGCTGCGGCTTATGAAGACCCACAAGGCTTTATCAAATGGTATATGACCGATGCAGAACGCAAAGCGCAAATCGAAGCGATCACCATGGAAGACAACGTGGTTGCTTGGGCGTTAAACGGTGCCAAAGTCACAACCAAAGAAATCGCATTTGAAGAATTGATGAACGCACAACAGTAATTATGATTGTCGTTGTTCATTCTTGATGCACACTCAAATCGGCGCTTGTTAGCGCCGATTTGTTATTGCCGCCGCTCGATTGAAGCCACGCACAAATAATTGCATCAACTACCAGTAAAAAGCCGCTCGAGCAAAACGCTCCAGCGCGTTTTGAGCTATCATATTGAAAATTCACATCCAACTCCGAACCGAACACAAAAAGGACAGGCTTCATGATCTATGACCCGCAAAATCTGGGACTCATTCCGATGGTGGTTGAACAGACCAGACGTGGCGAACGCTCTTTCTACATCTACTCACGCTTGCTCAAAGAGCGCATTATATTTTTGGTCGGTCAAGTCAATGATCAGTCAGACAATTTGGTGGT
>CAZDLD010000136.1:0-4471 GCA_964506355.1 uncultured Hydromonas sp.
CATCAGGGGTGCGTGTCATTGGAATATTCGAGCCCCACACCATCAAATATGTCGAGTTGTACCAATCGGCAGATTCTGCCACGTCTGTTTGTTCACCCCAAATCTGAGGCGATGCAGGCGGCAAATCACAATACCAATCGTAGAATGATAAGGGAACGCCACCGATCAGAGACAGGTAACGCGAACCAGCTGCGTAGGAGACCATGGACATGGCAGGTATGGGGGAAAACCCAATCACTCGATCTGGTCCATAATTTTTAACCGTATAGGCATTTGCCGCCGCGATGATTTCGTTCACTTCGTCCCAATTGGCACGCACGAAGCCGCCCAATCCACGTTTGGATTTGTATGATTTAGCGCGCTCAGGATCTTGACTGATGTATTCCCATGCGGAAGTGGGCGACATCGTGTTGCGCGCATCGCGCCACATGCGCATAAGATGCCCTCGCACCATTGGGTACTTCACCCGCTGCGCTGAATACACATACCAACTGTATGATGCGCCACGTGGGCAACCACGTGGTTCGTGATTGGGCAAATCTGGACGCGTACGAGGATAATCGGTCTGTTGGGTTTCCCAGGTAATCAAACCATTTTTCACATACACCTTCCACGAACATGAGCCCGTACAATTGACCCCATGGGTCGAGCGCACAATTTTATCGTGCTGCCAACGCCCTCGATAGGCGTCTTCCCATTTTCGGTCTTCGTTCACCACTGCGCCGTGTCCATCGGCAAAGGTGCTTTTTACTTTATTTAAAAAGTTCAATCGGTCTAGAAAGTGGCTCATGTTGCCCCTCATATGGTTGTTAATCATTCATCAAAAATAACTTTTGCATGTCGTTAGCATACGGGCGCGCAGGCCGTAGCGGTATTGGCAGGATGTGTGGGGGTCAAACACGCACTTGGGTAGGCGCTTCTAATCCTTTTGGTGGATGAGTTTTTCATCGATAAAAAAACCGACTTCATGAGTCGGTTATTCATTTGAATTTTCCAGTGTGTTCGCTCGCTTTAACCGCCTGTCATTGACATAAAACGCACGATTTTTTCTGGTTGCTCATTGAAATCATGTTCTTTCGGTTTGAGCTCTATGGCTTGACGAATCGCCGCTTCTAATTGCTCATCGCTGCATCCGGAGCGAAGCATGGGGCGCAACTCGAACTTCTCATCCTGCCCCAAGCACATGTAAAGCGTACCATCGACCGACAATCGCACTCGATTGCAGGTATCACAAAAGTGTTGTGAAATAGGTGTGATGACACCGATGGTGGTTTTTGCGTCTGCTGTTTGCCAATAACGCGCAGGGCCGCCGCCCAGAGTTTTGTGCACAGCTTGAAGCTGGCGTTTGTGAATGAGCTCATCAATGATGGGTTGGGCACTGACATAGCCCATGGCTCGCCCCGTTCCACCCATGGGCATGGTTTCAATCAGACGCAAGGTGAATTGGTTTTCAATGCAATAATTAAGCATCTCACTGACGTCTTGCTCATTGATGCCTTGCAATAAGACCATATTGAGCTTGATTTGACTAAAACCCGCACCTTTGGCGATGCGCAAACCCTGTAATACTTTTGGCAGACTGTCATTGCCTGTAATACTTCGGACGCACTCACCGCGCAGAGAGTCCAGACTGACATTGATGCGGTCAAGCCCAGCGCGTTTCAATTCATAAGCGTACAACGCCAATCGTGTGGCGTTGGTCGAGAGCGATAAGTCTTGTACACCGTCAATCGCACGGATGTGACTGACCAAGTCGGTGAGATCCTTGCGCAACAACGGCTCGCCACCGGTGAGTCGAATTCGCTTCGTACCCATAGATGCAAACACGCGCACCACTCGAGTGATTTCGTCAATAGAGAGCCAAGATTGAGGCACTTCAAATCCGCGAAACCCTTTGGGTATGCAGTAGGCGCATCGCAAATCGCAGCGATCTGTGACTGAAATGCGTAGGTAGTCGATGGTTCGTCCGAAGCGGTCTTGTAACATGATGCGTCCATTCAAAGGCGTTTCGCTGATTGTAGGCGTGCCGATGTAGGTACGCACTACGCCGAATGGGGGGTTTTGTCAGCGCATTGGTCGGGGTAAACTCGAACCATGCAACCCTCAACCAAAAATCAAACCATGTCCGAACTCACCGACCAGCAACTAGAGCGCTATTCTCGTCACATTCTTTTAGATGCCATTGATTTGCCTGGGCAAACGCTATTGCTCAATGCACGTGTGCTTATCGTAGGCTGTGGTGGTTTGGGCTCAGCGTGTATTCCGTATTTAGCCAGCTCTGGGGTCGGACACTTGACCATCGTTGATTCTGACTTGATTGAACTATCGAACTTGCAACGCCAAACCACCTATCGCACTGATGACATCGGTCAAGCAAAAACACTCACGATGGAAAAAGCCATACACGCACTCAATCCTGAAATTCAAGTGTGTGTAGTGCAGGCGCGTGTGGACCAAGCACAATTGTTCACCCTGACACAATCCGTAGATGTCGCGATTGATTGCACGGACAACTTCACCACGCGCCATGCGATTAATCTTGCGTGCGTGCACACAAAAACACCTTTGGTTTCGGGCTCTGCCGTGCGCTTTGAAGGACAGTTGGCGGTGTATGATGCGCGTGACTCTGAGAGTCCGTGCTACGCCTGCGCATTCCCCCCCGCTAACGATGTCAGCGATGGTGCGTGTGCCACGCTAGGTATTTTTGCGCCACTGGTTGGCGTGATCGGTGCGATGCAAGCGAGTTTGGCTTTGCAAGTGTTGTTACGCCTACCTATACCGACAGGACAATTGCAGTCCTACAATTGCTTAGAACATGAATGGCTGAGTTTCAAACTTGAGCGCAATCCGCTCTGTGCGGTGTGCGGTCTGCGCTGAGCGTACTTGCGCTATTTAGCCTTGGGGCGAAACGCTTGCACCACGTGTTCATCGGTATATATGCTCGCGCCTCCAATCAATTCAATACAATACGGCATTGAAGCGAATATGCCGTGCACGATGATTTCACCCGTCGAGTTACGCACGCCTTCTAAAGTTTCTGCGATTGCTTTAGGCCTGCCTGGCAAATTGACAATCAATGTCTGCCCGCGTATGCCTGCTGTTTGACGTGATAGAACAGCGGTGGGCACATAATACAAACTTATCTGGCGCATCTGCTCACCAAAGCCCTGCATCTCGCGTTGCACCACCGCCCGAGTTGCGTCTGGGGTGACATCCCGTGGCGCGGGGCCGGTTCCACCTGTGCTCAACACCAAATCGCAATGTTCAATGTCGCACAATTGAATCAAAGTTTGCTCAATGATGGCCTGCTCATCGGGAATAAGGCGCTCAAAATACTCAATTGGATTGCGAATTGCGCAATCGAGCCATGCCCTCAGTGCAGGCAATCCCTCATCGGTATACACCCCAGCGCTAGCGCGATCTGATGTAGAGACCAATCCAATTTTGATGCAGGATAGTTTTTCAGACATGTTCATCATACTTTCTAAAAAAAACATCAATACCGATGCACTGCGACCATAGCATTTTTCTTAATCAACGCATTTGGTGGAATTTCGATTAAACAATTGCCTTGCACGCAGGCAGATAACATGTGCGAGCCTTGGTTACACAATTTATCCACATGAGCCAAACCTTGCCCATCAAACCACAGTGTGCCACGCAGGAACTCTCGTCTTGGCTCGCTCTTTAAAGTCAAAAAACTTGCACGCGCATAAAGCGAGGGTTCACTTTTCGTGATTGCTCCCATACCCTTTCGAATCGCTGGTTCTACCAACATTTTAAAAGTCACAAACGTAGCGACAGGATTGCCTGGCAGCATCATCACTTGCGTCTGTGCGATGCGTCCCCAAGCAAATGGCTTGCCTGGTTTTATCGCCAATTTCCATTGGGTCAACTCGCCAACTGAGCTGATGGCAGATTTGATATGGTCTTCTTCTCCAACGGAGGCGCCACCGCTGGTGATGATGAGTTCGCTGTGTCTGGACGCTTGGATAAGTTGCTCTGCGGTCAGCGCCAAATTATCTGAGAGTATGCCGCCATCAACCACCTCACAATTTAACGCCCTTAACCAACTCAAGAGCTGATAACGATTGGCATCGAATATCAAGCCAGCACTTAGAGGCTCGCCAGGTTCGATTAGCTCATCCCCTGTGGAAAAAACCGTGACGCGCAGACGTTGATGCACAGGCAATTTTTCATAGCCTTGAGACGCGAGCAATCCGATGGCTTGTGGTGTGAGCATTTCACCCTTGTTCAGCAAGACTTTACCCACTACAAAATCTTCACCACGAACTCGAATATTATTATTCCGCTTGGGTGCTTGTGTGCAGTGCAATTGTTCCGAAATTAATGTGGTGTGCTCTTGTGCAATCACCGCATTGCATCCTTTGGGCAACGGTGCGCCTGTGAATATCCTACAAGCCTGACCTGCTGCCAATTGCACTAAACTCGCATCATTGCCCGCGGCTAT
>CAZDLD010000137.1:0-2050 GCA_964506355.1 uncultured Hydromonas sp.
GTGCAATTGGGCGCTCAAGTCGCTCTGTAAGGTGTGCTTTTTGAACAAAAACCCCGTGAACTCACGGGGTTTTTGTTTGTGTGCTGAACCGATTTTATTGGCGCGTGGCGACGATGGTGCCCGATGTGCCAATCAGATTGAGCTTGCCGCTGGCATCGATGCTCCACATTTGCGTGGCGGACAATTGTTTGAGAAAGCGTGTTTCTTGATCCATCACGGCTTTGTCACAGGCCATCTTGGTGCTGACGCCTTGTTTGACAATCAGCATGCTGCCTGTGGTTACGTAGCCAGAAATATAAGTGTTGCAAGAGGTATGACCCGTCAGTTGCATGGTGGTGCCGAATGTCAAGGTGGGATGCATTTGGCTGGTGACGGCGACGCCGTTGATGCTTTGAACGGTCCAGTTGCTACCGGGCAGCGATACGGTGGCACCAGTGCCAGGCAAGCCGCCTACGCCCATAGGCATGCCTGCACAGGCGGTCAATATAGCGGCAGTTGAGGTGGCCAACAATAGATTTTTGAGGGTGGTGTTCATGGTGTGCTCCAATTGGTGTAAGGGTTGTGGTTGTTGTGTTTATAGTGTTAATTGTGTTTCTTGAAATGCTGAGGGGATTCACGTTATCAGCGACATGATAACTGAAGATGGTTCTCAATGTGCTGATTGACTTGAAAATCAGTGGTATATACTGCATTATGTCAGACTAATTTTAGGAAAGAATGGAGTGAGCCATGAAGCACAGTTTTGCTTACCTGAGCCAAAATCGATTTTTGAGTGTCCCGAGTACGGAGCTGACCGCGCAGCGCCCGTTCGGCATTGCGGGAATTCCCTATGATGGCGCTGTGACCAACCGCCCAGGCGCAAGGTTCGCGCCCGCCGCGATACGTGCCGCCAGTCAGATGCTGTGCGATGGCATTCATCCGTTTTTTAATGTTTCGCCTTTTGAGTATTTACACGATATAGGCGATTTGGCGACGCCAAACACCGATTTGACCGCGATGCGGGCGGAGTTGGCGCAACACATCCCAGCGCTGATTGAGCAGTACCACATGTGTTGGCTCGGGGGCGATCATTCTGTGACCTTGGCACTGCTGCGTGCGTATCGAGCGCATTGTGGTCAGCCATTGGCGGTGCTGCATTTTGATGCGCACTGCGACACGTGGAGCGATCATTTTGGCGAACCTTCGGGGCATGGCACTTGGGTGTATGAGGCGATTCAAGAGGGGCTGGTGGATGCGCACAGTTTCGTGCAAATTGGCATACGCTCAGCAGGCGAGCGTGCAGCGCGTGAGTATGTGAGTGACCAAGGTGGATTGATTTACACGGCGCGTGATTTGCGCGGCTTGGAGTCAGTTGGGCAACTCGAGCAGGTCATTGCGGCTGTGCGGGCAAGGCTCTCGGCCAAAGGTTTGCCCGCTTATTTGACCTTCGATATCGATTGTTTGGACCCTGCGTTCGCACCCGGTACGGGCACGCCCGAAGTGGGGGGCTTGACCACCAATCAGGCATTCACTCTGCTGGAGTTGACTGCGGATGTCAATTGGGTGGGGATGGACTGCGTCGAGGTCGCGCCCGCGTACGATCATGCGGAATTGACCAGTAACGCTGCCGCGCAAGTGGTTTGGACCTACTTGTCTGGACAAGTTCAAAAATTTTTAGAGAAAACACCGACTTAATATGGCCGAACCTTTAGATCGAATTCAAGTATTGATTGATGCCTTACGCGTGTTGCCCAATGTGGGCAACAAATCTGCACAACGTTTGGCGTTTACGCTATTGCAGCACGAGCGCGAAGGGGCGCAGCATTTGGCCAGCGCCATCAACGATGCACTGGCGCATTTGCGTCATTGTGAGCAATGCTATACCTTGACGGACAACGCCGTGTGCCAAACTTGCGCCAACCCGAAACGCCGTGCAGAGCTGCTGTGCGTGGTGCAGTCGCCCATGGATCAGCTGCTGATTGAGCAGACCTTGACCTATCAAGGCAAATATTTCGTACTCTCAGGACATTTGAACCCCTTGGAAGGTATGGGGCCGAGCGACATCGCTATG
>CAZDLD010000137.1:2060-4447 GCA_964506355.1 uncultured Hydromonas sp.
GTATAAAGGCCTGTATTTTGTGCTGGCCGGCCATTTAAACCCGCTCGAAGGTATTGGCCCGAAAGCGATTGCGATGGATCAATTGATTGCGCGGGCGTGTGATGGGGTGGTGCAGGAGGTGATTTTGGCCACGCATTTCACCAATGAGGGCGAACTCACCGCTCATTACATTGCTGAGCAACTCATGGCGCGGGGGCTGCGCGTGACCCGTTTGGCCAAGGGGGTGCCTGTGGGCAGTGAGTTGGAACAAGTGGATTTGGGCACGTTGGCACAGGCGATGACAGGGCGTCGTTAAACCACAATTGGGACGGTTTTGAGCGGGTGCTGAACTGCAAAATCAGCTGAAAATACAAAACAAAAAGGATGCCGAGGCATCCTTTTTGTTTGTGCAAGCTGTGTTGCGCGTCGCTGTCATTAAGACATTTGACGGCCACCTTCAGCTGCCCATTTTTCGAGCATATCTGTGGTCACTGATTTTGGACGTTCGATGGCATAACCCAAAGCACGATCCCAAGTGATGTTAGCCATACAACCCAACGCACGACCCACACCGAACAACACCGTGTAGAAATCGAATTCACGTACGCCGTAGTACCATTGAATCACGCCAGATTGTGAATCGACGTTAGGCCATGGGTTTTTGGTTTTGCCGTGCTCAGTCAATACGCCTGGAGCCACTTCATAAATCATAGACACCAATTTGAACAATGGATCGTCTTTCAAGCCTTCTGTGTTTAAGCAGAATTCACGTTGTGATGTGTAACGTGGATCGGTTTTGCGCAATACCGCGTGACCGTAACCTGGAATCACTTGACCTGAGTTCAATGTGTCCCACAATGCAGCAGTCAACAACTCTTTAGTTGGTTCTTGATCTTTACAGTATTTTTCTTGGAATTCCAAAGTCCATTCCAAAACCTCTTGGTTGGCCAAACCGTGCAAAGGACCTGCCAAGCCGTTCAAGCCAGCTGAGTATGCATAGTAAGGATCAGACAAAGCTGAGTGAACCAAGTGGGTGGTGTGTGCTGACACATTGCCTGACTCGTGGTCAGAGTGCAAGATGAAGTACATACGCGCAACGTCTTGGTATTCAGTGGTTTGACCAATCATGTGTGCGAAGTTCGCGCCCATGTCCAAATCAGAATGGATGTCGATTTGCTTGTCATCACGGTATTTCAAGTTGTAGATGAAAGCTGCTACAACTGGGATACGTGCAACGATGTTGCTTGCGTCTTCGTACACGTATTCCCATGCAGTTGCTTTATTGAATTTACCGTTGCTATATGCATCATGGAACTGAGAGTCGTTTTGCAAAGCCAAAACCGCAGTTGACAACATCGTCATTGGGTGTGTGTCACGTGGCATTGCGCGCAAAATGTCAAATACATAAGAAGGCACTTCTTGACGCACTTTAAAGTCAGCTACCACTTCGGTCACTTGTTCCGCGTTTGGAATTTCGCCAGTCAACAAGAAATACCAGAATGATTCAACAGTGGGGTACTCAGAGTTCGGTGCTTTTGGCAAAGCGGCAAATGTTTCGGGGATGGTTTTACCACGGAAGCGGATGCCTTCTTGTGGATCCAAATAAGAGATGTCGGTCACCAAAGCACGAATGTCACGTGCACCGCCGATACATTGGTCAATCGTAACCTCGTCGATTTTGATTTTGCCAAATTCTTTGATCAAACGCGTGGTGCGAGGACGGTGTGCCTCGATTTTTTGTCTCAAGGTTTCTTTTAATGACATACATCATCTCCTTTAAAGAATACGTGCGTAAAATTACGTCACGGGTGAATTTAAAAAATAAATTTTTAACAGACGCCATTATAGTGATGCAATTGTAATAATTTCAATAACTATTTTGGATAACTGCATTTTTTTGGAAGTTTATGACAGTTGCTGTAAGAAGGGTGTAAGTTCACGTCATTTAATCGTAAGTAATCCGTAAGCTTGACTAAAAATAGCACAAATGTACTGCAATTTTATGCTGAGGAATGCAGTATTTAGCGCAATTGTGTATCAATCATGTATTAAGATTAATGAGAAACTTGGATTTTTATGCTCGGTATGAATTTTAGGCGTGTGTGGCAGGGTTTTACATTATAATTCGCGCCAATTGCATCAGACTGAAGTGGTTTGCCAGATGATCTATGTGAATTTGAGCGGCTCTTCCAAGTTGAGTATATGTGATATTAAAGATTAAAAAGGATGGAGATGGAAATGACCCCAGATAACGCGCCTTTGGGCGCGATTGCCAAGAATGAAGTCACCGATGCCGTGCGCCGCGCACGATTGTTGTGGCGTGCCAAACGCGGATTGCTTGAGAATGACATTGTGATGACACGCTTTTTTGAAGCGCATCCCGTATTGACCGATACTCAGGTGTATGG
>CAZDLD010000138.1:0-4423 GCA_964506355.1 uncultured Hydromonas sp.
TCTCCTTGACAAAGCGCGCCAACATCGCCTCGCCCTGAGTGGTGTGCGTGACCTCGGGATGGAACTGTACTGCGTAAAAATGACGTGATTCATCCGCCATCCCCGCAATCGGGCAAGCGTCGGTCTCAGCCATCAGCGAGAACCCCTCAGGCAATTGCGACACCGAATCGCCGTGGCTCATCCAAACGTTGAGCAGACCGTGCCCCTCAGGGCTGGTTTCATCTTGAATATTGTTGAACAGCGCGGTGTGACCGCGTGCACGGATTTTGGCAAAGCCAAATTCACGTGGCTTGCCCAGTGCCTCTGCGGTCTCAACCTTGCCGCCGAGTTGCTGTGCCATCGTCTGCATGCCGTAGCAGATGCCCAGCACAGGCACGCCGAGCTCAAACACACATTGCGGTGCGCGGGGCGTGTCGCCCTCGGTGACCGAGTTCGGCCCGCCCGAGAGGATGACGCCTTTCGCGCCGTAGTTCTGAACGAACTCGGGGCTGACATCGTAGGGGTAAATTTCAGCGAACACACCCGCATCGCGCACACGGCGAGCGATGAGCTGGGTGACTTGAGAGCCAAAATCAATGATGAGGATTTTATCGTGTTGGTTGGACATGATGACTTTCGAAAAATAATGCTCAAAAACGGGAATTGAATAACAAAGGGTGGGCAGCGCCCACCCTAAGAGAGATGTAATTAACCCACCGAATAATTCGGCGCTTCCTTGGTAATCTGCACATCGTGTACGTGCGACTCGCGCATGCCCGCCGATGAAATTTCGACGAATTCTGCTTTGGTGCGCAGATCTTCGATCGAGGCGCAGCCGCAGTAGCCCATGGATGAGCGCACGCCGCCGATGAGCTGGTGCACTATCGCCAGCACTGAGCCTTTGTACGACACACGGCCTTCGATGCCTTCGGGTACGAGTTTGTCGACATTGCCTTCGTTGTCTTGGAAGTAGCGGTCTTTCGAGCCTTGCGCCATCGCGCCGAGGCTGCCCATGCCGCGGTATTCTTTGTACGAGCGACCTTGGTAGAGCACGACTTCGCCCGGTGATTCTTCGGTACCTGCGAACATCGAGCCGAGCATCACGGTGTACGCACCTGCTGCCAGCGCTTTGGCTACGTCGCCTGAGTAGCGGATGCCGCCGTCGCCGATGAGCGGCACGCCTGTGCCCTCGAGGGCTTTGGCCACATTGGCAATCGCTGAAATTTGCGGTACGCCCACACCTGCGACGATGCGCGTGGTGCAGATTGAACCAGGACCAATGCCGACTTTCACACCGTCCGCACCGTGTTCGACCAGTGCGAGTGCGGCGTCCGCCGTGGCGATGTTGCCACCAATCACATCAATGTGTGGGTAGTTTTCTTTAACCCATTTGACGCGGTCGAGCACGCCTTGCGAGTGACCGTGCGCGGTGTCAACGATGATGACGTCCACACCTGCTTGCGCGAGTAGACGCACACGCTCGTCATTCTCAGGGCCGACGCCGACCGCCGCGCCGACGCGCAGCTGACCGCGTGCGTCCTTGGTCGCGTTTGGATGGGTGGTGGCTTTTTGAATGTCTTTTACAGTGACCAGACCGCGCAGCTCGTCGTCATCGTTAATCACGACGACGCGCTCTAAGCGGTGTTTGTTCAATAATTTTTTGGCGACGGTCAAGTCGTCCTCGTCTTTGACGGTAATCAGGCGTTAACGCGGGGTCATTTTGTCCGCGACTTTTGCGTCCAATTCTTCTTCGAAACGCAAATCACGGCTGGTGATGATGCCCACGACTTTTTTGTTAGACACGACAGGGAAGCCCGATACGCCAGCTTCTTCGGCCAGTTCCAAGATTTGACGAATGGTCATCTCAGGCGTGACGGTGATGGGGTCGCGCAAAATACCCGACTCGTAGCGTTTGACTTTCGCCACTTCGAGGGCTTGTTTGGCTGGGGTGAGGTTTTTGTGAATGATGCCGATGCCGCCTTCTTGCGCGAGCGCAATCGCCAAGCGTGATTCAGTCACGGTGTCCATGGCGGCAGAAACCAGAGGAATATTCAGCGTGATGTTGCGCGAGAGCTGGGTCTTCATCGTCGCGTCGCGGGGGAGGATGTTGGAATAAGCGGGTACGAGAAGTACGTCGTCAAAAGTGAGCGCTTTTTGCAAGATACGCATGGTGGGGTTCCTTTCGGCAAAGCAAAATTATACGTTAAATTTGGATTTCGCGTGTTAGAATATGCCGCACATAGCCCGTAGCGTGCGTCGCTGCGGGCTTTTCATATGTGCGCGACCGGGTTGAAAATTGCACTATTTGCATTTAAATCACATCATTTCGCCGCTACTGACCTTAACATACGAGCCCATCTATGCCGCAAGCACACCCCTCACAGCAGATGTTTCGCCGTGGCGTCGCCGCAGGCATACTCGCGGGTGCGATGTGGGGCTTGGTGTTTCTATACCCACGCGTCACACCCGAATTCTCGCCGATGTCGCAGATGGTGCTGCGTTACCTGTGTTACGGCTTATTCGCCGCTTTGCTCTCATGGCGTGCGCTGCGTGCGGTGTGGCCTCGCTTGACCGCCGAGGACTGGCGCATGCTGGTGAAGATTTCCTTGCAGGCGAATATTTTTTATTATGTGTGTTTGGCCACGGGTGTGAAATACGGCGGCATCGCGCCAACGACCTTAATTATTGGCATGTTACCCGTGACCATCGCGCTGATGGGGCGCAACGATGCGGGCTCGATACACACGCGTCAGTTGCTCGCGCCGATTGCGCTGATGGTGCTGGGGATTGTGACCATCAGTTATGATTTGTTCAGCCATGCAAACGCGCAACTGGCGAGCACGCCCACGCAAAAAGTCTTGGCACTGTGTGCCGCCGCGGGCGCGCTCATCCTGTGGACATTGGCGGCGGTGAATAACGCACGCTACCTGCGCAGTCACAACGCAATTGAGCCAAAAACTTGGTCGGATCTGTGCGGCGTGACCACCGCGCTGCTGGCGGTGGTGACTTTGGGCGCAGGCTTGCTGGTCGCACAGTTTGCACCCAACAGTATTTTTGCCATCAACACCGATGCGCAGCTGCCGTGGTTGAAGTTTTTACTCATCGGTGGCGTGGTCATTGCATTTCTCGCTTCGTGGCTGGGCAATATTCTGTGGAATGTCGCCAGTCATGCATTGCCGATTAGCCTGTCGGGACAGATGCTGATGAGTGAGACGCTGTTCTCGCTTGTGTATGGCTTTGTCTACGATGTGCGTACGCCGCGCTTGCTCGAGTGGCTGGCGATGGCGCTCGCGCTATCGGGGGTGATTTGGGCGGTGCGCGTGCATTCGGTGGATGCGAGCAATCAGACGGTACAACATTAGGAGATGGCATGAATTTAACCACATGGTGGCTGTTCGTCACCGCGACATTCTTGGTCTCAGCCGCACCTGGGCCGAATATGCTGCTCATACTCAATCAAAGCGTGCGCTATGGATTTCGCCGTTCGGTGGCGGGGATGTTGGGCTGCATGAGTGCGCTGCTCATCATGCTGTCGATTTCGGCGGCGGGCGTGGGCTTGGTGCTGATGCGCTCGGCGCTGTTGTTCGATGTGCTGCGCTACTCGGGCGCGGCGTATTTGGTCTATCTCGGGTATAAAGTCTGGACCGCGCCCGTGCACGCAGTCGGCATGGCGCAAGAATCTCAATCTGCCGAATCGGCGTGGGTGCTGTACCGCACGGCGTTCTTCACCGCGGCGAGCAATCCAAAAGCCCTGTTGTTCGCGGTGGCATTTTTACCGCAGTTTCTGAATGCGAATGCAGCGCAGTTGCCACAGGTGTTGATATTGCTGCTGACATTTTCGGCGGTGGAAATGCTGTGGTACAGCATCTATGCGCTGGGCGGGCTGAGTTTGGCTGGCTTCCTGCGTCAAGAGCGCGTGTTGCGCATCTTCAATCGCGTGACAGGCGGTGCGTTCATCGCCTTTGCGGCGGTGATGGCTTTTGTGAAAAAGGCGTGATGTGAAAATCGGGCGATTACGCACAAGCCGCTACTTGTTGCGGGCTAATCCCAGTATGCGTAATTAAATAAAGCATCAAGTTCTGTGAAATTATTCAACTTCAATTGCTCACATATAGATGCACCCTTTTTGCAAAAATCCGCGTAGGTAGTCGAAGAAATATTTGATTTGCCAGGCTGTTTCGGGAAATTATAGCCTGCCAAAAGCATTCCTGAGGAAGAGTTTTGATTCATAATACCAAAGCTGTCGTTATTTATGGTGTGTAGTATTTCTGTAATGACATTTACTCCACCTCGTGGGATGTTTTTGAAATGAAGGAGTAAAATCTCATACGCATCATTAGGGTCGGCGATGTTGTTCTTTGAAAGTAAATCTTGCAAGCAGTTCTGAAAAATTCTGTAGTTTGTTGCTATTATATTTTTGCCTCGTTGCAGACCGCCCGAATGC
>CAZDLD010000139.1:0-3778 GCA_964506355.1 uncultured Hydromonas sp.
CCTCTCCCCAACCCCTCCCCCACTTGGGGGAGGGGCTTTAACCAAAGAAAAAGGTGAGCCGTGGCTCACCTTTTTTAATTCGCACCAGATATTCTGACTGCAAATCTCACTGCAACATTCTTTACAACATTCACTGCGCAGGATCACGATGCACCCAGCGGATGGCATCGATGGCCTGCAAAACATCTTCGCTCAAATTCACATCCAGCGCATCGATGCATTCATCCAGCTGCGCCAGCGAGGTCACGCCGATGATGGTGCTGGCGACCTGCCACTTTTGGTAACAAAATGCCAAAGCCAATTGCGTCGGCGTTAGCCCATGGGTGCGCGCCAGTTGATTGTACAGTCGTGCGGTCTCTAGTGCTTCGGTACGCCCCCAACGTTGCTTGCGCATCGATGGGAATTTTTTCATGCGTGCTTCATCGGGCGTGCTCGCGCCAGTCAAACCCTCTGCGTCGTATTTGCCCGTGAGCAGTCCAAACGCCAAGGGCGAGTACGCCAGCAGCGACACGTCGAGCATGCGCATGGTCTCGTCCAATCCATTCTCATCCGAGCGGTTCAACAGCGAGTAGGGGTTTTGCACCGTTGCCACGCGGGGCAAATCGTGCTGCTCCGCCATCTGTATGAAGCTGTGCACGCCGTACGCGGTTTCGTTCGACAGTCCCACGGCTTTGATTTTGCCTGCTTGTACGAGTTGACCGAGCGCGGCGAGTTGCTCGTGGATTTTGTCGTTGATTTCGGCGGCGGATTGATTCGGCTGGAAATACACGCTGCCAAACATCGGTGTCGAGCGTGTGGGCCAGTGGATTTGGTACAGGTCAATCACGTCGGTTTGCAAGCGTTGCAGGCTGCCCTCGCAGGCGCGGATGATGTCCTCACCCGACAAGTCAGCACTGCCGCCACGTATCCACGGCATACCGCGTGAGGGGCCAGCGACCTTGGTGGCGACGGTCCACTGCTCGCGTGCGCCTGCGTTCGCGGCGAAATAGTTGCCGATGATGGTTTCGGTGGCGTTGAAGGTCTCGGCCTTGGGCGGCACCGCGTACATCTCGGCCGTGTCGAGGAAATTCACGCCACGCGTAAGCGAGTGGGCGAGGATGCGGTGCGCATCGCTCTCGTTGACCTGCTCGCCAAAGGTCATGGTGCCCAAGCAAATGGGCGGAACGTGTAGGTCAGAGCGACCGAGTTGAATAGTTTGCATGTGGGGGCTTTGTAAAATGTTAGAATTGCAGAGTATAAACGCTGATTGGGATTGTATATGTTTACTGGAATTATTGCTGATGTGGGGCAAATCGCCTCGGTGACGCCACTGGCTGCAGATAGTGCAAACAGTGCGGATGCGGGCGTGCGTTTGCTGGTGCAGACCGTGGCCTTGGACTTGTCCGACGTGGGGCTGGGCGACTCGATTGCCATCAATGGCGCGTGCATGACCGTGGTCAGCATGGACGCGGCGGCCAAAACCTTCGCGGTTGATGTCTCGCGTGAAAGTTTGAACAAAACCGCAGGCTTGGACACAACAGGACACGTGAATTTAGAAAAAGCCATGCGCCTGTCCGATCGCCTCGGCGGTCATCTGGTGAGTGGACACGTCGATGACGTGGCGCGCATCGAGTCGCTCGCGCCGATTGGCGAGTCGTATGAGCTGGTGTTCAGTGCTGATGCGCAGTGGCAGCGCTTTCTCGCGGACAAAGGCTCGGTCACGCTCAACGGCACGAGCCTGACAGTGAACCGCGTCTGGAGCGAGAGTGGGCGTGTGTTCGGCAGCATCAATTTGATTCCGCACACCATGGCGCACACGGTGTTTCAATACCTCTCGGCAGGCGACGCCATCAACTTTGAAGTGGACTTGCTGGCGCGCTATGTGGCGCAATTGCTGAACAACGGTCAACCGTTGAGCCATAGTTGAGTCGTTAATCCCTAAAGCGGTGCGAACTTACAGTCCCACCATGTCCTTGGGGCGCACCCACGCATCAAAATCCTCTGGCAGCACCCCGTGCGCCAGCGCCGCGTCGCGCAGACTGATGTTTTGCGTCAGCGCGGCCTTGGCAATTTGGCTGGCTTTGTCGTAGCCGATGTGCGGATTGAGCGCAGTTGCGAGCATGAGGTTTTGACTGAGCAGCCATTCGATGCGCGCTTGTTCAGGCTCGATGCCGCTGGCACAATAGTGATTGAATGAGGCCACCGCTTCGCCCAGCAGCTGCATCGAATCGAGCAAGTGATGCAGCATCAACGGCTTGTACGCATTGAGCTGGAAATTCCCCTGACTGGCGGCAAAGGCAATCGCAGCGTCGTTGCCATACACATGCACGCACACCATACTCAGCGCCTCGCATTGAGTGGGGTTGACTTTCGCGGGCATAATCGACGAACCTGGCTCATTGCTCGGGATGCGCAGCTCGCCGATGCCGCAGCGCGGACCACTGGCGAGCCAGCGAATGTCGTTGGTAATTTTTAGCAATGCCCCTGCCAGCGTGCGCGTCTGCGCGGACAGACTGGCTAAATTATCGTGCGCCGCGAGCGCGGCAAATTTATTGCTGGCGCTCACGAATGGCTGCCCTGTCATCTCGGCTAGGTGTTGCGCGCACAGCGTGTCGAACTGGGCGGGTGCGTTCAGTCCTGTGCCAACTGCAGTGCCGCCAATGGCCAATTCGTTCACACGCGCCCCACTGGCGCGCAAGCCCTCACACGCGTCATCGAGTTGGGCGACCCATGCGCCGAACTCCTGCCCCACAGTTAAAGGCGCAGCGTCCTGTAAATGGGTGCGGCCTGATTTGATGATGTGCATCCATTGCGCCGATTGCGCGGCGAAGGTGTTGCGCAACGCCGCAACACTGGGCAGCAACTGGGCATGCAGTGCCTGCGCAATCGCTACGTGCATCACGGTTGGGAACACATCATTGGACGACTGACTGCGATTGACATGGTCGTTCGGGTGGACTGGGTACTGTTGCCCCAGCTGAGCACCGAGCAATTGATTGGCGCGATTGGCGATAACTTCGTTCGTGTTCATATTGGAGTGTGTCCCCGAACCCGTCTGAAAAATCACCAACGGAAAATGCGCATCGAACTGCCCCGCAATCACTTCATCGCAAGCGAGAACAATCGAGTTGCCTATCTCGGAGGGCAGTTGCCCCAAAGACAGATTGCTTAACGCGGCTGATTTTTTCACCAAACCCAAAGCGCGAATGACAGGTGGCGACCAGACATATCGGTCGCGCCCAATCTGAAAATGCTCAATGGCGCGCTGAGTCTGCGCACCCCAGAGTGCGTCATTGGCGACCTGAACGCCGCCCATGCTGTCTGATTCAGTGCGGTACGATGTCATGTGAGGCTCCTCGCTCGTTGGTCAGAATTTGGCGCAACACATAGGGCAAAATCCCGCCGTGACGAAAATAGTCCACCTCGATGGGCGTGTCAATACGGCAACGCAGCTCGACAGTGTGTGTCGCGCCATTTGCGCGGTGTATGCGCAGGGTGAACATCTGCTGGGGCGCGATGGGCTTGTCCACGTTGAGGATTTCAAACGTGTCGCTCGCGCTGATGCTCAGGCTACTGGCTGAATCTGTGCCGATAAATTGCAGCGGCAAGATGCCCATTCCGACCAAGTTGGCGCGGTGAATGCGCTCGAACGAGCGCGCAATGACCGCACGCACACCCAACAGTTGCGCGCCCTTGGCCGCCCAATCTCTCGACGAACCAGAGCCATATTCTTCCCCCGCGAAAATCAAGGTGGACACGCCACGCTGACGGTACTGCGCTGCCGCATCGAATATCGAGG
>CAZDLD010000139.1:3788-4394 GCA_964506355.1 uncultured Hydromonas sp.
ATCGTACACGGTGTAGCCACCTTCGATGCGCGAGCCATCAGCTGCGGCGGGCAGCATCAAATTGCGCAGCCGCACATTGGCAAAAGTTCCACGCACCATGACCTCAAAATGTCCGCGTCGCGAACCATAGCTGTTGAAATCCTTGGCGGAGATGCCGTGCGTCATCAGCCATTGGCCTGCTGGGGTGTCAGGTTTGAATGAACCCGCAGGCGAAATATGGTCGGTGGTCACGGAGTCGCCGACGATGAGTAGGGCTTTGGCCTGAGTGATGCCTGCGACGGCGGCGGGCTCTAAGGAGAACCCATCAAAGAAAGGCGGTCGCGCAATATAGGTGGATTCAGGCCACGGATAAACTGCGCCAACGGGTGTTTTGATGGCCTGCCAGAGTGGGGATTCTTGGGCAAGGTTGCGGTATTTGCTTTGGAAAGTACTCGGGTTAAACGCAATGGGCAACAAGTCCTTGATCGACTCGTTGGATGGCCAAATGTCCTTGAGGTACACCGGCATACCGACCGCGTCTATGCCCAGCGGTTCGCGGCTCAAATCAATGTTCATCATGCCCGCGAGCGCATACGCCAAGACCAAAGGCGGCGAAGCCAGAAAGTT
>CAZDLD010000140.1:0-4290 GCA_964506355.1 uncultured Hydromonas sp.
CATATCGACATTATTGGTCAGCATGTTTTATCCTTTTTCTTAATCTTGGCGTGACGAGTACCAACGCGTCACAATATTGATGAGCAGCACAAACAGGGTGATTAAAATCGCCCCACCCCATGCGAGGTTGTTCCAGTTCTCATCAGGAGACAAACCGAATTGATTGATGACCTGAGGCAAACTGGCCATGCGGTCGGACATATTCGTGTTCCAAAAATTATTACCAAATGCGGTGAACAGCAATGGTGCGGTTTCGCCGAAAATGCGTGCGACGCCCAGCAACAAGCCCGTGAGCATCCCCGTGCGTGCAGCGCGGTAGCCTATGGTAAAAATCATTTTCCAATACGGTGTGCCCAGTGCCACAGCGGCCTCACGTAAAGTATTTGGCACCAGTTTGAGCATATCATCGGTGGTGCGAACCACCACTGGCAACATAATAATCGCCAAGGCAAATGCGCCCGCCCAACCCGAATAGGCATTTTGGCGCAGACCCAATCCATAATACGCAATCAAAAACACAAACATACCCACCACAATCGACGGCGCCGAGAGCAAGATGTCATTGATAAAGCGCACCACTTGGCTGAACGCATTGTTGCGACCGTACTCGGCCAAATACGTCCCAGCCAAAATGCCAATCGGCGTGGTGATGAGCGTGGCGACCGCCACCATCATCACACTACCGACAATCGCATTGGCCAGACCACCGCCTGTTTCACCTGCAGGTGGCGTAATTTCTGTAAATAACGTGTGACTCAGCGCAGGCAGACCCTTGCTAAACAGCGTCCACATAATCCACGAGAGCCAAAACAAACCAATCACAATCGCCACCCCAGCCAAGACCAACATCACGCGGTTGGTCCACTTGCGTCGGCGGTACAGTGGGTTGTCCATTAATTCTTGAATATTCATTTGTGCGTCCTTATTTTTGAACATTGCGCGAAATCAACCACTTGGCAAATGCCAGCACAATCGTGGTGATGAGGAACAAGACCAGCGCCAAAGCCAACAAGGCCGAGCGGTGCTCATCCGAGCTCGCTTCATTAAATTCATTGGCCAAGGTCGAGGCAATGCTGTTGCCTGGCGCGAACAAAGACAGGTTCAAGCCATGCGAATTACCAATCACGAAGGTCACCGCCATGGTCTCGCCAAGCGCACGGCCCAGACCGAGCATCACACCGCCCACCATGCCGATTTTGGTGTGCGGAATCACCACATTGCGCACCACTTCCCAGGTCGTTGCGCCCAGACCATAGGCGGACTCTTTGAGCATCGGCGGCACGAGACTAAACACATCGCGCAACACCGCCGTAATAAACGGCACAATCATAATCGCCAGCACCACACCCGCGGTGAGCACGCCAACACCCAGCTGCGTGCCCGAGAACAATTTACCCAGCACAGGTACATTGCCCAAAGTCACGGCCAAAAATGGCTGTACATACTTGATGAACAGCGGTGCAATCACGAACAAGCCCCACATGCCATAAATAATCGATGGAATCGCAGCCAGCAGCTCGATCGCTGTACCGAGTGGACGACGCAACCACGCTGGTGCGAGCTCCGTGAGGAACATCGCAATCCCCACACTCACAGGCAATGCCAAAAACAAAGCAATACCAGACGTGATGAGCGTACCAGCCACAGGACCCAGCGCACCAAAGTCACCTGCTGCTGTGTCCCACTGCTCCTTGGTCAGAAAGCCAAAGCCTTCTTTTTGCCACGTGGGCATAGAACCGAGCACCAAGGACACGATAATCCCCACCAGCAGTATCAGCACCAACCATGCATTGGCCTGCGTCAATAACCGAAACGCCTGATCCACCCAGGGCTTAGGGTGCAGGCGCTGAATGACTGGCGAGTTCAATTCTTTTGAAAATTCTGTTGAATTTTGAATCATAGTCACATCTATTCCTTAGACATATTTTCGGGCATCCATTTGAACATTGTGAAGCCAACAATGACCACAAGCTGGATGCAACAAAGGACCGGCCATCAATTGATGATGGCGCAGTCCCGAGCAATACAATTACAGTACTGGTTTACCCGCAGTGTCGGTCACTTGCTTCCAAGAGTCTTTGATTTTTGCAACAACCGCTTCTGGCAAAGGAATGTATTCCAGTGCCGAGGCTTGTGCTTGACCTTTGGTCAATGCCCAATCAAAGAATTTCAACACATCAGCAGCGCTCTTGGCGTTTTCTGCTTTTTTCGCCACCAAGATGAAGGTTGCACCCGTAATCGGCCAAGTTTTTGCACCCGCTTGGTTGTTCAAAGAAATGCCCATGCCTGCGGCTTTTGACCAGTCGGCTGTCGCTGCTGCTGAGGCAAATGCTTCTGCGGTTGGCGCGACGACTTTGCCATCTTTGTTGACCAATGATGCTGCGGCCATGCCGTTTTTCTTCGCGTATGCGTATTCCACATAACCGATAGAGCCTGGCAACTGTTTCACACTCGCTGCAACACCATCGTTGCCTTTACCGCCGACTGTGCCTTCAACCCATTTTGGTTCTTTGCTCGCGCCCAAAGCTTTCCAGCCTTCGTTCACTTGAGCCAAGTATTCGGTAAACATGTGCGTTGTACCTGAACCATCAGAGCGGCGCACCACTTTGATTTCGCTGTCTGGCAATTTCACGCCTGGGTTCAATTTTGCAATCGCTGCGTCGTTCCAATTTTTGATTTTCATCAAATAGATGTCGCCCAAAACCGCGCCATTCAATGTCAAAGCGCCCACGCCTTCGATGTTGTACACTGGAACCACACCACCGATGACCGCTGGGAATTGCAACAAACCAGCTGCATCCAAGTCTTCTGCTTTCAAAGGCGCATCAGTTGCACCAAAATCAACGGTTTTCTTTTTGATGGCATCAATACCCGCGCTCGAGCCGGTGCCTTGATAGTTGATCGCCACGCCTGTTGCACCTTTGTAGTCAGAAGCCCACTTGGTGTATACAGGTGCTGGAAATGTCGCGCCAGAGCCGTTGATGCCAGATACTTTAGGTGCGCTTGCTGCTTCGCCACCGCTTTTGCCACAGCCCACCAATGTTGCGCTCAATACCACTGCTGTCAAACCTGCCAATAAAAATTTTGCTTTCATCATTTCTCTCCATTAAAGTTCATAATCACTACAGTTCATCATTCATACAGTAACTCGACAAAAAAACATCGAATCACCCAAAATCTGTGCGACGCTTCAAAATCACCGCTTCGTTTACAACTGACGCCACTATAAAGTTCTTATGTGACAATTTAATGACATGGTCACAATCGACATTAACGTCAACTTCCACGTCACAAAAATGTGACAAATCAGCGATAATGTCGTCAATTCACTCAAATAATTAAATACTTAGGACATACAGATGAATTTGAACACCGCGAATTTGGGTCACTTGAAAATTGTCACATGGAATGTCAACTCACTCAAGGTTCGACTGCCGCAGGTGCTGGACTACATGCAGCACACCGACACCGATGTGTTGTGCTTGCAAGAAATCAAGATGACCGATGACGCGTTTCCGCTCTCAGCATTTACCGAACTGGGCTTGTATGTCAGCTACTCAGGGCAAAAAACCTACAATGGCGTGGCCATCATCAGCCGCACCCCACAGACCGAGGTGCAAAAGAACCTACCCAATTTCGCCGATGAGCAGCAACGATTGATTGCTGCAACCATCGCAGGGGTGCGCGTGGTCAATGTATACATCGTCAATGGTCAAGCACCCGACACCGAGAAATTCAGCTACAAAATGAATTGGCTCAACGCCCTGCGCGAATACATGCAGTCCGAACTCCAGCAACACGAGCACGTCGTGCTTCTGGGCGACTTCAACATCGCCCCCGCAGACGCGGACGTGCACAACCCAGACAAATGGCTGGGCTGCAACCTCGTATCGCCACAAGAGCGCGCTCATCTGAGTCAACTATTGGAATTGGGGCTGGTGGATGCGTTTCGACAGTTTGAGCAAGCCGAAAAATCCTTCTCATGGTGGGACTATCGGCAAATGGGCTTTCGCCGCAACGCAGGACTGCGCATTGATTTAATCCTGCTCAGCAACGCACTCGCCGCACGCTGCACCGCGTGCGCCATCGACATCGAGCCACGCAAGCACGAGCAGCCATCCGATCACACACCTGTGTGGGCACGCTTGAGTTTGGAATAAACTTTACGATAGGATAGACATGGACACCACACGCATCAGCACGCACCACGCTCGACTCATCACTGTTGGATTACTGAGTCTGGCCTTACTACTCAGTGGCTGTTCGAGTCTATCGCGCACGGGCAAGCGC
>CAZDLD010000141.1:0-4231 GCA_964506355.1 uncultured Hydromonas sp.
CCTTTGGAGTTCGCATGAGCACAACCGCAGCACTCGCCGCCCCCCTCAGTTTGGTCACGCAGCCCATTGGATGGGTATTGTTATTGATTTTTGTGGTGGGCTACTACTTAATCGCCGCTGAGGACAAATACCATTTGGACAAGTCGAAAACCGCTTTGTTCATCGGTACATTTATGTTCATCCTAATCGGCGCACACCATGTCATCACCGGTGTGGACTTGACCCGATTGACCGCCACGGTGGATCACCTCATCCTCGAAATTGCGCAAATATTTTTCTTTTTATTGGTGGCAATGACCTACATCGAGGCTTTGATAGAACGCGGGGTGTTCAACGCCTTGCGTGCCAAGTTGATTGCCAAGGGCTATGGCTACCGTCAGTTGTTTTGGATTACCGGCGTGCTCTCGTTCTTTATCTCATCGATTGCCGACAATCTGACCACCGCGCTCATTTTCTCAACTGTGTTGATTACGCTGTCCACCAACCCAAAATTTTTGGTGCCAGGTGCCATCAATGTGGTGGTGGCGGCCAACGCTGGCGGCGCATGGTGTCCGTTCGGCGACATCACGACCTTGATGGTGTGGACAGCGGGTAAAGGCGAGTTTGTCGATTTTCTCTACCTGTTCCCTGCTGCGCTGGCGTGCTGGTTCGTGACCGCATGGTTGCTGGTGCGTTATGTGCCCGATGAGCAACCCGAACAAGCACACCAAGCGACACAGTCTGGCGAGATTGAAGTACTCAAAGGCGGCAAGGTCATCGTCTTTTTTGGGATTTTGACCATCGCCTTGTCGGTTGCGGGCAAGCAGCTGCTGCATTTTCCACCTATGTGGGGCATGTTGTTCGGCTTGGCATTACTGCAACTGTATATGTATTTTCTCAAGAAGCGCCACCAGCAGGATGTGGACATTTACCGCATGATGAGTAAGATTGAGAACAACACCTTGATATTCTTTTTTGGGATTTTGTCCGCTGTCGGCGCACTGCATTATGTGGGGTTCTTGGATTTGGCGGCTCAGCTCTATGTTCGGTTTGACCCAACGCTGGTGAATATCGGCGTGGGCTTCTTGTCTGCGATTGTGGACAATGTACCCGTGATGTCGGCGGTGCTCAAATCCAACCCAGCGATTGAGCATGCGCAGTGGATGCTGGTCACCATGACCGCTGGGGTCGGTGGCTCGATGATCAGCTTTGGTTCGGCTGCGGGGGTTGGCGTGATGGGCAAAATGCAAGGCATCTACACCTTCGCCTCGCATTTGAAGTACGCGTGGACGGTCTTGGTCGGCTACATCGTTGCTGTGGCGGTGTGGTACCTTCAATTCATTGTATTGGGCATCTATTAAGGACTGAGATTGCACCCATAAAAAAAGAGTGGCTCGCGCCACTCTTTTTACATTTGAACTACTGCATCAATCCATCTCAATTTCTGCCAACTCACTGAACGGCAAAGTTTGCTTGACCAAGATGATGGTGCATGGCGCATACATCGCCACCTTAATTGGCACTGTGGCGACAAAGCGCTGCATCTGCAAGCCATGCGTGGCAGCGCCCATGATGATCATGTTCACATGGTTATTCTCAGCGTACTTCAAAATGGCGTCGGCCACATCCGAAGATTCAAGCACATGAAATGAGACTTGATGCTGCCCCATATCCAAGGGTTGCGCCCATTGTTGCAACATCGAGAGGTACTGACGGTGCAACGAGGTTTCGCTCTTGCCACTGTTGGTGCTGCTGCTCGCATTGGGCGAAATCACCGTCACACAGGCCAAACGCGCGCCCGGCCGTATCCCCAGCGAGCGTGAAACCGCCTCACGCAACGAATACAGGGTCGCATCGGTCACGTCCTTGTGCGGGACAGAGACCATGATAATCGGCACTTCTTCAATCTGCTGAACCGCAGGCAATGGGCTGGGCTTGTATTCCATACCAGCGGCCTTGAACCAGCGTTTGAAATGCGTCCAAAAACTCGTGCCGACCGTATTGCTACCGCGTTCGGTCACGGTAACTTGAGTTGGATGGGTCAAATCAAACGCCAAATGCGATGCCGATGGATAGCGTTTCGCCGCTTCGGGTTCCAGACAGCGCATGATGATTTCTTGCAACCACTCTGGGATGTCCGAGCGCAGTTTACGTGGTGGCGGTGGATCGTACCACAGACGACGGCGCATTCCGGTCTCAGTCGCAGAATCGCCATGCGCGAGTTCGCGTGTGGCCATTTCGTACAAAATAATACCCATGGCAAAAATATCCGAGCGCGGATCGCCACGCACGCCCACAACCTGCTCAGGTGCAATCCACACAGGTGAGCCGACCGCTTTGCGGTTTTGCTCAGCCAACAGGTCTGGGTAATGCGCGTGGCATGACAGACCGAAGTCCAAAGTCACCGCACGGCCATCGTCACGCATCAACACATTGGCAGGCTTGATGTCCAGATGACAGACGTTTTGCTTGTGCAGGCTGTGTACCGCTGTGGCCATGGCCGCACCCACAGCGCAAATGGTCTCGACTGGGAATGGTCCAGTGTGTTCATCGAGCATATTTTGGATGGTTTTGCCCGAAATATACTCCATCACAATATAGGGCAAACGGTCTAAGTCGCCCGACGATACAAAACGCGGCACGTATTGACCATGCAGGGTGGGCATGATTTGTTGCTCAACTTCAAAACTGACGATGGAGTCCGAGCCATCGCCCGCGGTCATGCGCGGGATTTTCATCGCCATCACAAAGCCTGGGTCTTTGCGCCCCTGCCCCGCATCGGCGAACTGCACCGTGTAAATATGCGCCATACCGCCCGCATGCAAACAATCGATGATCTCAAATCCATCGATGATATGACCTGTTTCCAGTAGTTTCATTGTCCCATCTCCAGTCGTTGTGCCAATTCCTCAGGCAATCCCGCTTCGCGAATGTCCTGAGCCACCTTGTGATAATTGTACGCCACGCGTTCAAAGCGCAGAACGTTCTTCTCATCGTCATAGACCGCGTACATCGCACGCGTATCCTTGTCCCGAGGCTGACCCGCCGAGCCCACAGTCGCGACCCATTTGCGGTGCGTGGGGGTCGGTATGGCCATGCCCTTTTGCGGATTGAATTTCATCAGCGCGCCTGTGCGACCACCGTAATACAAATGCTGGTGGTGGACATGCCCCACAAACACATGACTGACCTCCTCGGCCACCGCCTGCATACAATGTGTTGCGGCACGCTCGTCGTCGATGTAATTCCATTTACCCAAGCCGTGCGCACTGGCGTGAGTGAGGTATAGATTGTTGATGCGGTGCTCCAGTGGCAAACTGGCCAAATAGGATTTTTGTTCAGCAGAAAGCTGGGCACGGGTCCAAGTCACCGTGAGTGCACCCCAATAGTTCGGATCGACGGGGGTGTCTTGAAATGCGGCTTCATCGTGATTGCCCTGCAAGGCAATTGCGCCTTCAGATTGCATCTGACGCACACGCTCAACCACTGCGGCGGGGTGCGGCCCGTAACCGACATAATCGCCCAAAAAGGCAAATTGAGTAACGCCCGAAGCGCGAGCATGGTCAATACAAGCATCAAGCGCATCGATATTGGCGTGAATGTCGGACATTAAGGCTATTTTCATTGATTCTCCATGTGATGAGTCAAGTAATCATGTGATTCTACTCGCTCATCTTTGTATGTATTTTTGCGGTATTCAAGCAAGTGCTTGTACAGTCTAATTATAGATTCTTCCTGCGGATAAAATGCAAAAAAACGCACAAAAGATGAACTTTTGTGCGCCTGAGTACAGTGGCGATGAGTAACTGGGTGGTGTACCTATCAGCTCTCTACTGGCCACTGCTTAAAACCACTACTGACTACTGACCGGCAAAACCTTGCAGCAATTTCTGCAAGCGGCATCAATACGATGTGCGCTGTGGAATTATGGTTTTTTAGCAGGTTCAGCTGGCGCGTGAACAGCATCAGCACCGTGTTTCTCGCCACCCATATCGATTTCACCGCCAGTCATGAGCATGTACATAGCAAGCGCTGCAAACACCACAAAACCAATTACAATTTTCCACATAATATTACTCCAAAATTTTACAAGTTAAAAAATCAAGTGACCATCGCCCAGGGGCGACAGTCACTTGGGTAAAACATGATACCACTACTGCTTGACTAAAACATTAGTCACCAGCGTAGATATCCACATCTTTTGTTTCTTTTACGAACAACAGACCAATGATCAAAGTCATCAATGCAATAC
>CAZDLD010000142.1:0-4224 GCA_964506355.1 uncultured Hydromonas sp.
ATATTGCCCACAGCCTCGATGCGTATGGCATCAGCAACATCCTCGCCGTCCAGCGTGATGGTCTCGCCTGAGAAGCGCACATTCAGCCCGCTCGCCCACTGAACCAACTGTTGCTCTTGTGCGACATCAATCGCTGTGTCTGCATTCCAACCTGCGCGCATCGCTTGCAGCGCCACCAGTCGATACAGCGCGCCACTGTCTAAATAATGAAAGCCCAATTGCGCTGCCACCGCTTGCGCCACAGCGCCTTTGCCCGAGGCGGTGGGTCCGTCAATGGCAATCACGGGGATGGGCGTGCTTGCGTTACTGGTGCTAGTGGCGTTACTGGCGTTTTGATTCGTCTTCATGGGTCTGTCCTTAAAATCCACTCATCGCGTTCCAACTGGCTTCGAAGTGCTCGTTCGGCAGGGTTTTAAAACCACTGCGCACATAGGCGTGCCAACGACCCACCACCCAGCTCATCCAAAACGCACTGTACACACCGACGTCCGCGGCAGGCTGCCAGCCTGTTTCCAGAGCCACTTCCCGAAAGCTTTGTTTGAGGGTGGCTTGCACGCGGTCAATGAGCTGAGTCACACGCATTTGCAGGCGCTCATTCTCATGCAGCAACACGTCGCCTATCAACACCCGCGCCATGCCTGGGTTCTTTTGTGCAAACGCCAGTAGGATGTGTAGGGATTTTTGGATTTTTTGCGCCGCGCTGCCTTCTGACTGGTTGATTTGGCTGAGCAAGCTGATTAAGCTGGTTTCGATGAACTCAATCAGTCCTTCGAACATCTGCGCTTTGCTCGCAAAGTGGCGATACAAGGCCGCTTCAGACACATCCAAGCGTTTGGCCAGTCCTGCGGTGGTGATTTTTTCACCCTGCGGGTTCTCCAACATCTGCGCCAGACTTTGCAGAATCTGCACACGGCGCTCGCCTTTGGCTGGCGCAGTGCTGGCTTTGGCGGTAGCGTTTTCTGACTCAGGTGTGGTACTGGTTTCCGAGTTTTTTGCTGAGGGTTCGCTCCACTGTACTGGAGGCGTTGGGTTGTGTTCTGTTGTGGTCATGAGAATACTGTCTAAGCTGTTTATGGCAAATACTTCAATTATAGAGAGATTGTGTCTCAATAACACTGTTATTCGTGTTTTTATGTTACCTGCGTTCAGTCGCATGTGGACATATAAAAAGGCAAGCCTTACGGCTTGCCTTTTTGATCATGTGAGTCACATCTGAGCGGATTATTCTTGCTCTGGCGCGATGCTCACGGTGTTTGCTGCGGGTTCTTCAACCGTAAAATCCATGACTTCAACTTCAGGCTGGCTGAAAATTTCAGCTTCTGCACGTTGTTGTTCGTGAACTTTCTTGTTCGCACGAGCGCGGTGGAATGCCAAGCCCGTACCTGCAGGAATCAAGCGACCCACGATGACGTTTTCTTTCAAACCACGTAATTCATCGCGTTTGCCCATAATCGCAGCTTCGGTCAATACACGTGTGGTTTCTTGGAACGACGCCGCCGAGATGAATGAATCGGTTGACAACGATGCTTTGGTAATACCCAACAACACGTTGTTGTACTTGGCAGACAATTTGTCTTCCGCGACCATGCGCTCGTTCTCAATCAACATATCCGAGCGCTCAACTTGCTCACCTGGGATGAATTTCGTGTCGCCCGCATCGGTAATTTGAACACGGCGCAACATTTGACGCACAATCACTTCAATGTGCTTGTCATTGATTTTCACACCTTGCAAACGGTACACGTCTTGAACTTCGTCCACGATGTAAGTTGCCAATGCTTCGGTACCCAAGAGGCGCAAGATGTCTTGCGGATCTGCTGGACCCTCGATGATGACCTCGCCTTTATTGACCACTTGACCTTCATGCACGGTCAAATGTTTCTCTTTACCAATCAAGAACTCGTGTTGACCACCATCCAAATCGGTGATGACCAGACGTTGCTTGCCACGTGTTTCTTTACCGAACGACACAGTACCTGTCACTTCTGCCAGCATACCTGCGTCTTTTGGTGAACGCGCTTCAAACAACTCGGCCACACGTGGCAGACCACCGGTAATGTCGCGGGTTTTTTGTGATTCCATTGGAATACGCGCCAACACCTCACCACGACCCACCGCTTGACCATCACGCACGGTAATCAATGCGCCAACAGGGAAGCCGATGGTTACGGCGTGTTCTGTACCTGGAATGACCACTTCTTCGCCCGCTTCGTTGATCAATTTAACTTGTGGACGCACGACTTTCGCTGTGGTCGAGCCGCGGCGTTTTGGATCGATGGCCACCAACGTAGACAGACCTGTGACTTCGTCAATTTGTTTGGCAACTGTCACGCCCTCTTCCACGTTCTCAAAGCGTACTTGACCTGCGTACTCAGTGATGATTGGACGGGTCAATGGATCCCAGTTGGCCAACAATGTGCCGGCTTTGATGGTATCGCCATCTTTTTGCAACAAGGTCGCGCCGTACGGCAATTTATGACGTTCACGCTCACGGCCATGCTCATCGCTAATCACCAATTCGCCCGAACGAGAAATCACGATTTGCTCGCCCGCGTTGTTGGTCACATAACGCATGGTGCTGGTAAAGCCCACGATACCGTTGGATTTCGCTTCAACCGAAGATTGAACCGTTGCACGCTGTGCCGCACCACCAATGTGGAAGGTACGCATGGTCAACTGTGTACCAGGCTCACCAATCGACTGAGCCGCAATCACACCCACAGCCTCGCCTTTATTAATCAAGCCGCCGCGACCCAAGTCACGACCATAACACTTACCACACAAGCCGTAGCGCGTGTCACAGGTCAATGGCGTGCGTACTTTAACTTCGTCGATGCCCAATTTTTCAATCAATTCAACTTGATCTTCTTCGAGCAAGATGCCTGCTTCAAATACCGTTTCTTGAGTTTCAGGATTCACGATGTCTGCTGCCACCACGCGACCAAAGATACGATCACGCAACGCTTCAATCACTTCACCACCCTCAACCAATGCCTTCATCGACACGCCGTTTTGAGTACCGCAATCGTCTTCAACCACCACCAAATCTTGCGTCACATCGACCAGACGACGGGTCAAGTAACCCGAGTTTGCTGTTTTCAATGCGGTATCGGCCAAACCTTTACGTGCCCCGTGGGTCGAGTTAAAGTACTGCAACACGTTCAGACCTTCGCGGAAGTTTGCGGTAATCGGCGTTTCGATAATCGAGCCATCTGGCTTGGCCATCAAACCACGCATACCTGCCAACTGACGAATCTGAGTCGCTGAACCACGCGCACCTGAGTCGGCCATCATGTAAATCGCGTTGAACGATTCTTCACGGGTGTCGTTGCCATGGCGGTCTTTCACTGGATCGGTGGAGAGCTGATCCATCATCGCTTTACCCACTTGATCCGAGGTGCGACCCCAAATATCAATCACTTTATTGTAGCGCTCGCCTGCTGTCACCAAACCCGATGAATACTGCTGTTCGATTTCTTTGACTTCTTTCGAAGCCGATTCAATCAAAGTTTCTTTCACCGCTGGAATCAACATATCGTCAATCGCAATCGAAATCCCTGCGCGTGTTGCCAAGGTAAAGCCGTTTGATTTCAGTCGATCGGCGAACAACACCGTTTCGCGCAAACCGCATTTGCGGAACACGGTGGTAATCAGTTTAGAAATTTCTTTTTTCTTCAAGGCTTTGTTCATGATTTCGAACGACAAGCCATGCGGCAAAATTTCTGACAAAAACGCACGACCTACGGTGGTTTCGTAACGCTTCATGCGTTTAACAAAGTCGTCACCGTCCACGCCCGTCACTTTGTCGTATTCTGCAATACGGCAGGTGATGCGTGAGGTCAAGCCCACTTCATTGGCCGCATAAGCGCGCTGAACTTCGTTCACATCGGCAAAGAACATACCTTCGCCTTTGGCGTTGGTTTTGGCACGCGTCGCGTAGTACAGACCCAAGACGATATCTTGAGAAGGCACGACCGATGGCTCGCCCGATGCTGGGAACAACACGTTGTTCGATGCCATCATCAAGGTGCGCGCTTCAGTCTGCGCTTCTAAGCTTAATGGAACGTGAACCGCCATTTGGTCACCGTCAAAGTCGGCATTGAAGGCCGCACAGACCAATGGGTGCAACTGAATCGCTTTACCTTCAATCAGCACAGGCTCAAACGCTTGAATACCGAAACGGTGCAATGTTGGCGCTCGGTTCAACAACACTGGATGTTCGCG
>CAZDLD010000143.1:0-4169 GCA_964506355.1 uncultured Hydromonas sp.
GTATACGATTAATATAAATCATCCGTATCATCGGGTTTGATAATGTTCTATAAAATGATTGGTTTATGAATCCATTTGATTTTCCTGCTGTTAATTTGGCTTCTCAAAGTCCGCGCCGAGCGCAGCTGCTCGAGCAGATGGGCGTGCCGTTCGAAGTGGTGTTGCCGTTGGATATCCATGCCGCTGAGGCCTTAGAGGCGGTGCTGCCCGATGAATTGCCCTTGGACTATGTGCTGCGCGTGGGACTGGCCAAGGCCCGGATGATGCGCGCACAGATTGTCGCGAATGGTTCAGAAGTTCAACGTGCCCGTCCGATTTTGTGCGCAGACACGACCGTGGCCTTTGAGCAGCATATTTTGGGCAAACCCGAGTCGCGTGAACAGGCGTACAGCATGTTGCGCCTACTCTCGGGCAACACACATCAGGTGCACACAGCGGTGGTGCTCGCGCATGGTGATGAGCTGTTGCACACCGTGGTGACGACCGATGTGCGCTTTCGTGACTTGCTTGATGCCGACATCCGCGCTTATATTGACAGCAGCGAGCCGTTTGGCAAAGCGGGCGCATACGCGATACAGGGCTTGGGCGCTTGTTTCGTTGCGCACATCAGCGGCAGTTTTTCAGCGGTCAAGGGCTTGCCCGTGTTTGAAGTGGCGCAGATGCTCACTCAGCTTGCTCAATCCAATACTACGAAACCAAGCTAAATCAAAACAAAATAATTTATAATTCATTAAATCACACTAAAAATAATTAAAGTACACAATGACGCACAAACAAGACATCCTCATCAACACCACCGAAGCCGAAACCCGAGTTGCGCTGCTGGAGAATCGCCGCGTCGAGGAAATTTTCATCGAGCGGCAGACCAATCTGAGTTTGGTCGGCAATATTTATCTGGGTAAGGTGGTGCGCGTTCTACCGGGGATGCAGTCGGCTTTTATCGAAATTGGTTTGGAGCGCACCGCATTTTTGCACGTGGCGGACATGGCTATCGCAACCCACAGCTCAACCGCGAGTCAAGTCGGCGCGCACAACCAACTGCCACCGATTGAAACGCAGCTGTTCGACGGTCAGACCGTTCTGGTGCAGGTGATTAAAGACCCCATAGGCACCAAAGGTGCGCGTTTATCGACCAAAATCAGCATCGCTGGGCGTTTGCTGGTGTATTTGCCCAAAGAAGATGGCATTGGTGTCACGCAAAAAGTCGAAACGGAAGAAGAGCGCACCTTGCTCAAAAATCGTCTGACAGAATTGCTCGGCGAGCATCCAGAAGGCGGCTACATCATCCGCACAGCGGGATTGGATGCGCCATCCGATGAGTGGCAGAACGACATTGATTACCTCAAACGCACATGGCAAGAGATCAAAACCCAACGCAATCTGCGTGCCGCACCGACGCTGGTGCATCGAGATTTGAGTTTGGCGCAGCGGGTATTGCGCGACATGGTCACGCTCAACACCCAATCGGTGGTCTGCGATGATGCGGACACGCTCGAGCAGCTGCAAAATTTTGCTCAAATTTATATGCCTTCGGTCGCACCGCACCTCAAGCTCGCGCCGATTGAGCGGCCGTTGTTTGATGCCTACGAAGTGGAGGAGGAAATCGACGCGGCGCTGGCGCATCGCGTGAATCTGAAGTCGGGCGGCTACCTCATCATCGAGCAGACCGAGGCGATGACCACAATCGATGTGAACACGGGCAGTTACGTCTCTGGCCGCAACTTCGCCGACACCATACTCAAGACCAATTTGGAAGCGGCATTTGAAATTGTGCACCAGCTGCGCTTGCGCAATCTCGGCGGCATGATAATTCTCGATTTTATTGATATGCAGGACCCCGCGCACAACGAGCACGTATTGCAGGTGCTGCAGAATGAATTTGCACGCGACCGCACGCGCATCGCGGTTCATCCGTTCTCGCCTTTGGGGCTGGTCGAAGTCACGCGCAAACGCACACGCGAGTCACTCGCGCAGCTGTTGTGTGAGCCGTGTCCGATGTGTCAGGGGCGCGGCATCGTCAAGACCACGCGCACGGTGTGCTACGATATTTTGCGCGAAATTCGTCGCGAAGCGTGTCAATTCAACGCCACCGCATTTCGCGTGGTCGCGCATCCCGATGTCATCGATATGTTGCTCGATGAGGTTGCGCCGCATTTGGCGGCCTTATCCAATCAAATTGGCAAGCCTGTGTCTTTGCAATCTCAGGGGATTTTTTATCAAGAGCAGTTTGACATCATTCTGATGTAAATCCACTCATCGAGCACAATTCATAAAAAAAAGGGGCGATTAGCCCCTTTTTTGACGTTCACAACATTTGTACTCAGTTTAAATTTGCGAGAGCACAACTTCTTGCGACAAGCGAGATTTCGGCAGCTTTTGGTTTATGTCCGCTTCTGAGTGTTTGCCCAGCGCCACGATGACCGAAGCGGTGTAGCCTTTTTCGTGCAGCCCCAACTCTTGATTCAACACGCTGGAATTAAATCCCTCGATGGGACAAGCATCCACACCAATGGTGCTAGCGCCCAAGAGTAAGAAGCCCAAAGCAATGTACACCTGTTTTTCCATCCAGTGTTGCGCGTCTTTGAGCTCGTAGCGGTGCATATTTGAGTAGAAACTGCGACCCGTGTGTTGGCCTTTTTTGAATTCTTCTGTGGCAAAGCGACCGTCTTTAGACTCTTGCTCGAGCAAACGCAGTAAGTGCGCGTCGTCCATCACAGTCTTGGTACACAACACGATGACGTGAGAGGCATCGTTGATTTTGCTGCTGTTGAAGGTGTGGCCCGCGTCAGTAGATTTAGCGATGCGTTGTTTGCCCTCCACGCTGTCGGTGATGATGAAGTGCCAAGGTTGTGAGTTGGTCGATGACGGTGTGTATTGCAGCAGGGTTTTGATTTGTTCGATTTGGTCGGCAGTGAGCTTTTGTGACGCATCGAATGCCTTGGTGGTTCTACGTTGTTTCGCGAAATCTGCAATCTGCATGAGACTTTCTCCATTGTGCAAGTGTAAAAGAAGGGTGCTAAAAGGTAGAAGGATTCTACAACATTTCTACCATTTTAACACCCCTGCGCAAGAACACGGATTAAATTCAGTGTTTAGACATTTTTAGCTCGCAAGCGCCCCAATACCATCGGGATGGCGCCAACCACAATACCGCCGATACCAATCGCGATGGTCACTGAATCGAATGTAGGGATGCTGTACATTGCGATAAACACCATGAATGCGGCGCTGAATAAGGGCCAAATGACGTATGAAACCGCATTTTTGAATCCGGTGCTTAATTTGTTGCGGTAATACCAAGCACAAGCAAATCCAGCCAAACTCATATAAAAGCAGATTTGAAAGCCGATGGCCATAATCGAGCTTTCTAATATCTTCGCCACAGTCGGCATATAAGACGATCCAAACAGCAGAACCACGCCCAAAAACCAGATGACAAAGGTCGCGACCCATGGCGTTTGCCATTCTGGGTGTATGGTTGAGTAACGTGGGTGCAGGGCGTTGTCACGCGACATGGCAAACATGCTGCGGCTGAACTGCAAAATTTGGGTTTCGATGGTGCCGATGGTACTCAAAATGGTAGAAATGACCGCCAAATAGCTCCAAGGTTTTGGAAATAATTTTTCAGAAATGGCGTACAGCACATTGGTATTGGCTGCTGCGATTTCATCATCGGTCAGCACGATGAGCACCACGATCATCATGATGATGAAGAATAAAATCAAATTGACCATCGCCCAAAAAGCCCCACGTCCTGCGGGTTGAGGGTCGCCATCTTTGGTTTCTTCGCCCAAATTCATGGTCACATCCCAGCCCCAGTAGAAGAATATAGCGGTCAGAGCACCTGTAGCAAATACAGAAGGTGTGAATGAAAATGGCGAAATCCACTCAATCGACGGCATGTGTGCAGGCTGCCCACCGTATTGGGCAAAGGCCGCAAAGATGAGCGCAAAGATGATGGCGGTCTCAACCACGGTCAAAATCAACTGTGCATAACTGGCGTGCTTGATGCCTTTGGTCACCACAATGGTCACTAAAGTGAGCCAAATGGCTGAAGTGAAGGTCACCCAGCCCGTGTCCTCGACCATTTCGGCAGAAACCCAACCCATTTCAGAGAGAATTTTCAAAGTGGATGTCGCGGCAGGTATCGTTGCCGAAACCATAAACAC
>CAZDLD010000144.1:0-4115 GCA_964506355.1 uncultured Hydromonas sp.
TCAAGTGCAGCATACCAGCGGAAACACCACTCGATGGCAATAAAATAAAATACAAGCATGAGCAAATGATGAACCATGAATCATTATTAAGGCGTTTGGAGCAACAGTTTGAAGGGCGACCGATTGGGCAGCGGCTTGCGCCTTATCTTTCCAAACTGGGTCGCCGAAGGTGGCAATAATAACGTCAATACACATAGAATTATATTTCAACTGGGTGTTGGGGCTTCTTGCAATTTGCCAAATCGCGCAAACGATTTGATTTAACGAGGCACAAGTGGTAATTGAAAATGGCTAAGTTAAGACGCCAGAAAAAGGTCAATCAAGCTACAGACATCTGCAAATTTGAAATTATTTCCCTGTCATTGAATGGCAAAATCAGAACGGATTAAAGTGCAAGGTGTCTCTCAGATTGTATTGGATAAGCAATATCTCCGCAAGTGGATATTATTTATTCGCACTCTGAGTGAGAGTGCACAGTTGTCTCGTCCTAAAATAGTTTAACAGTGTTATGACTCAACTTATGACGAAGTTAAGCCGATATACAGACGCCTGATGCACAGCATCGGGCGCTTTGTATTCTCAGCCTAAGAGTGGTCTATTGTCATTATATAATTCAATGGATTGCGTAACTATCTATCTCGATTGCACTAAGTTTTGTAACTTCTTAATGAAGAGCTCTTGCCTCAATGCCGCGTTCACTCGCTCGACCAAGGCGTTTTGATAACAATCATAACCATTCGTTATGCGCAGATGACTCCTGCATAAAGGCTATGAGTTATGGTTCTAGGATTAAGAGTTTTCGACGCGTAATGTTTTAAATCGCTAAATTGAACAGTTCTATTTCAGGTATTATCTTCGAAATACTACGATAATTGAGCAACAAAATATACTAGGAAGTACGATCGATGCCAATAATAAACTTAAAAGCATATTTAATTAATCTAGAGCGAGTAAATGAGCGTCGTGAACAAATGGCTCAGCGCTTGCAAACCATCGGGCTTGAGTATAAATGGTTTCCTGCAATTGAAGGCGTTAAACGTCAACAAGAGTTGTTGCCATCGGTCGATGTGGCGCAGTTTGAGCGGCGAGTGGGACGACCTTTGCTGTGGGGTGAAATCGGCTGTTATCACTCGCACATTCAAGTGTGGAAAAACTTCTTGCACCACTGCCACGAAGAAGTTTTGCTGGTGCTGGAGGATGATGTGGTCTTTAATGATGACTTTATTGACGCGCTGAATTTGGCCATGAGCGTTCAAAGTCAATGGGATTTTTTGAAGCTCAATAAAATCCGCGCCAAACAACCCATTAGTCAAGGGTCTGTGGGCCGCTACCATCTGAACGCTTATTTAGGGCCAGCTACAGGATTGGGCGCGTATCTGATACGACGCTCAACCATAGAGAAATTGCTGCCCAATATGTTCCCCATCACTCGCCCCATAGACCACGAACTGGATAGAACCCATGTGCATCAGTTTAGACACTTGGGATTGGAGCCTTTCCCCAGCTATGTGGATGATGGCAATGTCAGTACGATTACGGGCAGTCATTTTAGCGGTATTAAAAAACCAGCGTTTTACAAGCGTTTGCCACACTATATTTCGCGCTTAAGTGACAGCGTTGGCAAGTTCTTTTATCTGGTTAAAACTCGCCAGATATTACCTAAGAACAACCATCAAATAACAAAAGACTGAGCGACTTAGTTAATTTAGCCGCCGTAGATTTTACAGGGCCGACTAAGCGGCGCATACAGATTGAGAAAGCAGTATTGAATGATTGAAAAACTCACCCTCGGCATGATTTCCAAATATGACTCGCATAACTTCATGCGCCTGCTGGAATACGCGCGTCCATACAAAGCGCGCTTGGTGTATGCGTTCATCGCGATTTTGGGGGTGGCGGCGACCGAGAGTTATTTGGCGGCGTTTATTGCGCCTTTGGTCAATATGGGTTTTGCGCCGGTGCAGGCTGTGCAGCAGAGCGCAGGCGGTGGTCAGGGTTGGCTCAGTTCCTTGTTTGATTCGCGTCATGGGCTCACGCACATGATTTGGGGCACGCCGGCGAAGGTGTGGTTGGTGCCGACGTTTTTTATGTTTTTGGTCTTGGTGCGCGCGAGTTGCCGCTTTGTCAGCACGTATTTGATGTCGTGGGTGGGCGCTGTGGTGGTGCATCGTTTGCGCGGCGCGATGTTTGAGAAGATGCTGCATCTACCTTCCGAGTTTCAGCTGCGCACGCCTGCTGCCTATATCAGCAATCGATTTTTAATTGAAGTCGATGCGGCGGTGAACAACGCGAGCAATGTGTTCATCACCTTGATTCGTGATACCTTAATCGTGATTGGGCTCATCGTTGTGCTGTTGTATTTGAACTGGCAGCTGTCCCTGGTGGTGTTGCTGATGTTCCCTGCCCTGTCGTGGCTGTCGCGCTACTATCGCAACAAGCTCAAGAGCATTCAGATGCGCGCTCAGTCGGGCATCGCTCATTTGGGCAACGTCATTAATGAGACGCATGGCGGCCATCGGGTGGTCAAGATGTTCGGCGGTTATCCCCATGCGATGAATCGATTTGGGCAGATTAACTCGACTTTGCTCTCGATTCAGAAAAAATTGGTGCAGGCCATGGCGGCACGCTCTCCGTTCAGCGAGTTGATTGCGTCGATTGCTTTGGCCGTGGTGATTTTTATTGCCCTGTGGCAGAGCCAGAACGGCCACACCACCATCGGCGAGTTTATGGCGTTCATCGTGGCGATGTTGCAGATGGTGTCGCCGATTAAGAATCTGTCGAATATTTCGATTCCGATGCAGCGGATGTTTTTGGCCGCCGATTCGATTTATGCATTTTTGGACGAGCCTGCTGAATTGGATCAGGGTACGCTTGAGTGCGGTAGAACCAAAGGCGAGATTGAATTCGCACACGTGACGGTGCAGTACGGCGAGCAGCAGAAAAAAGCCTTGGACGACTTTAATTTGGTTGTGCACGCGGGCGAAAAAGTCGCACTGGTCGGTCGCTCAGGCAGTGGCAAAACCACCTTGGTGAATTTGCTGCCGCGCTTCGTTGCTGCGAGCTCTGGCGGTGTGCGTTTGGACGGGGTGGACATCAAGGACATTTCACTGCGCGCGCTGCGCGAGCAATTCGCTCTGGTCTCTCAGGATGTGTTTTTGTTCGACGACAGTTTGTACAACAACATCATCTACAGCCGTCCGAGCGCACAAGCAAAGGATGTAGAAGCTGCACTCAAAGCGGCGAATTTATGGGAAATGGTGCAAAGCGCGCCCGAAGGCTGGGACATGCAAATTGGCGCGAACGGCAATCAACTCTCGGGCGGTCAGCGTCAGCGTGTATCGATTGCCCGTGCGATTCTCAAAGATGCGCCGATTTTGATACTCGATGAGGCCACGAGTGCATTGGACAATGAATCCGAACGGCTGGTGCAGCAGGCCTTGGATCGATTGATGCAAGGGCGCACCAGCGTGATGATTGCCCATCGCTTGAGCACCATCGAGCAGGCCGACCGCATCATCGTCATGGACGACGGTCGCATCATCGAGCAAGGCTCACACGCCGAGCTGATGCAGATGAACCAATACTACGCCAAGCTGCGTCAATTGCCGAGCCTCGAATAACGCAGGCCGATGGCCAATTCTCAAAACGCGAGAAGTGCACGATACGCTCGCCTCCTGGTTGTACGGGCGGGCGTGGGCTGTCTCATTCACAGCCATTCATCATAATCCAACGCCATCCAACGCCATCCAACGCCGAATCGCAGGCGCTTCTGTTGTAAATTCGCAAAATAAAATGAATAGTTTCAAGCGCTTAAGGTAGTTCTTGAGCATTTGCCAGCAAAGGTGTATTATGGCAAGTTCGTTGAATTAGGCGAGGTGCGTTTGTACGCGCCCAGTTTAATGCGAATACGTGTTTAGTCAGTAACCTGCAAAGCCACGCAATTGGCGGCTCGGGTGAAAAGTGTGGCGATGTGCTTGAATTTGTTAGAAATTTTTCCGATAGATTTGAGTGTGCAGCTGCCGTGATTAAACGAAAGTAATGTTAATTATTGGATAAGAATAATGCCAACTATCAACCAGTTAGTGCGTAAACCACGTACTTTAATACGTGAAGTG
>CAZDLD010000145.1:0-4114 GCA_964506355.1 uncultured Hydromonas sp.
GGATGTGGCTTAAATCCCTACGATTTGAAGCAGTTTGAAGTCATTTGAACCCATTTGAAGTCAATTAAGTTTAGTCATCAAAAAAGCGTGCTCACAGCACGCTTTTTTTGATTGTGGTTTAGAACCCTATCCTGAAGCACAGATTATTTCAAATTACCCGATAAGAACTGCTGCAAACGTTCGCACTGCGGATTGACCAGCACTTGTTTGGGATCGCCCTGCTCTTCAATCAGCCCTTTGTGCAAGAAAATCACGTGGTTCGACACTTCACGAGCAAAGCCCATTTCATGCGTGACCACCACCATGGTGCGGCCTTCTTCAGCCAATGCACGCATGACCTTGAGCACCTCACCCACCAGCTCGGGATCCAAAGCCGAAGTCGGCTCATCGAACAAAATCACCTCTGGCTCCATGGTCAACGCTCGCGCAATCGCCACACGCTGCTGCTGTCCGCCTGACATCGCCGATGGGTATTTGTTTTCAGCGCCTTGCAGTCCCACTTTTTCCAAATACTTGCGTGCATGTTCGGTCGCTTCAGACTTGCTCATGCCCTTGACGCGCATCGGCGCTTCAATCAAATTTTCCAATACCGTCATGTGTTGCCACAGATTGAAGTGTTGAAACACCATACACAAACGACTGCGAAAATGTTGCAGCTGCTTGCTGTCGACAGCCACCAACTCACCCGACTTATTGGCTTTTAAGTTCAGCGATTCACCGTTGAGTGCGATGCCGCCTTGATTGGGTTTCTCCAGCATATTGATACAGCGCAAAAAGGTACTTTTGCCCGAGCCAGAAGATCCAATGATGCTGATGACATCGCCCTTGTTTGCGGTCAGGGACACCCCACGCAACACTTGGTTCTCGCCATAGCTCTTATGAATATCGGTGACTTTTAGTTTTTCTTGATGCATCTCTTGACTCATGTGTCTGCTCCAATGTGTTGATTTAATTTATTTTTTTGTTTAAATGAAAAACCACGGCTTAATTCTGAATCGATTACGGCCCCAATGACTCGCCCAAACCCAAATCTTGCGGGCCCGAGACGCTGACCAAGGTTGCACCCTGCTGCGCAAAATTCACGTTGTGGCGCGCAAAGACAAATCCTGCGATTGGCGAAGCCACAGGGGTGCAGATTTGGTGTATGGGGTCAATCACATCGGCAACAACTTGCCCCGCTTGCACCGGCTCGCCAATTTTGGCATGGTAGACCACCACACCCGAACTCGGCGCAGTCACATAATACAAACCCGATAGTGGATGCGGCTCGCGTATCAGAGCAGGCATCGGACGCACTGCTTCGGCACTGAGCGCTATATCGCCCGCATGACCCAAGAACTGCACAATGGCCTGCGCATCCTGCTCGGCTTGTGCATGGTTCAAATCCGCTTGTCCGCGCAACTCAACGGTGCTGCTCAAACAGGCGCATGGGATGTTGGCCTCGGGGTAGTCTCGCGACAATTTGAGCCAAGGGGTTGAGAGCAGCTCGTCAAAAGCGTGTGACTCAGAATCCTCAGACAAGATTTGGCATTGGCTGCCGAGATAGCGCGCCAAAGGTTCGGCCTTGGACCACAATTGAGGTAAGGTGTACATGTGCATCACCGACACCTCATCACAGTGCAAATCCAAAACCACATCGGCATCAAATGCCAGTCCCACCAAAATATGCTGCAGGGTGTCCACCTGTGTCTGTGGGGTGTATTGCTCCAGTACCTCGCGCATCACACCACGAATCAATCGCACATTCGCCGCGGCATCTGTGCCAAGTTCATGCGCTCGTTCTGTCAATTTCTCGCGGGTGCGCTGGTACAAACGCAAGTCGGTCAAGCGGTTAAAGTTGCGCCCCGTAAACAAGTCAAAGCGCCCAGATGCGTCGTACATCAGGGTTTGACCCAATCCGATGGGGTTGCACAGCGGCACCAAGACCACTTGCGCCTTGAGCTGACCTTGAGCTTCCAAAGCTTCCAACATCGGGCGCAGATGATACGCCACCAGCGCGCCGGGCAGCTCATCGGCGTGCAAACTGGTTTGGATGTAGATTTTGCGCGTTGCATCGGCCTGCCCAAAATGCAGGCTGGTGATGTAACGGGTCGTTCCTAAAGTCGCGCCATCCAATGCATGGTATTCAATTCGCATGATTTATTCAGTTCCAAAGCTTAGTGTGAGCGGGGTTTGAGATGCGCCAAATAGCGTTTTTCAAGCAGTTTGAACACCATCACCAAAATATATGTCATCACCAAATACATCACCGCCGCAGGAATATACGCCACGAAGGGTTGGTAATGCGTACTGTTAAAGCGCACCGCCTGACCTGTAATTTCAAACAGGGTGAAACTCGATGCCAGCGCCGTTGCTTGCAACATCAAAATCACCTCATTGCTGTACGCGGGCAATGCACGGCGCAGGCTCGATGGCAAGATGATGTGGCGCATCACTTGCGATGAATTCATGCCATAGGCGCGCCCTGCTTCGACTTCGCCATTTTCGGTGTTGTTAATCGCCCCTGAAAAAATAATGGTCGAATACGCCGCAGTATTGAGCACCAAGCCCAACATCACCCAAAAGTAACCATCGCGCAAAAACCCGAAATGCTCTTGCGTCATCAACTCTTGCACCCACTGCATACTGCCCACGCCATCATAAAAAATGTACAACTGCACCAGCAAAGGCGTGCCCGTGAACAAAAATGTAAACACCTTGACCGCTTTGGCCGACCAAGTGTAGCGTTTGGAATGAATCACCGCCAAAGGCAAGGCAATCAGCCCACCGATGAGCAAGGAGAAAAATGTCAAACCCAAAGTTAAAGGCAAGCCTTCCAAACACTGTGCAAAGGCCTTGCCCCACATGCCCAATAATTCATCATTCATAACGCACCTCCACGATGCCTTTGCGATAGGTTTTGTCTAAATATTTAAACAAACCCAATGACGCGATGGTGATGAGTAAGAACACCGCCGCCGCGCACAGATTGAACAACAGGGACTGATGCTCGGCCGCACCCGCTTGATTGGCGATGCGCACCACGTCCTCCAGACCAATGATGGACACCACTGCGGTGGCTTTGGACAGTGCCAACCAGTTGTTTTTGATGCCCGGTAGGGCAAAACGCATCATCAGCGGAAAGGTGATGCGCGAGAAAATTTGCCACGCGTTCATGCCATAGGCCATGCCTGCTTCCATTTGTCCCTGCGGAATGGCCATGATGGCGCCGCGCATGGTCTCGGTAAAATATGCGCCATAAATCAAACTGAGCACCAAAACGCCAGCGGTAAATGGATCAATTTCCATAAAGCCAAAACCTAAATATTCAGTCCATTGATTGAGCCACATCTGGATACCGAAGAACAACAACAGCATCCACACCAGCTCAGGCACACCGCGCAGCACCGCTGAGTACACCGTAGAAATCGATCGCACCACAGCAAATCGAGACATGCGCATCTGCGCGCCTATCATGCCGATGATGAACGAGAACACAAACGACATCACCGCAACCTCCAAGGTCAGTAAAGCGCCTTGAAGCAATCGCGGTAAGTACTGCAAGATGATATTGGGGGTATCCATGGTTATCTCTTTGCGTGAAATATTATAATTATCAAGTAATTACAGCGTATTATTAAAGTTGTATATTTACTATGAAATCACAAAAAAACCCCACAAAATACATGGATTGTGGGGTTTTCGGTATCACCATTGACTGATTACTTACCGTAAATATCAAAGTCAAAATACTTCTTAGCGATTTCAGCGTATTTGCCGTTGGCACGAATCGCATCAAATGCCGTGTTCAATTTGCCCAACAGTTCCGCATCTTCTTTGCGCACCGCAAAGCCAGTACCGTCGCCCAAAATCGCCACATCAGCAGAATTTGGCAAATCAGCACCGATTTGAGCAAAGCCCTTGCCTGCTGGTGTTTTCAAGAAACCGTCAGAAATCGTCACACCATCAGCAAACACCAATTCAACACGGTTGTTCACCAAGTCTTTTTGAGCGGCTTCTAAAGTTTTGTAACGTTTGATGGTTGCGGTTTTGAAGTATTTGGTCGCGTAGTCGTCTTGAATCGTGCCTTGTTGCACGCCCAACAACTTGCCTTTCAAGCCGTCCACAGTTGGCT
>CAZDLD010000146.1:0-4099 GCA_964506355.1 uncultured Hydromonas sp.
TTTACGTCGGTCGCCAAAGCCAGGAGCTTTAACAGCAGCAACGTGCAAAGTGCCACGCAATTTATTAACTACCAAAGTTGCCAACGCTTCACCGTCAACGTCTTCAGCAATGATCAACAATGGACGACCAGATTTAGCCACTTGTTCCAATGCGGGCAACAAATCACGGATGTTGGAGATTTTTTTATCGAACAACAACACAAATGGGCTGTCCAATTCAACCACTTGTTTTTCAGGGTTGTTGATGAAGTATGGGCTCAAATAGCCACGGTCAAATTGCATGCCTTCAACCACGTCCAATTCATTTTGCAATGATTTGCCGTCTTCAACGGTAATCACGCCTTCTTTACCCACTTTGTCCATCGCTTCGGCGATGATGTTGCCAATTGAGTCGTCAGAGTTGGCAGAGATGGTTGCCACTTGCGCGATTTCTTTGCTTGATGTGGTCGGTTGAGACAATTTACGCAATTCTTCAATCGCTGCCGCAGTCGCTTTGTCGATGCCGCGTTTGATGTCCATTGGGTTCATGCCTGCAACCACGTATTTCATGCCTTCGCGAACGATGGATTGAGCCAATACGGTGGCTGTGGTCGTGCCGTCACCTGCGTTGTCCGCAGTGCGTGAGGCCACTTCTTTAACCATTTGTGCGCCCATGTTTTGGAACTTGTCTTTCAATTCCACTTCTTTGGCTACAGACACACCATCTTTGGTCACGGTAGGGCCGCCGAAGCTGCGTTCCAACACCACGTTGCGGCCTTTAGGGCCCAAAGTTACTTTAACTGCGTCGGCGAGGATGTTCACACCCTCAACCATTTTTGAACGGGCTGCATCGCCGAATAACACTTGTTTTGCTGGCATATTAAATGCTCCTTAAATAATTTTAAATTGATAAAATTTGTTAATAATCAATTGATTGGTGTTTGGTGCTTGGTGGTTGATAGCAAAATTATGCTTGCAACACGCCCATGATGTCTTCTTCACGCATCACGAGGACTTCGTCACCGTCGACTTTAACCGATTGGCCAGCATATTTGCCGAACAACACACGGTCGCCGACTTTCACGTCCAAAGCCACTTGCACGCCTTGGTCATTGCGTTTGCCTGGGCCTACGGCCAGAACTTCACCTTGATCTGGTTTTTCAGTCGCGCTGTCAGGGATAACGATGCCAGATGCAGTGGTGCGCTCGGCTTCAACGCGTTTGACAATCACACGGTCGTGTAATGGACGAATATTCATGGGGAAACTCCTTAAGTTTAATGACAATGAAACAAAAATTTGAACAACTTGCGGAAGGCATTTTAGCACTCTTCCGCCTAGACTGCTAATGATGATGGCAAGCCCATCATTTTTCAAGAGCAAATTGAAAAAAATATCCCAATAATTGCGCGTCTCACTCATAAGCTGAACTGATTTGAGCGAAAAATCAGCATCAATAACGGTACAATGGTCATTCATCATCTAATCAATACACGACTTAAATTCATACCCCGAATTCCCATGCACGCTCAAATCATACCCACCATCGCCGAAACGACTGAACTCATCGCTCTGATGCAATCCAAGGGCATGGCGGTGCTGTCGGCTGAGCGGGTGCGGCAGGTGTTGGGTCTTGAGACGGCTCACTTGAATCTGCACGAGCTGGATGCGAGCTGGGATGATTTGGCGCGTGACGCTTACCTCAAGGATGGTGGACGCTACCGACTGCGCCGCCATGCGTGTTTCACGGTGCGTCAAGGCGCGTTGACGCCAATCGCAGCGCGTGCGCATTTTCAACCCGTGGAGTACAACGCCCTGCACGGCGGGATGCGCCGCTGGTTCGAACCGATGCACGAGCAGGTGAGTAGCAGTGCTGTGTGGCAGCAGCTCGTGACAGGCGCTGCGGGTTTGTGCTCGCAGGTTCATCCTGCTCAGACGGCTCAGGCCGACACCTGGTTCATCGAAGCGCACCAGTTCCGCATCGACACCACCGACGGCATCGGCAGACCGACGCCCGAGGGCGCGCATCGCGATGGCGTGGATTTTGTCATGGTGTTTTTGCTCAAGCGAGTGGGGATTAAGGGTGGCGAGACGCGGGTGTTCGAAGCCGATGGACCGAACGGTCAGCGATTTACCCTGAGCGAGCCGTGGTCGCTGTTGTGGATGGACGATGCGCGCGTCATCCATGAGTCCACGCCGATTCAACCCGAGGGCGAGTACGGGTATCGTGATACCTTGGTGTTGACCTTTAGGCGGGGTGGATTTTTGGGGGATTGAGCATAAAAAATGGATATCTTTGATATCCATTTTTTTTGTTAAGGCAGAAATTATTTACAAGAAACTGAAACGGTTTTTTGTGAATACAAGCCACCGACAAACGAACCTGCAACCCAATTGATGAGCGCGTTGATAGGGGCTGTTTGCGTACGGACGTTTATGGCTTCGCCATTGGCGCAGTAATCTTTCAAGTTTACTGGTTCTTGAATTTCAACTAAACCCAACACAGCATGGTGGCGCATTGAAGATTTAGCGAGGTCACCCACTTCGCCATTTTTGGAGAAATTCATAGTTGTACATGCCGACAAAGCCAATACAACACCAGACAACATAATTAATTTTTTCATAATATTATTCTCCACACCATACATTGGCGGTATGCGGTGCATAGATGCCAAATGTTAACATTGTCAAGAAACCATCGCCGAAACTTTGAACCGATTGCATTTGCGACACATTGCCTGCAGGGCAAGCTTTGTTTAGATTAACGGTGTTCTCGCCAATTAATCCACCCAAATAATAATCTTGACGTTCGCTGAATGTTGCTGGAGCGTTATTTTTCATTCCACCGTTGGGGCGGACAGTAATGGCACTGCATGCGCTTAAGCTAGCAACCACTAAGCCCAGTGCAACCGCTTTAGTAATAAAAGACATGTCGTCTCTCCTGTTGAAAATTTAGAATTGATGTTAAACATCGGTATATATACTATCATCAAAGCTTTATTGATTGTGGTTGAATTGTGAATTAATTGATGAATTCATGGTGATAATTCAGTAGTTTTTTAAGTTTTTCTTGTCTTGAATATAGTTAGTTCTGTTCGCTATTAATGGACAATACACGCACGAAGGGCGGTGTTTTCAAGTAAAATGCCGCCTTTAGTATTGCAACACCTGTATTTGACAAAGACCCTATGAAAAACATCCGTAACTTCTCCATCATCGCCCACATTGACCACGGTAAATCCACTTTGGCCGATCGCATCATTCACATGTGTGGCGGGCTGTCCTCACGCGAAATGGAATCGCAAGTGCTTGATTCTATGGATATTGAGCGTGAACGCGGGATTACGATCAAGGCACAGACCGCCGCGCTGTCGTACAAAGCGAAAAACGGTGAGATTTACAATCTGAACCTGATTGACACCCCCGGTCACGTGGATTTTTCTTATGAGGTGTCGCGCTCTTTGTCCGCCTGTGAGGGTGCATTGCTGGTGGTTGATGCTTCGCAGGGTGTAGAAGCGCAGACCGTGGCGAACTGCTACACCGCGATTGAGCTGGGTGTGGAAGTTGTGCCTGTGTTGAATAAAATTGATTTACCCGCGGCGGAACCTGCCAACGCGATTCTCGAGATTGAGGACGTCATCGGCATTGAGGCCAGTGACGCGGTGCTGTGCTCGGCAAAAACAGGGTTGGGCGTGGACGAGGTCATCGAGCGCTTGATTGAGCGTGTGCCGCCGCCTGAGGGCGACCCTGATGCGCCGCTGCAATGTTTGATTATTGATTCGTGGTTCGATAACTATGTGGGCGTAGTGATGCTGGTGCGGGTGATGAACGGCACGCTCAAGGTCAAGGACAAGATTCTAATGATGGCAACGGGTGCGCAGCACGGCGTCGAGCATCTGGGCGTGTTTACCCCGAAATCAAAAAATTTACAGCAGCTCTCAGCGGGTCAAGTGGGCTTCATCATCACGGGGATTAAAGAGTTGAGCGCGGCCAAAGTCGGCGACACCATCACTCACGTCGCCACGCAGAACAAGCCCGCGGCCTCAGAAGCCTTACCGGGCTTTAAAGAAATTCAACCGCAGGTGTTCGCAGGTTTGTACCCTGTGGAGTCCTCGGAGTATG
>CAZDLD010000147.1:0-4066 GCA_964506355.1 uncultured Hydromonas sp.
CGGTTAGAGTGAGCAAATTTCTCTGAATTTTCATAGACTTGCCCACTGCCCTTGTATATTTTGGAGCAGAAAAAAATGGCTTATATTACCGAAAACGCACACATTGCCGACCTGAGCTTGGCGGCATGGGGTCGTAAAGAACTCAACATCGCAGAAACAGAAATGCCGGGCTTGATGGCGTTGCGCAAAGAATTTGGCGATTCAAAACCGCTCAAAGGCGCGCGCATCGCGGGCTCATTGCACATGACGATTCAAACAGCGGCTTTGATCGAAACATTGCAAGCCTTGGGCGCTGAGGTGCGCTGGGTCTCATGCAATATTTTCTCAACCCAAGACCACGCTGCAGCGGCCATCGTTGAAACAGGCACGCCAGTCTTCGCGTACAAAGGCGAGTCTTTGGAAGACTACTGGGCGTTCACACACAAGATTTTCGATTGGGGCAATGGTCAATATGCGAACATGATTCTCGATGATGGCGGCGACGCAACGATGTTGCTCATCATCGGTACACGCGCTGAGAAAGACATCAATGTCTTGGCCAACCCAGGTTCAGCCGAAGAAATCATCATGTTCAATTCAATCAAAGCGCAATTGGCGATTGACCCAACATGTTTTTCAACCGGTTTGGCTTGGGTTCATGGCGTTACCTAATAAACAACCACTGGCTTAAAAGGTCTGTACTCTTTGCAAGAACAAGGCGCATTGCCGTTCCCAGCGATTAACGTGAACGACTCTGTGACCAAATCGAAGTTCGACAACCTGTACGGCTGCCGCGAGTCTTTGGTTGACGGCATCAAACGCGCAACCGACGTGATGATTGCGGGCAAAGTTGCCGTGGTGTGTGGTTACGGCGAAGTGGGTAAGGGTTCTGCGCAGTCTTTGCGCGGTTTGGGCGCGACGGTGATGATTACCGAAATCGATCCGATTTGTGCATTGCAAGCGGCGATGGAAGGCTATCGCGTGGTGACCTTGGACGACGTGGTTGATCAAGCGGACATCTTCGTAACAACGACGGGCAACTTCAACATCATCACCCGTGCGCACATGGACAAAATGCGCGACCAAGCCATCGTGTGTAACATCGGTCACTTCGACAATGAAATCGACATCGCTGGCATCGAAGACCTCGAATGGGACAACATCAAGCCACAAGTAGACCACGTGATTTTCCCAGATGGTAAACGCATCATCTTGCTCGCCGAAGGCCGTCTGATTAACTTGGGCTGCGCCACAGGTCACCCATCATTCGTGATGAGTAACTCGTTCACCAACCAAACTTTGGCACAAATTGAGTTGTTCCAAAACGGCGCGAACTACAAAAACGAAGTGTATGTATTGCCCAAACACCTCGATGAAAAAGTCGCTCGCTTGCACTTGGGTCGCATTGGCGCTAAATTGACGGTGTTGACGGATGCGCAAGCCGCGTACATTGGTGTGAAAAAAGAAGGTCCTTACAAGCCTGATCACTATCGTTACTAATCTATTGTATCGACGTGAGTATTTGAAACACGGTGGGCGCTGCCCGCCGTTTTCTATCTATAATCAGAGACGGCACTTCTGTATCGTCTCAGCATTCATATTCAGATAAAATACAAGCTTCATCAATCCATTAACCCACCGCACCAATTTACCTTTCCACAGGAGCATTGCATGATTCGTTGGCTAATCCACTGGGCAGTCGCCACCGTCGCGTTGATGGCGCTGCCGTATATTTTTACTGGCGTGCACATCAATGAGCCGCTCACGGCGCTGATGGCGGCTTTGATTTTGGGTTTAATCAATACCTTTATCAAACCCATCCTCAACTTAGTGACCCTGCCTTTGCGCATTTTGAGCTTGGGCTTGGTGACTTTATTGATTAACGGTGGCTTGCTGCTCTTGGTCAGCAATATCGTTAAGGGTTTTACCATCGACACCTTTTGGACGGCGATACTCGCCGCCATCGTCTATGGCCTGATTAACTGGGCTGCCAGTACGGTGCTGTCCATTGGTAAAAAGAAAGATTAAGCCCACCCATGCCGCGCATTGATCAAGTCCTCGTGACTCAAAATTTAGCCGAATCACGTGCCCATGCGCAGCGACTGGTCTCTGACGGCCGCGTCACGATGCACAACGGGCGCGACTGGCAAGTGGTCAAAAAAGCCTCCTACGAGCTTGACGACAGCACGCCGCTGCAAGTGGCGCACTCGGATACCGATGTGTTTGTCTCGCGAGCGGGGATGAAGCTGGCGGGCGCTTTGGCGCACACGCAGTTCGCGGTCACGGGTCTGAGTGTTTTGGACTTGGGCACGAGCACGGGCGGCTTTGCCGATTGTTTATTGCACAGTGGCGCTGCACGTGTCGTTGGTGTGGACGTTGGGCACGATCAGCTGCACAGTCGACTGCACAACGAGCCGCGTTTGACCGTGTTTGAGAATTTGAATGCGCGCTATTTGGATGCGGACAGTTTGGCCGAGCGCTTTGAGGATTTGAACGATGCCAACAGCGCTGCGGGCATAGAGACCGAAGTGACCGCACTGACGCATGGCTTTGACTTGGCGGTGGCGGATTTGTCGTTCATTTCCTTGACCAAAGTGTTGCCGATTTTTGTCGCGGGCGAGCTCAGCTTGCTCAAACCCAACGGCCACATCTTGATGCTGGTCAAACCGCAGTTCGAGCTTGATGCCGAAGCTCTGAGCAAAGCCGGTCTGGTCAAAGACCCAGCGCGCTACGCTGAAGTGCAGAACAATATTCTGCAAGCGTGTATGGCGCATGAGCTGACCGTATTGGATTATTTTGCCAGCCCGATTACGGGCACAGATGGCAACCACGAGTTTTTCGTGTTTGCACAGTTTCAACCGAGTTAATTGATTAGAAAGGAATTTGTTAATATTTAAAGAATGGCGCATGCATGCGAGATTGCCCTCTCCAACCCTTCCCACCTTGGCGAAGAGACTTTACACCACCATTCACTAAGCTATTGCAAATAAAACCACCATGACCATTTCCATTCCCGTATCTTTCGAATTTTTCCCGCCCAAGACAGCCGAGGGCGAAGTCAAACTCATGCACACGGTGCAAGAGCTTTCGGCGCACAACCCTGAATTTTTCTCCGTCACCTACGGCGCAGGCGGCTCAACCCAAGAAGGCACATTCAACGCCGTTGCCAGCATCCGTGCGCTGGGATTCCAAGCCGCACCGCACCTGTCCTGCGTGGGTGCAACCCGCGCCAACACCTTAGAAATATTGGACACACTCAAAGCCCAAGGTGTGAACCGCATCGTCGCTCTGCGCGGTGATTTGCCCTCGGGCATGGGCGGCATGGGCGAGCTGGCGCACGCCTCCGACCTCGTGGCACTCATTCGCGAGCACAGCGGTGACTGGTTCCACATCATCGCTGCAGCCTACCCTGAGTACCACCCACAAGCGAAAAATCCGCAAGAGGATTTGAAACACTTTGTGAACAAAATGCAAGCAGGTGCCAACACTGCGGTGACTCAGTACTTTTACAATGCCGATGCTTATGCGCGCTTCGTCGAAGAAGTCCGCGCCAAAGGCGTGAGCGCCCCCATCGTTCCAGGCATCATGCCCATCACCAATTACAGCCGTCTGGCGCGATTCTCTGAGACCTGCGGTGCCGAGATTCCCCGTTGGATTTTGCTCAAGTTGGCGAGTTTTGGCGACGACACCGATTCGATTAAAGCCTTTGGCGAAGAAGTCGTGGCGCAACTGTGCGAACGACTGGTGCAGCTGGGCGCGCCAAGCTTGCATTTTTACACACTCAATCAAGCTGAACCGAGCTTGGGGGTTTTGGGGCAGTTGTGATACACAAACCCAGCATGCTAAAGCTCCTGCATTCACACGCAGATTTTGGGGATTTGACGCCAGTCAATTAAACTTATTTGCTTGCATCATTTCCCTTCTATCAAGCTCACTGTTGTATTGATTGCTTTCAACCCTGGACTCTGAGGTATTAAAAATGAACACATCCTTGTTACGCAGCTCACAACGCAAATTCCAACTTCTCATAGGCGGATGCGCCTGCCTATTGAGTTTGACCGCGCCCGCTGAACCCTCAGTCTACCCC
>CAZDLD010000148.1:0-4041 GCA_964506355.1 uncultured Hydromonas sp.
GTTCAACACGATGTCCACAGGGGTACCATCGGCCATGTGTGGCATGTCTTCTACGGGCACGATCAATGAGACCACACCTTTGTTACCGTGACGACCCGCCATCTTGTCACCCGGCTGTAGACGACGTTTCACCGCCAAATACACTTTAACCATCTTAATCACGCCCGCTGGCAAATCATCGCCTTGGGTGAGTTTTTTGCGTTTTTCTTCGAATGCGTTGTTGAACTGCGCACGTTTTTGTTCCAAAGATTCACGCACTGCTTCCATGTCGGCAGCAATGGCTTCATCGGCCATGCGAATGTCAAACCACTTGTAGTTGTCCGCAAACTCTTCCAAGTATTCCGCTGTGATTTTTGTGCCTTTGGCCAACTTGTTTGGACCGCCGTTGGCCGCTTTGCCAATCAACGATTTTTCCAAACGAGAGAACGCGTCACGCGCCACGATGCGCATTTGATCTTCCAAATCATGGCGATAGCGGCTCAACTCTTCATCGATGATTGATTGAGCACGTGCATCACGTGGTGTGCCTTCGCGTGTAAATACTTGAACGTCAATCACTGTACCCACAGTACCACCCGGTACGCGCAATGAGGTGTCTTTCACGTCAGAGGCTTTTTCACCGAAAATCGCACGCAACAGTTTTTCTTCAGGGGTCAATTGGGTCTCGCCTTTTGGCGTGACTTTACCGACCAATACGTCGCCTGATTTAACTTCCGCACCGATGTGGATGATGCCCGAATCGTCCAAACGCGACAGTTGCATTTCAGCCAAATTCGAGATATCGCGGGTGATTTCTTCCGCACCCAATTTGGTGTCACGTGCCACAACCGACAACTCTTCGATGTGAATAGAGGTGTAGCGATCATCTGCCACGACTTTTTCAGAAATCAAGATCGAATCTTCGAAGTTATAACCATTCCATGGCATGAATGCCACCATCATGTTTTGACCCAGCGCCAATTCGCCCAAGTCGGTCGATGCACCATCGGCAATCACGTCACCACGTGCAACGATGTCGCCTTTTTTCACGATGGGTCGTTGGTTGATGTTGGTGTTTTGGTTCGAGCGGGTGTACTTAATCATGTTGTAAATATCAACGCCGACTTCACCAGCCACTGTTTCGTCATCGTTGACACGAATCACGATGCGATTCGCTTCAATGTGATCAACGATACCGCCACGCAAGGCTTGCACCGCTGTGCCTGAATCGACCGCAACTGTACGCTCAATACCCGTACCCACCACGGCTTTTTCAGCGCGCAGACACGGTACCGCTTGACGTTGCATGTTTGAACCCATCAATGCACGGTTCGCATCATCGTGTTCCAAGAATGGAATCAAAGAGGCCGCCACCGATACAATTTGTGATGGTGCAACGTCCATGTAGTGCACGCGCTCTGGCGAGACCAACATTGACTCACCGGCTTCACGTGCTGATACCAGCTCGCCTGTGAGTTTACCCTTGTCATCCATGTCCGCATTGGCCTGAGCCACCACGAATTTACCTTCTTCAATCGCTGACAAGAAATCAATTTTGTCTGAGACTTTCAGGTTTTCTACACGGCGGTACGGTGTTTCGATAAAACCATACTCGTTCAAACGTGCATAAATCGCCATCGAGTTAATCAAACCAATGTTTGGACCCTCAGGTGTTTCAATCGGACACACACGACCGTAATGCGTCGGGTGAACGTCACGTACTTCAAAGCCCGCACGCTCGCGCGTCAAACCGCCAGGGCCCAGTGCTGAAATACGACGTTTGTGCGTGATTTCAGACAATGGATTGGTCTGGTCCATAAATTGTGACAATTGGCTCGAGCCGAAGAACTCTTTAATCGCTGATGAAATCGGTTTTGAGTTAATCAAATCATGCGGCAACAGACCTTCTGATTCAGCTTGTGCCAAACGTTCTTTCACAGCGCGCTCTACACGTGCCAAGCCTGAACGGAATTGATTTTCTGTCAACTCACCCACACAACGCACACGGCGATTGCCCAAGTGATCGATGTCATCGACTTCGCCAATACCATTGCGCAAGTCAACCAAAGTTTTGACCACGTCCAAGATGTCGGTGTTGTCCAAAACCATCAAACCATCATCGGTGTCGCGACCTAAACGGCGGTTGAACTTCATACGACCCACGCGTGACAAGTCATACGCGTCTTCTGAGTAGAACAAACGGTTGAACAAGGCTTCGACAGCGTCGTCGGTTGGCGGTTCGCCAGGACGCATCATTCGATAGATGGCGATGCGCGCAGCGTTTTGATCCGCCGTTTCGTCCAAACGCAATGCGCTGGAGATGTACGCGCCGTGATCCAATTCATTGGTGTACAACACTTGTACGCTGCGGATGTCGTTGGCGCGCAATTTGGCCAACATCTCTTCAGTCAGCTCGTCATTGGCCTTGGCGACGATTTCGCCTGTGTCTGCATCAATGATGTTTTTCGCAATCACCAAGCCGTACAGATAATCTTCTGGCACGGCCATTTCTTGCAAGCCTGCTTTTTCGATGTCACGGATGTGTTTGCCCGTGATACGTTTGTCACGCGCCACCAAGACTTTACCCGCTTTATCCAAGATATCGTAACGCGCCACTTCACCACGCAAACGATCCACGTTCACAGGAATGAAGCCGCCTTCTTTAGCCAAACTCACGTCGGTGAATTCAAAGAAGGTTTCCAAAATTTGTTCTGGGCTCATGCCAATTGACTTGAGCAAAATCGTTACGGGCATTTTGCGGCGACGATCAACGCGGAAGTACAACACGTCTTTTGGATCGAACTCAAAATCCAACCATGAGCCACGGTAAGGAATGATGCGCGCAGAGAACAACAATTTGCCTGAGCTGTGGGTCTTGCCCTTGTCATGCTCAAAGAACACACCAGGAGAGCGGTGCAACTGAGATACGATCACACGCTCAGTACCGTTGATGACGAACGAGCCTGTGGTGGTCATCAAGGGCAATTCGCCCATGTAGACTTCTTGCTCTTTAACTTCTTTAATCGTTGGTTTTGACGCTTCTTTGTCCATCAATACCAAACGCACTTTCGCACGCAGGGCAGAGCAGAACGTCAAACCACGTTGTTGACACTCTTTAACATCAAACACAGGCGAAGCCAATTGATAGCTCACAAATTCCAAACGCGCCATTTCATTGTGTGACACGATGGGGAAAATCGAAGTGAACGCAGCCTGCAAACCTGAGTTTGCGCGTTTCATCGGATCGACATCCGACTGTAAAAATTCGTAATACGAATGCAACTGAGTCTCGAGCAAGTAAGGAACCTGCTGAACGACTTCACGCTTCGCAAAACTTTTACGAAGGCGTTTTTTCTCAGTAAATGAGTAAGCCTGTGCTTTTGCCATGGGGCACTCCATAAGAGATGATGATTAAAAATTTAAGGCCAAGTCAGCCGATCGTGCTTGATATTAAATACTGCGTGTTAAGTACGACGTGCTGATGACTTGTAGGTTGCTGGTTACTGCTGCGTGCTCATACAGACCACTTGGAACATCGGCAGTGCGTCGCACCGCCTACAAAGACCTAGCATTTGGTGGTGAGCCACTACTCACCGCTGGCGGACAATACATATCAAGCACAACACATAGGCCTGCGTATCACTTGATACCCCATGCATTGTCGGACCTCATACATACCCGACCAAATTTGATTCTCGTCTTTGAAAAGAAAACAAAATTAAATGAACTCACTTGGCTTTGGCGTTGGCTTGTTTGTGCCGCGCCATCAATTCACTTCATTTGATTCTCTTTGTTTAACCTGCTTTGAGTCAGCTTACCTTGAGCCTTACCTCACCACTGATTCATCACCACTATTTGCACACATTTACCGCGTTTATAAGACGGGAAAAGGCTGACACCCGAAAGCATCAGCCCATCCTTGAAAAAGCACTCGATTATTTGAGTTCGGCTTTCGCGCCAGCATCTTCCAATTTTTTCTTAGCGTCTTCAGCTTCAGCTTTAGATGCGCCTTCTTTAACTGCTTTAGGTGCGCCATCAACCAGATCTTTAGCTTCTTTCAAG
>CAZDLD010000149.1:0-4019 GCA_964506355.1 uncultured Hydromonas sp.
TGAGTGGCGCGATGTGCACAGTCAGCTGCGCACCCAAGTGCTAGATCAGGGTTGTCATGAGAGCGAGATAGAGCCGAGTTATGAGCAGTTACACTGTGCCTTGCTCACGGGCTTGTTGGGTAATGTCGGCTTTAAAAACGAAGCAAAACCCCTGCCCAACGCCACGCCGCAACAACAAGCCCAGCAGGCCAAGCTCGGCCAGCGCGCCCAGTACTACATGGGTGCACGTGGCATCCAATTTTATCTGTGGCCTGGGGCGAGTGTGAGCAAGAAGAATGCGACTTGGGTCATGGCGGGCGAGGTGGTTGAAACCTCTCGACTGTTCGCACGAACCATTGCGAAAATCGAGGTCAAATGGCTCGAGCACATCGCGCCACATCTGTTGACCAAGAGTTACTCTGAACCGCGTTGGCGCAAAAAATCAGGACAGGTGCAAGCCGACGAACGTGCGACGCTGTACGGATTGGTCGTGTACAGCGCCCGTCCTGTGAGCTATGCGCGCATCAACCCAGAACAAGCGCGTGAGATATTCATCCGTGATGGTGTGGCGCAGCATGAGCTGGAGGGGCGATTCCCCTTCATCGCGCACAACACCCAATTGATTCAACAGATTGAGAAAATCGAGCACAAAGCGCGCCGTCAGGATGTGCTGGTGGACGATGAATTGATCGTGGCATTTTATGACAGCGTGATTCCCAAACACATCTGTGACACACGTGCCCTGCAAAAATGGCACGACGGTTTGCTCAAAACCGAACCGAAAAAACTCTACCTCTCACGTGACGAGCTGATGCGCCACGAGGCTGCGGGCGTGACCACCGAGGTGTTTCCAAAGAACATGAATGTGGGTGGAATCGACTGCGCGCTCAGTTATCACTTTGAGCCTGGTTCGCACCGCGATGGGGTGACGCTGGCGGTACCGATGACGGTACTTAACTTCGTGTCGCAAACACAGACCGAGTGGCTGGTTGCAGGGATGATTAAAGAAAAGGTGCAAGCGCTGCTCAAATCATTGCCACAAAAAATTCGTCGCCATTGTGTCCCTCTGCCCGATTTTACACAGGCCTTCGTTGATTGGGCGCACGCAGAGCGCAAAGTGGGGCAAGTCACATTGATCGATGCGCTGATTGAGTACGTGCGCTTGCAGACCATGCAGCAGCTCAAAACCAGCGACTTTAAATTTGAAACCTTGTCGCCGCATTCATTCATGAACTTCAAGCTGCTGGATGAATATGGACGTCAAGTGGAAATGAGCCGCAATTTGAGCTTGTTGCGTCAACATTTTGGCAATCAAGCACGAGCCAGCTTTCAGGATGTGGTGGCGCAAAATGCCAATTCCCTCAGTGCAGATTCAGCGACGCAGGGGCAAAACAAATTGACCAGCGCAACAGCGGTCACTGCGTCAGGTGCAGCCGATGCCGCATGGACACAGCAGCGCATCGTTGATTGGAACTTTGGGGTCTTGCCTGAGTTGATGAGCTTGCAAAAAGGCAAACAAACTTTATTTGGTTATCCTGCCCTCCAGGACATGGGCGCGCACTGCGAGCTGTCGGTATGGGACGATGAGGTGCAGGCGCGTGCCGTGCATCGACAAGGGATTTTGCGTCTGGCGCAGATTGCACTCAAAGACAATTTGAAGCATTTGGATAAAAATATTCCAGATTGCAACCAGCTGGGGCTGTTGTTTGTTGGATTGACAGGCGGCACTTTAGAGCAGGTTAAAGCGGATATTCTCAGTCTGAGCCTTCGTCGCGCTTGTCAGCTGGACGAGGGTGCACAGCCCACCGATGCCGATGGCTTTGCCGCCATGGTTGCGCATGCGAAAACCCGACTGGGCTTGATTGTGCAAGAGGTGGGGCGTTTGGTCTTGCAGCTGTTGACCGAGTGGCAAAACGCGCAAAAAAAATGGGTGGGGATTAAAGCGTATGGTGCGCAGTATAAGGATATCAGCGAGCAAATCGCTCAACTGACCCCAAAAGGCTTCATCGAACACACGCCCTATGCGCAGTTGAGTCACTATCCGCGTTACTTCAAGGCCATCGCCATGCGTTGTGATAAACTCAAATCAGCAATAGACCGCGACAGTCAGCAGATGCGTGAGATCTCGCTGCTGACTCAGAATTGGCAGCGAGAATACACCGCCCAGCGCTCTCAGGGCTTGCATGGTGTGGATGCGCGTTTGATTGAATTTAGGTGGCTGCTTGAGGAGCTGCGTGTGGGGTTGTTCGCGCAAGAGTTGCGCACACCGATGCCAGTTTCGGTCAAGCGTTTGCAAAAAATTTGGGAATCCTTGGCGCGTTAAATTTCGCAACTTACCGCATCAAGTATCCACAAAGTCGGCATATAACGGAAGAATCTTCTGATGGGGGAGCTCTCTCAAAATAAAGGTGAATATGAAACCCGTAGCTTTGGCATTAACGCGCGCGATGCGCTTATTATTAACACCACGGGTGTGGTTGTTGATTTGGAAACCCGTGGTGTTTTCTGTGTTGTTCTGGCTGGTCTTGATGGCGGTGGTGGGTTTTGTTTGGGGGCATGAGCTTGAAGTGGTTGCTGTGGACGCACGCAATTGGATTGCGGGGCAGTGGGTGGGCGACAATTGGTGGGAATCGGTGCTCAATGTCATGATGGGCTTTGTCGCCTTTATGCTCACAGCGGTTTTGTTCGTGGTGCTCACTGTGGTGTGGGCCATGCTGCTCATCAGTGTGTTTGGCATGAGTCACATCAATCGACTGGTGGCCGAGCGCTACTTCCCTAACCTGATCTCCAAGGGTGGGCTGAGCACCCGTCGCACCCTGTGGCATATGTTCAAATGGACGCTGTGGTTCGGATTTTTTTGGATTGTTTCAGTACCGGCTTATTTATTCGCGGGTGCGGGAGCGCTGATTCAGGCGGGGGTGATTGCGCGCTACAATCAAAAAGTGTTCACCCTGGACGCGCTGGCCAATCATGCGACGCACGAGGAGTTCGAGCAGATTGCAGCGCAGCACAATTGGAATTTATTTGTATTGGGTGCGGTGGTGACCGTGCTGGGCGCATTCCCCACTTTTGTGTGGGTCGGCTCGGTGGTCGGGGCGGTGTTGTTGCCACTGACGGCTATGCTGTCCGTACTCACGTTCACCGCCTTGTTCACGTTTTGTGGTTTGGCCTACAGCTGTTATTGTTTGCAGGCATTGAGCGATGTGCGAGGCGCTTAAAAAAGCCCGAGCCGCATGCGCGGCTCGGGTTTTTAATCGTTCCCTGTTTTGAATTCAGTGAGGGCGCTGAGTATTTAAAACTTCAATTGAGAGCTGTTGACGTAGCCTGTTTCACCACAGGCATCGGTCTTGTACCACACGCTGCCATCGTCCGCCGCTTTCGCGCCTGAGACGTTGATTTCTTGACGTTCTCGAATCACGCACACCACTCGCCCTGCCGGTTCGGTACGAATGTTGGTCGGTGGGCTGATGAGCCAAGCGGTTTTGCCTTTTTTCGCAGGTTTGTTCAGCTTTTCGTATGAGTTGGCCAGTAAACGGCGGTCGGCATCCGAAATGTCCCGCACGAATGACAGGCGATAGCGTTCAGCTTGTGCGGTCACGAGGGTGGCGTAGCGGGCGGTGTCGGCGTTGGAAAATTTCAAAGTCCACACCGCATTGCTGGTGCTCGCATCTTGCGCAATAGTGACTGAATCCATCTTGGTGTCCACGCTGTCAATGTTGAACTGATAAGGCTCGCCATTGTTGATCATGGCGTCCAACTGGTCGGTGCCACGATAAAAAAATGAAAACAACGTGCCACTGCTAACATCTGACCAGACGCCGATGATGTTTTGTTTGAGTTCGGTTGCCTTCATGGCGTCTTTGCGTTGTGCCACTTCGTAGTCTTCGCACTTGCTGTACAAAAATTCATCATTCATGAGCAACTTGCCCTTGTCGGTCACACGCAATGTGACGGTGACATCACTGCTCATTTCCTCTGCGCCTTCGTATTTGAATTTGGCCGAGTACGTGCCGCCCAACGAAGTGCGATCGCTGCCGAGC
>CAZDLD010000150.1:0-4006 GCA_964506355.1 uncultured Hydromonas sp.
CATCATCGGCGCGATTGAAAAATACGCGCCACAGTACATTGGGGCGAACACACATGACCACAACTATCTGCGCGGTGAACTGAAAAAACTCGGCGTGGATATGTCCAGTGCACCGATGAAGCATGCGGGATTGGGCGCATTGCAATTGGCGCTGTTTGAAGAAGTCGCCGAGCACCTGCTGTGGAATCCAACCTTCATTATTGATTACCCAGTAGAAGTCTCGCCTCTGGCGCGTGCGTCCGACACCCATGCGGGCATCACCGAGCGCTTTGAGTTGTTTATGACGGGGCGTGAAATTGCCAATGGCTTCTCTGAATTGAATGACCCTGAGGATCAAGCCGCAAGATTCATGGCGCAGGTTCAGGCCAAGGACGCGGGCGATGACGAAGCGATGTACTACGACGCCGACTACATCCGTGCGCTCGAGTACGGTATGCCGCCGACAGGTGGCTGTGGCATCGGTATGGATCGCCTGATGATGCTCATCACCGACAGCCCGAATATTCGTGATGTGTTGCTGTTCCCGCATTTGCGCAAAGAAGAATTTTAAATCTCGCTCACAGATTATTCATAACCCACACCATGCACCTTCGCCACCGCCCCCACCGCTCACTGAGTCTTGGCCGTCTGCTTGATTCAGGCGCTGGTGCTGCGCCCACCGCCATCACCATTGGCAACTTCGATGGGGTGCACACAGGTCATGCGGCGGTGTTGCAACGTCTGGTGACGCTGGCAAATGCGCAGGGTTTGGTGCCCACGGTCATTACCTTTGCACCGAATCCCAAGGCCTATTTTGCACAGTTGCGCGGCGTGCCTGTGCCTGCTCAAATCATGCCACTGCGTGACAAAATTGCAGCGATGAAGGATTTGGGCATTGCGCAGGTGGTGGTGTTGCCCTTTGATGCGCATCTGGCGAATATGCCTGCGGAGCAATTTGTACAGTCGATTGTGCATGAGACGCTGAACGCGCAGTTGGTGATGGTGGGTGATGATTTTCGCTTTGGCGCGCAGCGCAAGGGCGACTTTGCCCTGCTGCACAGTTTGCAAGCGCAGTATGGCTATCGCTTGGAGAATCTGCACTCAGTCGAGTCTGAGGGCGAGCGCATTTCATCCTCGCGTGTGCGCCAGTGCCTCAAGGACGGCGATGTGAGCGCCGCCACCGCGCTGCTCGGACACCCTTTGACTTTGTCGGGTCACATCATCCATGGACAAAAGCTCGGCCGCACCATTGGCGTGCCGACCATCAACATCAAGATGCCCGAGCATCTGGCCGTGCAGGGCGTCTACGCCGTGACCGTGCGCCTGAGCGGCAGTGAGCGCGTGATACAGGGCGCCGCCAGCATCGGCATACGACCGAGTGTGCACAGCAATGGGCAATGCTGGTGCGAGGTGCATTTGTTTGACTTCGATGCGCAAATCTACGGTCAAATCGCCTGCGTGACCCTGCACCACAAAATCCGTGATGAAGCCAAGTTTGAGCAGTTTGATGACTTACTCGTGGCGATAAAAAATGACTTGCGCCTGTGCCGCGATTATTTTGCACACAATGAGCCACCCGCCCGTGGCGCGAACGCACGCTAAAAGCATCGTTTGCCCACATTATTCGGTTAAAATACCGCTTCCCAAAAGAATCAACCACAGACTGAAAAGCCCTGCCATGAGTGAAAAAAACAACTACCCCATCAATTTGTTAAAAACTGAGTTTCCAATGCGTGGCGATTTGGCCAAACGCGAGCCCCTGTGGGTCGCCGCGTGGCAAGCGCAAAAGCGCTATGAGAAAATCCGCGCAGCGGTCAAAGGTCGTCCCAAATTCATTCTTCACGATGGCCCGCCGTACGCCAATGGCGACATCCACATCGGTCACGCGGTCAATAAAGTGCTCAAAGACATCATCATCAAGTCAAAAACCATGGCAGGTTTTGACGCGCCGTACGTACCAGGTTGGGACTGTCACGGCATGCCGATTGAGAACAAAATCGAATCCGTCCACGGTCGTGGTCTGCCCACGCGTGAAGTGCAGGAAAAATCCCGCGCCTACGCAGGCGAGCAAATCGAATCGCAAAAAATCGACTTCATGCGCTTGGGCGTTTTGGGCGAGTGGGACAATCCGTACAAAACCATGAATTTTGCCAATGAAGCGAACGAAATTCGTGCGCTGGGCAAAATCCTCGAAAAAGGCTATGTCTATCGAGGCTTAAAACCCGTGAACTGGTGCTTTGACTGTGAATCAGCATTGGCCGAGGCGGAAGTGGAATATCAGGACAAAACCGATCCCGCGATTGACGTGGGCTTTGGCTTTGCCGAGCACGACAAATTATCCAAGGCCTTTGGCGTGACCGTGGCGGACAAAGGCTACGTGATTATCTGGACCACCACGCCGTGGACCATCCCCGCCAATCAGGCTCTGAACGTACACCCCGAAGTCGAATACGCACTGGTCAATACCGAAAAAGGTCAATTGATTTTGGCTAAAGATTTGGTTGAGGGCTGTTTGACTCGTTATGGTCTGACGGGTGAGATTGTCGCGACCACAACGGGCGAGCAGCTCGACCACATCGCATTCAAGCACCCATTGCACGACTTTGATGCAGGTTTTGCACGCTTGTCACCGATTTATCTGGGCGACTACGTGACCACCGATGCAGGCACGGGGATTGTGCACTCGGCGCCAGCGTATGGCGTGGATGACTTTATCTCATGCACCTCGCACGGCGTGGCGAACGACGATATTTTGACCCCAGTGATGGGCAATGGCGTGTACGCGGCGGACTTGCCGCTGTTTGGCGGCATGCACATTTGGAAAGCCAACCCCGTCATCGTGGATAAACTCACCGAAGCGGGCTCGTTGTTCAAAGTCGTCAATGCGCCGCACAGCTATATGCACTGCTGGCGTCACAAAACCCCCTTGATTTTCCGTGCGACCACCCAGTGGTTCGCCAGTATGGACAAACCTGTGGGTGCTGAATCCCTGCGCGAAACCGCGCTCAAAGGCGTGGAACAGACGCAGTTCTTCCCAGCATGGGGCAAGGCACGCTTGCACAGCATGATTGCCAACCGCCCTGATTGGACGCTCTCGCGCCAACGTCAATGGGGCGTGCCGATGCCGTTTTTCCTGCACAAGGTCACGGGTCAATTGCACCCGAACACACCTGAGTTGCTTGAGAAAGTTGCGAAACTGGTCGAAGCAGGCGGGATTGAGAGCTGGCAAACCTTGGACATCAACGAGTTCCTCGGCGCGGATGCGGCGGACTACGTGAAGAACAAAGACACGCTGGACGTGTGGTTCGACTCGGGCACCACGCATTTTCACGTGCTGCGCGGCTCGCACGCCGAGCAGCTGAGCTACCCAGCGGACTTGTACCTTGAGGGTTCGGATCAGCATCGTGGTTGGTTCCATTCGTCATTGCTCACAGGCGCAATGCTCGATGGCCGTGCACCGTACAATGCCTTGCTCACGCATGGCTTCGTGGTCGATGGACAAGGTCGAAAAATGAGTAAATCGGTGGGCAATATTGTCGCACCGCAGACCGTGGCGAACAAAATGGGCGCCGAAATCATCCGCCTGTGGGTGGCTGCGACCGACTATTCGGGCGAGCTGTCGATTTCGGATGAGATTCTCAAGCGTGTGTCCGAGGGCTATCGCCGCATTCGCAACACACTGTGCTTTTTGCTCGCCAACTTGTCAGATTTTGATGCCAAAACCCAGCTTGTTGATGTGAATCAATTGCTGGAGATCGACCAGTACGCACTGGCGAAAACCGCGCAATGGCAGGCCGAGCTGCTCGCGCACGCCGACAAATACGAGTTTCACCCATTGGTGGCGAAGATGCAGAACTTCTGCTCTGAGGACTTGGGCGGTTTTTATCTGGATATTCTCAAAGATCGTCTGTACACCAACGCCGCTGATTCAGCTGCGCGTCGCAGTGCGCAGACCGCTTTGTGGCACATCACGGAGTCTTTGGTGCGTGTGATGTCACCGATTTTGAGCTTCACCGCAGAAGAAGCC
>CAZDLD010000151.1:0-4003 GCA_964506355.1 uncultured Hydromonas sp.
GACTCAGACCCCCTCTCCCCCAGCCCCTCTCCCGCTCGCGGGAGAGGGGAGTTGAGCAAATCAAACTGAAACAACACATCATATGAAATCAATTACTAAAGCCATCACCCCACCCGCAATCCTCGGCGTACTCGGTGGCGGCCAGCTCGGTCGAATGTTTGCCCAGTCCGCGCAAGCCATGGGCTACGCCGTGTGGGTGCTCGATCCTGATGCCAACAGTCCCGCAGGTCAGCTGGCGAATCGCCACATCTGCGCGGCGTATGATGACGCTGATGCATTGAAATTGTTAGCAGAGAACTGTGCAGCGATGACCACCGAATTTGAGAATGTCCCAGCGGATGTGTTGCGTCAATTGGGACAATCTGTACCCGTTGCGCCGTCGGGCGATGCGGTGGCAATCGCGCAGGATAGAATTGTAGAAAAAGAATTTTTACAAAAAGGTGGCGTCGCCGTTGCACCCTATGCAGTGTTACGCGATGTGGCTGAATTAGAGCTCGCTCAGAGCCGTACAGAGCTGTTTCCCGCGATTTTAAAGACCGCTCGCATGGGCTACGACGGCAAGGGTCAGGTCTCGGTCAAATCGGCTGAAGATTTAGCGAGTGCGTGGCAGGGCTTGAATGCTGTGCCGTGCGTGCTCGAAAAGCGTTTGCCCTTGCAGTTCGAAGTCTCCGCACTGCTCGCACGTGGATGGGATGGCGAAGTGGCACACTACGCTCTGGCGCAGAATGTGCACCGCGATGGCATCCTGCACACATCCACAGCCCCCGCGCCGAGTGCATCGGATGAATTGACCGCGACCGCGCAGCAGGCCGCGCAAAAAATCGCCGAGTCCATGGGTTATGTGGGCGTGTTGTGTGTGGAATTCTTTATCTTGCAGGATGGCTCACTGGTGGCGAACGAGATGGCACCGCGCCCTCACAACTCAGGGCATTACACTCAGAACGCCACCTTGACCAGCCAGTTTGAGCAGCAGGTGCGTGCGATGACGGGGCTGCCCTTGGGCGCGACCCATCAGCACAGCCCGACGGTGATGCTCAATATCTTGGGCGATGTGTGGTTTGACGAAAATGGCGTTCAGCGCAATCCCGACTGGGCAGGCGTGTTGCGCAATGTCGATAGTTTCGTGCATCTGTATGGCAAAGCCGAACCACGCATGGCACGCAAAATGGGGCACGTGAATTTCGTCGGCAAGCGTATGGAAAAGGTCATGGCGCGTTGTGAGTTGGCGATGCAGACTTTGGGCCTGTCGGGTGGGGTGAATGATTGAGGGTGATGGCGTGAATTCACAGGCATTGAATTCCCAAGCAATCGATGCGCAAACAATAAATGCGCAAGTTCGGTTGGCCGCTGCCAAACTCGCTCAAGGCGAAGTGGTCGCACTGCCGACCGAAACTGTCTACGGTCTTGCGGCCGATGCGAGCAACCCATCGGCACTGGCGCAGATTTTCACACTGAAACAGCGCCCAACCAGCTACCCATTCATCGTGCACATTGCTGCGGATGCGGATATTTGTCATTGGATCGACGACTCGCGCATGACGCAGGACATCTGGCGCATGACCCGTGCGCTGATGGCGACGTATTTTCCAGGGCCTTTGACCTTGGTTTTGCCCAAACACCCCAGCATTGATACACAACTGACCGGCGGTAAAGACACCATCGGCCTGCGCGCACCGAATCATACCGTGTTTCAGGCGGTGCTGCGTGAGCTGGCTCAATTGAACAACACCGAGCACGTCGGCATCGCTGCATCATCGGCCAATTTGCACGGGCAGGACAGTCCGACGCGCGCCGAGCAGGTTCGTGCTACATTTGATGGCGTGTACTTAATTGATGGTGGCGAGTCGGTCATCGGCATGGCGTCTACCATTGTAGATTTAACCACTGGCGAGCCGCGCATTGTTCGGCAGGGTCACATCACTGTGGACGACATCGCCCGTGTGACAGGCGTAACCCCCACTGTGATACACCCCTAATTTATCAAATTTGCTTCAACAGGAAAAACCATGGACAACACCACCGCACAAATGCACTCAGACACACCCGTGATCACATGGGACGATGAAATGCTGCTGGGCAATGCGCAGTTGGACAGCGTGCACCACGAAATGAGTGATTTGCTCAATGTGCTCGCGCAGACGCCTGAGGCCGAGTTGTTGGGCGCGCTTGATGCCTGTATCGAGCACACCCGTGCGCACTTTGACCTCGAAGAAGGTTGGATGGCGCGTTTGAATTTCCCTGCGGCGGGCTGCCACATCAGCGAGCACAATCAAGTGTTTGGCGTGATGAAGCAGGTGCGTGACTGCGTGCTGGAGGGCGACACGCAATACGCCTATGTGCTGGCCAAAGAGCTGGGTGCATGGCTGCGCATCCACGCCACTTCGATGGACTATGCGCTGACTTATTTCATCGAATCGACTCATGCCGACATCAGCCAACCCGCCAGTGCCGAGCAGATTAAGAAAATCATGGGGCATGACGGCTGCGGCTGTTGATGCAATGTGTCTATATTTCTTACCACAATTAAAACTACAGTGAGATAACTGTCAGGATTAGCGATTATTCACGACTGTATTCATAGTGATGCGATGAGCGTGTCACCACAACCTGTGAAATCGAACCCATCCAGTGGAAAGAAAACCATGAACACGATCATACCGATGGACAATCCAGCCTCAAAATCCTCTACCATCGCCGCGTCTCACTTCAAGCGAGCTTTGATTGTCGGCGTGGCGATTGTATTGGCAGCGATAGGGCTGTTTATGCTCAGCAGCAAAAAATCAAGCCCATCGCCAACGGGCAGTACACAATCAAATGCTTATATCCCCACGCAAATAGACCACAGTCAATACCCATCCATTGTATTGGGCATGGGGTGCTTCTGGGGCGCGGAGAAGCGCATGCACGAGCTTGCAGGCGTGGTCGATGTCGTTGCTGGCTATGCGGGGGGCGACGATCCCAACCCAAGCTACGATCGCCCGAACGATGCGATTCCTAAGGGCGACTACCGGGGCAAATCCCACGCAGAAGTCGTGCGTGTGTACTACGACCCCACGACAACCAACTTAGAGCAGGTGTTGGCGCAATTCTGGCAAAGCCACAATCCAACCCAAGGCAACCGTCAAGGCAACGATGTTGGCGAGAGCTATCGCAGTGCGATTTATTATCAAACTGAGACTGAGCGAGATTTGGCGCTCAAAACCCTCGCCATTTATCAGAACAACCTCAAAGATGCAGGCCATGACAAGCCCATCACGACTGAGATAGAGCCGCTGCGCAATTACAAAAACGCAGAAACCTACCATCAAGATTACCTGCTGAAAAACCCCAAAGGCTACTGTGGGTTGGGCGGCGTCGGTGTGGCGTATTTTGATGCCAATATGCCGCAAAGCTCTGTGAGCGCGACCCCTGCGAATGCGAGCAACACCGATGCGCTGGTGATGAGCTGGGATAAGGTGCAACTGAATGAAACCGAGCAACTCATCGCGTTTGAAGCGGCCGATTGCGCGTATTGCAAAAAATTCAATGCCGAAATTGCCAGTCAATGGCAGCACCCAACGTCTTTGCTCAAAACCCATTTAACCCAGTTGCCCAAAGGATGGACATTTAAGGAAGAACTATTCGCCACCCCGACCATCGTGTATTTTAAGAATAAAGTAGAAGTGTCGCGATTCACGGGGTATACCGACGCGCAACAGTTCTGGCAATGGTGGGGCTACCAAAGCCTGACAGACAAACAAAAGCAAATTGCCTACGGCAAAGGCACGGAAGTGCCGTTTACAGGGGGATTATTGGATGAAAAACGCTCAGGGACGTATATCGACCCTGTGACTGGCGCGGCCTTGTTTCGCAGTGACGCGAAATTTAACAGCGGCACGGGCTGGCCCAGTTTCTTTGATCCGCTGCCCAATGCCGTGGTACTCAAGCCCGAAGCCGATGGCCGCACCGAGGTCATCAGCGCGAGCAGCGGCATACATCTGGGACACGTGTTCAACGATGGGCC
>CAZDLD010000152.1:0-3965 GCA_964506355.1 uncultured Hydromonas sp.
CCACACAGTAGGCCAATGTACCGAGCACTAACAGCTCGCTCATCCACATCACCAAAGGCTGACTGGCGAACATGTATTTCAGACCGAACACCGTCTCGCCACGCGCCAGTGTGCCCGCGTACATCGCCACCGCGCCGAGCAATATCAAAGCCACCCAGCCAAACACCCACTGCAATGGCCGCCAGAACCAGCCGAGCAATATCATCGATCCGACCGCGCAGAGCAAAATCACCTTTTCATACACGTCCATGATGGCGAGGTTTTTCATGCCGCCATAGGAAAACAGCGCCACCAGAAGCACCGCAAAGATACCGTCGCGCAGATTCAGGCGTTGGAACATCGAGCGGGGCTTGTTGGATGCGCCGCCTGAGTGTGTTTGCGCTGCCAGACGTGCGCTCAAATCGATGGGTTTTAAATTCGCGGCGTTGCTGTTGTGGCCGTTGTTGCTGATATTGCTGACATTGCTGACGTTGCTCATGGTGATTAACCTCGTTTGGGGGGGAACAAGCCGCTCGTGCGACTTGCGTGTTCAGTTTGCGTGTTCAGTTTGGTATTTGGTGTTGCTCATTGTACTGCGGTTTGCCAACGGCTGTGCAGCTGGGCTGGGCGTCGCCACATCATGTTTGCGCGGTATCGTCCAAGGTGCGCTCGACTTCTGCCACCACCGTGTGCCAGTGCTGGTGGTAGTCGTAGGTGCGACGCGTGCTGCTCATGGCCATGTTCACGGTTTGCGTGCCTGCATCGTTCGGAATGATGTGTAGCCAAATGCGGCGCTCACGGATAAAGGCCATCGCCAAAGTCCCCAGAACCAACATCACCGAACCCAAATACACCCACCACTGACCGGGCGAGCGCGTCGCTTGCAGTCCCGAGGCTTGCTTGATGTCCATGCCCGACAATTCAACCAGCACGGGGGACGCAAAGCGGTGGAACTCGGACAGGCTGTACAAGGACATGCGGATGAATTTCTGTTGGGCCTCGCTCTTGGTAAGGGCAGGTAAATTCTCTTGCGCTCGAGCCAACTGCAAGCCATCCCACAAGGTTTCTTCGAGCACGCGCACCAATGACGAGGCGATTTGGTCGCGGTCGGCCTCGGCCACCGTGGACTCGATTTGACGCCCCAGTCCTTCAAGTCCTGTGCTGGCGAAGGTCGCCAAGGTTTTTTGGATGCCTTCGGTCATTTTTTCGCTGCTCGCACCTGCGTTCGGGTGCGCCTGCGCGTAGCGCTGCGCCATTTTTAAGCGCATGCCCTCGTCGCCCAGTGCCGCACGCAAGCGCATGAAGTCGCCCATGCTGACATCGCCATCCGCAGGGATGCGGAAATACTGATACTCCTGCTCCAGACTGTCGCGTCGCGCACTGATGAACACAGGTGCGCCGTCCAAATTCACAGGCGACGCGTACTGCACGTATTCCGCCACATTGCCCACATCGTCACGCAGCACATAGGTCACGCTCGGGCCAAAGTTCTGAAACTGTTTGGCCTCACCCTTGGGGCTCATGGCGTGGCTGAAGGCTTGGCTGGTGGTGGCTTTATCCGCTTCATTGGTGGGAAATACATTGATCGGCTTGAATCCGCGCCACTCCAATTTGTAATTTTTGTTGGCGAACGGAAATTCACTTTGACCGCCGACCTTGGCGTCGAGCGCCTTATGGGTGGTGTCCGCGCCATACAATGGATGAATTTTCAAATGCATGATGGAGTCATTTGAATCAAAATTCGCTTGATACAGCGCCACGCCCTTGTAGCGCAAGGGGTGATTCACGCTGATGGTCTGCGTGAACTCGTGCCCATTGGATTTGTCCTTGATGGTGACATCTGAGGCAAACAGCTTGGGCATGCCCGTGCTGTAATACTCCACCGTGAATTTATCCAAACGCACCCAAAACGGCAAATCCTGCAACAAATACGAGTTTTGATCGTAAGTCAGCTCGACAAAGTCGGACGTCTGCCCCTCACCGATGCGCACCGAACCGCGGTAGCTCAGCGTGGCGTCAGAGAGCACGCCCGTGGCGGGGACATCTTTATACAAGGTCATATTGGTCAAGGGGGTTTTGCCCGTGAACCACACCTGCGCACGTATCGAGAGTTCTGAGTCCAATAAGCCGCCCAAGCAAATCACCACGATGGCCAAATGGGTGAGGATATAACCGAGGCGGTTAAATCGTCCTCGCTTGGCAGCGAAATACACCTGCGTGCGGCCGTCCTGCTCAGACTGACTGGCGCGTGCTTGATAACCCAGACGCTCAAACATCCGCGCCACCTGAGTGGTCAACGCGTCCACACTCACATCAGACTGCCACTGCGCGTGCTCGGGCATCATGGCGAGGGTTTTGGTACGGTTGTGCAGCTTGTAGGTGCGCATGTCGTGCAGCATCTTGGGCGTGTTGCGAATCAGGCAAATGCTGGTCGAAGCCAACAAAAACACCAACATGATGAGAAACCACGCTTGGTTGTACACATCGTGCATGCCCAAAGCAGCGAACACTTCCGCCCAAAAAGCGCCAAACTTCTCCACATAGTTGAGTTTGGTTTCATTTTGCTTGACGATGGTGCCAATCGCACTGGCAATGGCCACCACGCTCAAAATACTCACCGCAAAACGCATCGAGCCAATAAAGTCCCACAGCAAAGCGGCGAAACGCGGCGCAGGGCTATTGGCAGACGGTGTGGGGTTGGGGCGTGCAGACTCGGGGAGGCGAATTGAATTCATTGGCAAAGCTTCATAAAAATCGGGCGGTTATTCGCCGCCCGATAGTATCGTTTTAATGTGTGCAATCTATGGATGCACGATGTTACTGATGCATCGATTAACGCACGCCAGCCATGTAATCAGACACGGCTTTGATTTCTGTGTCGGTCAATTTTTTAGCGATGTCTTGCATTTGGTTCGCTGGGCTGTTTTTGCGTTGGTCTTCGCGGAATGCTTTGAGCTGAGCTTCAGAGTAATCGGCAAATTGACCAGATACACGTGGGTATTTACCTGGGATACCAGAGCCTGTTGGGCTGTGACAGCCTGCGCATGCTGGAACACCTTTACTCACGATACCGCCACGGTAGATGCTCATGCCCAAATTCGGATTCACGCCAGCTGAAGTGGCAGGTACCAATTTTTGTGACGCGAACCACAGAGCCAAGCTTTTCACATCGTTGGCGTATTGTTTCGGATCAGCTGACAACATCGCCACTTGACCACCCATCACGGCGTTTTCACGAGCGGCGGTTTTTGCGCCTTCGGCTGGTTTAAAGTCGTTCAATTGTTTTTCGAGGTACACCGCGTGCTGACCCGCCAATTTTGGTTGCAATGGCACCGCGCTGTTGCCATCGGCCATATGACACGCCGCACACAAGCCAGTCGCAATCGCTTTACCGCGTTCTACACCCACTGGCATGGCTTCTACTGATTTGATATCAAATGCCGCAGCAGGTGCTGCCGCTGGGGCTGCTGCTGTGGTCGCTGCTGGCGCTGGAGCTGCTACTGCTGGCGCCGCTGCCGCTGTGGTGGCTTGTTGAGCAATGGCAACACCCGAAATCGCCGCAACAATGCCCGCCGCTGCCAAAAGATATGCGTAAGTACGTTTCATAATAAGAACCTATTCGTTGAGTAAACTCAAAATGGATGTAATGTATTTTGTGTCACAATAGCACTCTTTGCGTTCAGCGCTGTTTCAGGCTGTCTGCAATTTCGGCTGCGATGACATAATTACCGTAATATTCAAAGGGTATTGTACAATAATGCAGCCAATAAACCAATATGTAACGCCGATTCTCGTATAAATTTTGCACGCGCCGCGCATCAATTCTCGGTATTTCATACAATTATGAAAGTAATGAATGTCTATTTTGCACCACAGTCAGTTTTTTACCACAGTCAATCATTATGTGGATTTGCCCAAGGCGCCGTTTCCTGAAATCGCCTTTGCAGGACGCTCGAACGCAGGCAAGTCCAGCGCCATCAATGTGC
>CAZDLD010000153.1:0-3814 GCA_964506355.1 uncultured Hydromonas sp.
ATGGTAAATTAACCCGTTTTTAAAACCCATTAAAACTACCAAGGTATTTTTGTGACTGCTTGGGTCGGGGTTGCCTTGACGCATATTGTTTCTAAGCGTTATGACGAGCTGCTCGGTGGTGAGTTTCCATATCACTCCAATCAAGTGCCCAACTATAACCCAAGTGGATTGCTGGCCTGGTTTGCAGGCGCAGGCGCTGGTTTGTTTATGACTTTGTCTGGTTTTGGTGCTGCTTATGCCCCTGTAGCAACCTTTATTGTTTCTGTGGCTGTTTACTACGGCATGTTGCAAGTGGCACGTCGTGAATGGTTTGTCATTGAGTCATAAAGTATTCATCTTGCTCTTTGCGAGTCGCCTATGGCGCTTGCAAAGAGCAGTTAATTCACTTGTTAGGAGCAAGCATTATGAGCAAAATTTATGAAGTGTTAAGCCCGATACCGGGTACATTTTATCGGCAAGAATCCCCCAGTTCGCCACCATTTGTCTCGATAGGACAAGAAATCAAGGCGGGCGATGCAGTGGGTCTGGTGGAAGTGATGAAGATGTTCAATCAAATACACAGTGAATACGCAGGCAAAGTGATAGAAATTTGTGTCGATAGCGAAGAGCCCGTGGATATTGGCGAGGTTTTGGTGCGCATTGAGGTTACTTCATGACTGAGATTAACAAGCTATTGATCTGCTGCCGAGGTGAAATTGCTTTACGAATTTTGCGTACGGCCAAAGAAATGGGCATGATTTGCGTGCTCGCGCACAGTAGCGCTGATGAGCACTCATTACCCGTTCAGTTGGCAGATGAGACGTACAACTTGGGCTCGCCACACGCTAAAAAAAGCTATTTAAATCAAGAGCTCATCATCCAAGCAGCATTGGACGTTGGCGCAGATGCGATTCACCCTGGATATGGCTTCTTGTCAGAAAATTCAGAATTTGCGCGCAAGGTGACCGAGGCAGGTTTGATTTTCGTCGGCCCACATCACGAGATTATCGCCATGATGGGGCACAAAGCGCAGGCCATCGAGACTGCCAAAAAGGCGGGCGTGCCTGTGGTTCCTGGCAGTGAGGGTTTGGTGCACACGATAGAAGAAGCGGTTGGTGCAGCTCAAATGGTTGGCTATCCTGTGTTGATCAAAGCCGCTGCTGGTGGTGGCGGACGGGGCATTCGTGTGGCGCACAATTCACAAGAGCTGCAAGACCAAATTCCCAAAGCGCAACAAGAAGCATTGGCCGCTTTTGGCGATGCTGGGGTGTATTTGGAACGATTCATTGCCCGCGCTCGCCACATTGAGGTACAGATATTGGGGGACGGCGACAATGTGATTCACTTGTTCGAGCGTGATTGCTCCTTGCAACGCCGCCGTCAAAAAGTTTGGGAAGAAGCCCCAGCGCAAATTTTACCAGAACAGGTCCGTCTTAAACTCCTCGAATCAGCAGTCAGACTGGCCAAAATGGTCAAGTACGATAGTGCTGGAACATTGGAGTATTTGTACGATGTGGATACCGAAGAATTTTTCTTTATTGAAATGAATACGCGCATACAGGTAGAACACACAATAAGCGAAGAAATCTGCGGGATCGATCTGATTAAAGCCATGTTGTTGATTGCTCAAGGCAAGGGTTTACCCTATCAACAAAGTGATATTCACAAACGGGGACACGCGATTGAAATTCGCATCAATGCTGAAAATCCTGCCGATAACTTTATGCCCGCGCCAGGCACGCTCACGCAGGTGGTTTGGCCACTGGGAGCAGGGGTGCGGATTGAATCCATGGCATATAGCGGTTATACCATCCCACCGTTTTATGACTCTTTGATCGGTAAACTGATTGTTTGGGCAGAAGATCGTCCATCTGCACTGGCGCGACTTCATCGTGCATTGAGTGAAATAAAAGTTGAAGGTGTACATACGACCTTACCGTTTTTTCAATCTCTACTGGCCGTCCACGATGTACAGGTCAATAATGTCCACACTGTATGGGTGGAACAATGGATGAATGGCTTGGACTCACAAAACAAGGAAGCATCATGAGCACACGATATACGTTAGGCGGAGACGAACACTTATTTGTCGAGCTTTCAGAGGCGATGTCTTTGAAATCGTTTTTCAAAGGCATGATGATGACTCGCGCACTGCGCGCTCTTAATTTGTCAGGTATTACAGAAATATGTCCTGCCAACGCCTCGTTTCAAATCCGTTATAACCCCGATGAATTGTCGGCGCAACATTTGATTGAGGTGCTCCAAGGCATCGAAGCAGGATTGGGCGAACAAGACATGCGATTACAAACACGGATTGTTGAAATTCCCGTTTTGTACAACGACCCATGGACACACGAAACTTTGATGCGATTTCGAGAGCGGCATCAAGATCCAAATTCAACGGACATCGAATACGCAGCGCGTATCAATGGCTACAGCGATGTGCAGGATTTCATCCGTGCCCATTCGGAAACGCCGTGGTTTGTCTCCATGGTGGGTTTTGTTGCGGGCTTGCCATTTATGTTTCAAATGGTCGAACAACACAAACAAATCCAAGTGCCTAAGTACCTACGACCACGCACGGATACACCCAAACTCACCATCGGACATGGGGGCTGCTTCAGTTGTATTTATTCCGTACGCGGTGCGGGCGGCTACCAAATGTTCGGTGTAACACCTTTACCCATCTACGATCCAACACAAAGCGTGGCACATTTATCTGAGTTTATGATTTTCTTTAACCCAGGCGATATCGTTAAATACAAACCGATCAACCGTGAGGAATATGACCAAATATTAACTGAATTGGAACTCAATACCTATCAGTTGAAATCAAAACCTGTTGAGTTCTCTCTCAGCGCTTTTGAACAAAACTCAACGGCTTATCCGCAACAACTATTGGAGGCGCTTTATGTCGATTGAAGTCATTAAACCTGGATTACTCACCACCATTCAAGACCAAGGTCGTCAAGGATACTATCATTTGGGTATTCCACCATCCGGAGCGATGGACCAAATCTCATTTATGTCCGCAAATATTTTGCTGGGGAATGATGAAAATGCAGCTGTTCTCGAATGTGCACTTATGGGACCAGAATTACTGTTTAAACAAGACACATTTATCGCCATCACTGGCGCCAAGATGCAGCCAAAAATTGATGGTGTTGAACAAGCACTCAATCAAGTTTTGGCAGTTAAAGCAGGTCAAGTATTGTCCTTTGGATTTGCGCTGGCTGGTGCTCGGACGTACATCGGCATCTTGGGTGGAATTGATGTTCCGGTCGTCCTCGGTAGCCGTTCGACTTACGTGCTGGGGGCATTGGGCGGTATGGAAGGGCGGCCAATTCGTGCGGGGGATGTCCTGCCTATAGGGCGGATGGACGACTTACCAACTGTTGGCAAAACATTACCTGAAGCACTGTGCATACCGCTCAAAAAGCAATACGAGTTGCGCATGATGCCAGGTATTTACGACCATCGTGTCGAAACCGAGTCCATGCAACAATTTATGTCTGAAGCATGGACTGTGGGATCAGAAGCTGACCGAATCGGTTATCGACTTAAAGGTGGTACGCCACTGCAATTCAAACCTCGAACGCCGCCCTTTGGAGCAGGTGATGACCCATCAAACATCGTAGATGCCTGTTACCCGATTGGTTCGATTCAAGTGCCATCGGGTCAAGAACCGATTATTTTACATCGCGACGCGGTGTCGGGTGGCGGGTACATGATGGTCGGCGCGGTTATCAGTGCAGACATGGATCTGATCGGACAAATGCCGCCCAATACCAAAGTAAACTTTGTGGCAGTTTCGTTGGAAACAGCCCTACAGGCC
>CAZDLD010000154.1:0-3639 GCA_964506355.1 uncultured Hydromonas sp.
CGCAGCCAACACGCAGCGGCATTTCGCGGTTATAGCTTGATTGGCCACGCAGCACGTCAAGTGACTGCTAGCGATTTTACGCATTTTGACTTAATATTAGCGATGGACTGGAAAAATCTACGCCTATTGCAAAACATGGCGCCCGAACACCACCGCCATAAAATCGAATTGATGATGCGCTACGCGCAAAACTTCGATGATGCCGAAGTACCTGATCCGTATTATTCAGATCAATCCGCTTTTAATTTGGTGGTTGATTATGTGGAAGATGCGGTCAATGGTTTAGTGGAGTCCGTATCCCGTCGCATCATTCAGCCCAACGCGGCCTAAAGTACGTTTTTGATTCAATGATTGTAATAATCAATGGTTCGCATAAAAAAACCTCGCTCATTTGCGAGGTTTTTTTATGCTTCATCTGAGTTAAACAAGCTCTCACCGTGCGCTAAATACTTGAGTGCCTATGCCCACTTGGTGATGCTCAAACCAACCTTGATTCACTTCCAATGCGTATGCGATGGCTTGCGCAGGGCAGTGGATGTCGGTGGAGTTCGGCTGCATGTGTGCAATTTGTACCAGTTGTCCTTGAGGGCTGATGAATCCAACAGACAAGGGAATTGGCGTGTCTTTCATCCAAAAACAATGAACTTGGGTGGCATCATCGAATACAAACATCATGACCTCATTGTTCTCGAGTGTGGTGCGCCTCATGAGTCCCATTTGACGGGCTTTTGCGGTGTCCGCCCATTCCAGCTGCAAATTCGCCACAGCCGTGTTGGGATTCAGACGCAAGTCCATTGGTGGACTATTCGTTGGCTCGTTGGCATGACTGCAGCCCACAATAGCAACAATTGATAAACACAACAAGGATGCCAAAATCGAATGTGCCGTACGAGTACGTATTGTGGCAATTGAGTTTTTAACATCAGACACGAATACTGCCATCCCCATAGACGATGTATTTCATACTGGTCAAACCTTCCAAGCCCACAGGCCCACGGGCGTGTAATTTGTCATTGGAAATCCCAATCTCTGCACCCAAACCATACTCAAAGCCATCGGCAAAACGCGATGAAGCATTGACCATCACCGATGAAGAGTCCACTTCACGCAAGAAGCGTTGCGCCGTGCTGTGGTTCTCGGTGATGATGACATCGGTGTGTGCCGAGCCGTAATGATTGATGTGTTCCATTGCCTCATCAACTGAGGCCACGGTCTTAATCGAAAGGATAGGGGCGAGGTATTCGGTTGACCAGTCGGTTTCATTGGCATCGACTAGCCCAGTAAATCCTGCGGCTTGTAAGGTTGCTTTTGTCGGGGCATCGACGCGCAGTTCCACACCTTTTTCTTGATAAATGGTACACAGCGGTGGCAGAACTTGCGCGGCAATGTCGGCATGCACGAGCAAGGTTTCCATCGTGTTGCAAGGTGCATAACGTTGGGTCTTGGCATTGTCACAGACTTTAATCGCTTTGGCGATGTCCGCTGCGATATCGACATAGGTGTGGCAGATGCCGTCCAGATGCTTAATCATCGGCACACGTGCATCGGCCATCAGTCGTTCTATGAGCGACTTGCCGCCACGTGGCACAATCACGTCGACGTATTCGGTCATGGTAATCAATTCCCCCACTGCGGCACGATCAGGCGTATTGACCACCTGAACCGCTGATTCTGGCAGGCCCGCATGTGCCAAACCCGCTTGTACGATGCCCGCCAAGGCTTGATTCGAATGCAAGGCTTCAGAACCGCCGCGCAAAATTGTGGCATTGCCTGATTTGATACACAATGCCGCCGCATCGATGGTGACGTTGGGGCGCGATTCGTAAATAATGCCAATCACGCCCAGAGGCACGCGCATTTGTCCCACTGTGATGCCTGAGGGTAAGGGCTTGAAATTGCTCATTTGACCAATCGGATCAGGCAATTCAGCCACCTGACGCAGACCCGCAATCATGGTGTTAATGGCTTTGTCCGACAGTGTCAGGCGGTCGATAAACGCCGCATCCAAACCTTTGGCGCGCGCTTGTTCGATGTCTTTGGCATTTTCTGCTTGCAGATGAGGGGCTTGCTGCTCAATCAAATCGGCCATGTGGCGCAGTGCTTGATTCTTGGTGGCTGTGCTGGCGCGTGCCATCGCACGAGAAGCGGCGCGGGCCGTTTGCCCTAGTTGTTGCATGTATTGAGCGATGGTGGTGTTGGTGGTCATGGCGTTGTCGTGAGGATATTGAGTTAAATTCAAAAGTAATTGCGATGTAATTAAATAAGGTACTTTATTTTAACGGGTTTTGGCAATTGTCGTAGCCATTTGATTCGCCAGACGCAGGGTGGCGTCCCACGGATCTGACTTGTCCATGCCTTTAGACATGCGGTCTAAATCCGCCGTGCGTTGCAAACAGCGTCTGAGAAAATGCGCAGACAATCGTGGTAAGGCTCTTGAAATCAGTGGGTCGCGTGCGCCCCAAATTCGGTTCTGTTTGAGCAAATCAGGCAAATAACCGCCTTTGTCTGTTTCAGTTCTGAGCGTGAGCAGGGTGCGCACTTCGTTGGTGAGTGACCAAACGATGGGGACTATGGATTCGCCTTCGGCCTTTAAACCTTCCAGCATGCGGCAAGTGCGCGCAGCATCGCCCGCCAGTACAGCTTCTGAGAGTTTAAACATATCGTAGCGCGCCACATTGAGCACCGCTTCGCGGACTGCTTCATCCGCAATCGCGCCAGTTGGGTGAAGCAAGGCGAGTTTTTGAATCTCTTGATGCGCTGCCAACAAATTGCCCTCAAACTGCGTGGTCAACCACTGCGCCGTCTCTTTGCTCACCGACTGTTGGTTGAATTTTAACCGTGCGTTAATCCATGTCGGCAGTTGATTCACTTCGATGTTCGCGATCTCGTAGACATGACGTCCAGCCGCTTGACTGAGCGCTTTGAACCACACCGAAGATTTGCTGGTTTTGTCCATGCGGGGCAGGGTGATGATGAGCACCACGTCCTCGGAGGTGTTGTCTACGATGGTTTTGAGCGCGTCGCTGCCTTCTTTGCCAGGTTTGCCTGTGGGGATGCGCAGCTCGATAATTTTTTTATCGCCAAACAATGAAAGGCTTTGCAGTGAGGCAATGACCTCATACCATCGAAAATGCGGCTCGACGGTGTACACCACCAGTTCCGTCGGCACCTTCAGGTACTCCTCATATATGGCTCAATAAAAATATATTTAGACTGCGTTACTTGGAGACAGGCGGCGTTGTGGGTTGCGCAGATGTTCCATGATCGCGTGTGAACCATACCGCGCGCATGCGGTAAATGATGCTGTTGGCCAATTCACGTGACATATCGGTGTTCAGGCGTTCTAATTCGGCATCTTGGGCCGTTGCATAACCGTTGCCCACAATCAAATTGCGGTAGGTGGTCAAGCGCGTGGGTGCGAGCAATTGATGTTTGTGCTGGTCGTAGGCTTGAATCACCACAGAAAGGCTGACTCGGTATTCGGACGTCACGCCCAAAGCGGTCTGAGAAATCACGCTTTTTCCAGAAGTGACCTCACCAACATCCAGCACCACATCGGCCGAACTGGCAGGCGCTGTGGTGATGTTGGCGGGTTTTTGTTCGCTGAGAAATTCAACGATTTCGTTGTCGGTGTTGCCC
>CAZDLD010000155.1:0-2923 GCA_964506355.1 uncultured Hydromonas sp.
GTTTGCGTCTGGTGAGCCGATAATTGGCCGCTAACACACTAAAAAACGCACAAAGCGAATCAAATCCAAAACAAAATCAGGTATTATGAACACCAATAAAAATATTGGGTAACAAATGAGCTCTAAGCAATCTATACATACGTCAGCCCCCCATACACAACTCATCCTGAAGGAACACTCATGAACAAACAAGAAATCATGAAATTAGAAAACTACCTCGTCGATCAATTTGGCGCAGACATCAAGCTCAAGCCAAGTAAAAATGATGACTGTACCGAAGTACTGCTCAACGGCGAATTCATCGGCACCGTCTACAAAGATGAAGATGACGGCGATGTGTCATACACCTTGACCATGTCTATTCTGGACATTGATTTACAATAAAATTGCTGCATGGAACGAATAAATGTCCTAAATTTTGGTGCTCGCATATAAAAGATTGAAATGGCGCTCTACAAGATCATCCATAAATTTTCCGTTGAGCATTCGTATCGTGAACTTATTAATTATAATGAAATCATTAAATTCATGACTTGGGCATTGGGCATAGAATGACCTACTCATAGTAGCGTGGGCAATCGCCATCAATATCATTTTGGGTCACAAATGTGTTTATCCCTAGTTTGAGATTATGCCTAGAAATACCATCATTCATAATTTGAAGCATTTTCACGGATTTAGTATCAACATATTCACAGTTTAAGTTATTACACAGATAATTTTATTTGTTCGGATTGTTATGGCCAATTATAAATTTGGACAAAGCATCCATATTTTTACTTTGGACATCGCGCATAATATTTCAGCTGTTTGTTAAAAAATTTAGTATTTACTGCCCAGTAATGGTGTGCAAAAAATATTATGAAAATAACTATAAAAAGCCGTCATTTCAGGGCTGTGGATGATGGAACTGGACCAGACCAAACCGACTTGCATAGATGGGATATTTTCTTGCAAGGTGATGCTTTCTATACGCTTTCCTTCTAACGACCATGGACGGTAAACCATGTCGGACAAGATTGCTATGCCATTTCCGTTTGCCACCATACTTCGAATCGCCTCTACTGAGGAAGTTCTGTATTGGACATTCGGTTGTAGTTTTCCCCAGTATTTCAAAGTGCTTTTTTCAGCTTCATCGACAGTCAACATGATGTACGGGTACTGATGCAAGTCTTTTAATGCCACCTGCGCTGATTTGAGTAATTCATGGTTACTTGACACCCAGAGCCTGCGTGTTGAGTTGACGAAAGTTTCAAATCTTAAAGTCTTGTTACTTAAATTAGACGTTAACAGTACACCAAAATCTAGCTCGCCACTGATTAACTTGGCCTCGATGGTCTTTCTGTCCAGCTCGTACAATTCCAATTTCAAATTCGGATATAAATACGATAGGCGCTGAATGTGGTGGGGTAAAAAGTAACCAATGACCGTATAAGTCACCCCTACTCGCAATACTCCTTCAATTCGTTCACTCGACAACGGTAAGCGTGCAGTTTCATCCACCATCAACAAAATTTGACGGGCCTTAGGTAAAAATAATTTTCCTGCATCGGTCAGGGTGACGCCTTTTGAGCTACGAATAAATAAGTTCTGTCCGAGATAGCCTTCGACCTCTTTAATCGCTGTAGTGATGGCTGACTGAGAAATATACAGTTCTTTCGACGCTTGAGAAATTTGTCCAAATTCGGCGGCAACAACAAAATACTTTAATTGACGAATAGAAAAACTCATGACGTGGCTCCGTGTGTATGGGTATTAGTTGACCAATACTATCAAAAAAATAGATATTAATCTATTGAAATATACGTCTTTGCTATGTACAAATCCGTTGTTACAGTTCGCCTAACTTAAACAAATCGACATTTCATCGGAGACAAAATGACAAAAAAATACATCGATATCAATTGCGACATGGGCGAAGCATTTGGTACTTGGCATATTGGCGACGATATTGATTTGAGCATCATGCCATTGGTCAGTTCAATCAATTTGGCCGCTGGTTTTCATGCAGGGGATCCAAACATCATCAACCGCACAGTCACACATGCGAAAGCGAATGGACTGGGGATAGGCGTTCACCCTGGTTACCGTGACTTGGTTGGCTTTGGCCGACGTCACATGCGCGCCAGTGCTGAGGAGTTGGTCAATGATGCAATCTACCAACTTGGAGCTGTACGGGAGTTTGTGCATTTACATGGCCTGCAACTTCAGCATTTCAAATTACACGGCGCTTTGTACATGCACGCTGCGGTTGATGAAGATTTCGCGCTTGCCTTGGTCAATGCATTGCATTCAATAGATTCAACTTTACCGATTTTGGTCATGTCTGGCTCTGTAATTGAACGTGTGGCGCAAAGCAAAGGGCAGCCTGTTGTGCGCGAGTTTTATGCAGATCGTGATTACGACGATAACGGCAGCATTGTTTTTACCAGACAGGTGCGCCGATTGAATGCGAAGGATGTAGCGGCAAAGGTCATGCAAGCCTGTACGGAGGGCGCTGTATCCACGGTACAGGGCAACACAATTGCAATTGAATTCGAGTCTATTTGTATCCACAGCGACACCACAGGTGCATTGGCATTGATGCAAGAAAGTCGTCGGCAGCTTGATGAAGCGGGCATAGTCGTGCGCTCGTTCCGCCATGATTAAACACAGTAACGATACGTTTTTCATAACAATCCTCAAAGGAGACACAAATGGCAGCAAATATACCCAATAAAGTAGAGGACGTCGATTTGGCGACGTTGGCAATTCCCGATAATTTACGCTCAGGTCGTACATCACTGACTATGGCATGGTGGGGCGTGTGTAGTGCATTGTTTTACATATTTTTGGCAGCAACTCTGGCTGTGGCTTTTGGCACCAAGAACACAATCATTGGCATGCTGCTTTCGGTCGTTTCGTATGGTTTGATTAACTCAAT
>CAZDLD010000155.1:2933-3611 GCA_964506355.1 uncultured Hydromonas sp.
TCAATTTTGACCCGTTATGCAATTAAAACGGGGTTGTCGGTCTCACTTTTTTCAAGGATTTTATTCGGCAAGGTCGGCGCGTTGCTGGCCACTTTGATTTTCTTTCTGACGGCCATTTACTATGCCGTGTTTGAAGGCTCAGTGATTGCGGTTGCTGCGAACAAGGTGATACCAAGTTTGTCCTATGAGTGGGCGTGTGTGTTGGTGGTGTTGTACAGCGTGCCTTTGGTATTTGGCAGTGTGCAACACTGGTTGGATAAGTTAAATGGCGTTTTGCTGCCGTTTTACATCATTGGTTTGTTGTTGGCAGTAGCAATGACTGTGGGTACTTATGGTTACAGCAACGACTGGCTGGCGTTTGAGCCCAAAGGCGGTGCGGCAGCAGGCGGGTGGCTGTCTGTGTTTATTGCGTACATGGGTGTTTGGGTGTTGATGATGTTCACATTTGACTTCGCACGATTTGGTGCTAAAGCCGATTCTGAATACCATGCGAAATTCAACTTTGGCATGCCATTTTACGTCATGACTTTTTTAATCAATGGTCTGGTCGGTATTTTTTTGGTGACATCGGGCAAATTGGCCACCATCTCAGAAACGGGTGTGGTGGATCAGTTGGTCGTGGTTCTCGGTGGTGGGGTGGCTTTGTTCTTCATTTGGGTGACGCAAACACGTATCAAC
>CAZDLD010000156.1:0-3596 GCA_964506355.1 uncultured Hydromonas sp.
TTACTGGGGCGACAATCAATACGCATTGTCGATTGCAGCGGGTTTGATTTCGTTTGCGATTATTGTGTTTTCAGAATTGACGCCCAAGGTTATTGGCGCGGCCTATCCTGAAAAAATCGCCTTGCCCGTGAGTTTTATCCTAAAGCCTTTGCTGACCTTGATTTATCCGGCGGTGTGGTTCACCAACCTATTTGCCAACGGCCTGCTCAGATTGATGCGCATCAACCCCAATCCTGATGAAGAACATTTGAGCAATGAAGAGGTGCGCGCATTGGTGCTCGAGCAGACACCCTTGATGCCGAAAAAGCACAAGAGCATTTTGATGAATTTGTTTGATTTGGAGGAGGTTGAGGTCAATGATTTGATGACCCCACGCTCGAAAATTGAGGCCTTGGACATCAATGACGACATCGATACCATACGCCATCAGCTGGTGACCTGCTACCACAATAAATTGCCCGTTTATGATGGCGAGTTGAATAATATTCTTGGGATTTTTCACATTCGCAAGGCTTTGCACCACTTAGAAGATGGTTCATTGACCATCGAGGAAATCAAAAACAGTCTGGCCAAGCCGTATTTCATCCCCTCTGAAACCCCGATTTTTGATCAGTTGCAGCATTTTCAAGAGGACAAACAACGCTTGGGCGTGGTGGTCGACGAGTACAGCGAGGTTCTGGGGATTTTGACCATGGAGGACGTGGTCGAGGAAATGGTGGGTGAGTTCACTTCGGCCTCGCCTGGCAGCAACACCCGCACCGCGTGGGATAAAGAAAATTCAGTGGTGGTGGACGCAAGCACTCCGCTGCGCCAGCTCAATCGACGATTGAAATTGCATCTGCCCTTGAACGGTCCCAAAACACTCAACGGACTGATATTGGAAGAATTGCAAGACATTCCCGATGCGCAAGTGAGTATACGATTTGAAGATTGTATTGTCGAAGTGGTGCACGTGGATGAGCAGGGCGTGCGCTCGGCTCGATTGCTCCGTTTGCAGGTGCCCAAGGATGCAAGCAACAGCAAGACCATCTCAAAAGCGAAACATTAATCAAACCGAGGCTCAGCGCAACCGCCATGAAGCACACCCACACCCTCAAGGAAACCCCCGACTACGCGCAAGGGGTCGCTCGCACCCTGCTGCTACACAAGCGCGTGGAGGTGGCGGACATAGCCCGAACCAATGCACTGGTGGCTGGCGCACACGGTGCACGGGATGCGCATCTGTATGATTGGCTCAATGCCTTGGTGGACGATTCGAACGAGAACGCTGAATCCTTAGCGTTGTTCCTCAGTCAAGCGTGGCAAGTGGCGCGATTGAAGCCCGAAGAATGGCATGCATTTGAAAGTGCAATCCAATCCAATGGCGCGGCTGCCAAACCCTTGCCCAAAGCCCTACTCGAAGCTTCGCAATCCGTAGTGATGCTGGGCCGTATAGGCTCCTCAGGAGTGCTTAAGCTTGGCGTGCTCGATGCCTCGGACATGCAGGCGTTGCAGCGATTGGCCTTTATTTATCCTGAGCCATTTGAATGGCGCGTGTTGTCGTTGACCGAATACGCGCGCATTCAAGCCGTTAACGGTCAAAATGGTCGATTTACCACCGTCACGGGCGCCGCATCGGTCAATGGACTGGCGGACATCGAGCATGAGATGTCACAAGCGGCACGTAAAATTCACAAAACCCTACACACCCATCCAGCCCGCGCATTGGGCACCATGACTGCTGTGGGTGCAGGCGTTGGGCGCACCACGGGTGCGTTGGATGCCCAGGATGCGCCTATCGTGCGTTACATACAGGACTTGCTGATGCGCATGGTGAAGGAGCGCGCATCGGATGTTCATTTTGAACCGTTCGCCGAGGATTTGCGCATACGTGCGCGCGTCGACGGGGTGTTGCATGAAGTTGAGCGCCCCGACGTGAGCCTCAAAGAGCAGTTGGTGGTGCGCTTAAAAATCATGGCGCAACTTGATATTGCCGAAAAACGCCTGCCGCAAGATGGACGCATTAATTTGGAAACTGGCGAGCTCGGCGAGATGCGGAATATTGATTGTCGCGTCAGCACTCTGCCCACGGTGTTTGGTGAAAAAATTGTGGTGCGTTTTCTCAATGCGCAAAACACTGAACTCGATTTGAATGGTTTGGGCTATGAACCTGAGCAGCTGAGTATTGTCAACGATGTATTGCGCAAACCGCATGGCATGATACTGATGACGGGGCCGACCGGTAGCGGTAAAACGGTATCGCTTTATGCTTGCTTGAACCTACTCAACCAAGAGGGGGTCAATATTTCCACGGTCGAAGACCCTGTCGAAATCATCATGCACGGTGTGAACCAAGTGAGCATCAATGAAAAAGCGGGCATTCAGTTCGCGACGGTTTTGCGCGCATTTTTGCGCCAAGATCCCGATATTTTGATGGTGGGCGAAATTCGTGATTTAGAGACCGCTGATATTGCGGTCAAGGCAGCGCAAACCGGGCATTTGGTGTTCTCCACCCTGCACACCAATGACGCGACCATGGCCTTGAGCCGTTTGGTGCAGATGGGTGTGACGCCGTACAACGTCGCCGCTTCGGTAAGCTTATTGATTGCGCAACGTTTGGTGCGTCGTTTGTGCAGTTGTAAGCAACCGCTGCGCATCAATCCAGCCCTGCTGCTCAGTGCAGGTATGAGCGCCGAGCAGGCAGCGCAGAACGATTGGCAAGCCTACGCGCCAGTTGGCTGCGTGCATTGCCATAACACGGGCTACATCGGGCGCACGGGAGTGTTTCAAGTGGTGCCCGTGTCCAATGCCATGCAAGCGCTCATCGCCAGTGGCGTGTCTTCGCTCGAATTGAGTCAGCAGGCAGTGCAAGAAGGCCACATGACCTTGCGTCAAGCGGGATTGCACAAGGTGCGCGCAGGCGTGAGTTCATTAGAAGAGGTCATGGCGGTCACTTTATAAGATGAATAACGACATCAATTCAAGCCCCGATGCTGTGACGCCCGAAACACGTGTCAAACGCTACACGTGGAAAGGGCAGAATCGCTCGGGGCATATGGCATCAGGGGTCTTGTACGGCACAGACAAAGGTGTGGTGCGCGAGCAACTCGCGCAGCGCGGCATCACCCCACTCACCATCACCCCCAGACGTGAGCCCATATTTCGACCGGTTCCCGAAACCGATGTCACTCAATTTTTGCAAGAGCTGGCCACACTGTATGCATCTGGTGTGCCGCTGTTGCGCATTTTGGATGTACAGTTGCACAGCCAACCCAAACCATTTTTTCGCAATGTCATCCAAACCATACGTGTCGATGTCGAGCGCGGTGAACAGCTGCACATGGCGCTGCGCCACCACCCCAAGGTGTTCGATGAGTTAACTTGCAATTTGATTGCCAGTGGCGAGGAGTCGGGCAAGTTGACTGAGGTGCTCAATAATGTGATTTACACTCAAGAGCAGCGCAATAAAATCCGAGCGCAAATCAAGACAGCGTTGTGGTATCCCATTTTCGTGCTGGTGGTGGCGATTTTGGTGTGGGTGGGGGTGCTCACCTTCATTGTGCCCGTGTTTGAAGGTTTGTATCGCAACAGCGGCAAGAGTCTACCATGGCTAACGC
>CAZDLD010000157.1:0-3564 GCA_964506355.1 uncultured Hydromonas sp.
GACAGTCTTCTCGGCTCGTCTGCTGCATGTGCAATATTCGTCACCGCCACAAAAAAAAGTACGGCTGTGCCTGCATTTAACCTCTGTTTAACCGTGCGCTTTGGGCTTGTAGTGTGCATGGACATCATTATTTGCTGGGCTGGGCTTGATCGGCGCTTGATTCGGCTTGTTTGACGCCAAATTCTTTGATTAGGTCTTCAAGCTGCATCGCTTGCTCAGTGTTGGTCAGCTGACCACCATTGTTAACCAGTGTGGCGTCCACACCTTGATTGATACCGATGAACTGTGCGCCCAATAAGCCCGCTGTGTAAACCATCACTTGGCTGTCTTGTGCCAGTTTTACATTCGAATGCACATCCATGGTCACTTTGGCTTTATACACGCCACCGTCTTCGACCAGTCGGATCTCGCGCACACGGCCTATCTCAATGCCAGTCATTTTGACGGGCGCATCCACTTTCAGCGTACCAATTCCTGCGAAGTTAGCACTTACTTCATAGGTTTTTTGTTTCGTTTGCCAACCTTTGGCGCCTACACTCAAAGTCAGTGCCACCAATGCTGCCACACCCACGAGTACAAAAAATCCGACCCAAATATCTATTTTACGTTGTTGCATTTTCTTGCCCTTTTAATCCGTTTAACTGCCTGGACTGAACATCAGCGCAGTCAGTACAAAATCCAGTGCCAATACCAGTAGTGATGATTTCACTACGGTTCGCGTGGTGGCCTTGGCCACCCCCTCAGGTGTCGGGTGCGCTTGCGCACCCTCGTAAACCGCTATAAAACTAACGGTCAAACCAAATACCACGCTTTTAATAAAACTGCCTCTGAAAATATCATGCGACACATTGACATTTTCATGAATCATATTCCAGAACACCCCTGCATCCACGCCTAACCAGCGCACCGCGACAAAGTAACCACCGTAGATGCCCACGAGTGAGAACACCATGGTAAGCATGGGCACCACCAAACCACCCGCCCAAAAACGCGGCGCGTATTCACGGTTAATGGGGTCTACGCCCATCATTTCCATCGCCGCGAGCTGCTCACCTGATTTCATCAGACCAATTTCTGCAGTCATCGAAGTGCCGGCACGACCTGCGAATAAAATAGCCACCACCACGGGTGAGAGCTCCCGCACCAAGGACAAGGTCACCATCACGCCCGTGGCGGCTTCTGACCCGACTTTACTCAGTGCGTAGTGCGCTTGTAGCGCCAATACTGCGCCAATAAACGCTGCGGACACCACCATAATGACCAAAGAGTAGTTGCCCAAAAAATGTATTTGGCGCATCACCAGTCGTGTGCGCGTGAACCATACTTTGAATTGTACAAACATGGCAGCAAACATGCGCATGGCATAGCCGAGTTGGCTGATTTGTTCCAGCACCCAGCCGCCCAAGTTGGCCAATTGATTATTGACCCGTTGGCTTATTTGTTTCATACATGACCTCCATGCACAACTGCATCTTCACGACCATGGATGAACCGACGAATAAAAGGGTCAGTGCTCGCCATTAATTCAGTCGGCGTGCCGTGCGCCACGATACCAGAATGGTGCATGACATAGATGTAATCGCTAATGGCAAATGTCTCTTGCACGTCGTGCGAGACCACGATAGATGCAGCGTTCAAAGCATCGGTCTGCTCTCGAATCAAGCTGGCGATTGTATCCATAGCGATTGGATCCAAACCTGTGAATGGCTCATCGAACAACATGATTTTGGGGTCTTGAGCGATGGCACGAGCCAAAGCCACGCGGCGTGCCATACCGCCAGAAATTTCTGCTGGCATTTTATAAGCGGCATCGCTCAGACCAACGGCATTCAACTTGTCCATTACTCGTGTGTGAATCTCAGATTCATTCAGTTGAGTGGTTTCGCGCAGCGGAAAGGCCACGTTGTCAAACACCGACATGTCTGTAAACAAGGCGCCGAATTGAAACAACATACCCATGCGTGTGCGTAGGGCACGCATTTTGGCTGGCTGCGCATAAGGAATGGCTTCGCCAAACAAGCGCACCTGTCCTTGGCTGGGGTGCAACAAACCCGCAACAATACGCAGTAGTGTGGTCTTGCCACAGCCTGAAGGCCCCATCACCGCGACTAATTGGCCTTTTTTAACGTTCAATCCAACGTCTCGCACGATTAAATCACTGTGGGGATATTGAAAGGAAATGTGTTCTAAATTAATCATTGTGACATTATAAACGATATCAAGACGCATCGTCTTTCAAGTGGCTTTAATCGGGTGTTATTCGCTATGTGCGCCCTCAAATTGGTCTCGCTTTGGACTCAATTGATACAAAATAAAAAACCGCCTCGAAGAAGCGGTTTTTCTGTTGCAGATGACTGATGCTTAATTGCTCTTACGCAATCTCGCCAAAGCCGCCAATTGCGCAACCGCAACCGACAATTCGGCTTGTGCACGGGCATAATCGACGTCAGATGCGTTGTCTTTCATGTGTTCTTCCGCACGAGCCTTGGCTTCCAAAGCGCGTGCTTCGTCCAAATCATGACCACGAATCGCTGTGTCGGCCAAAATGGTGATTTTGTTCGGTTGCACTTCCAAAATCCCTCCAGCCACGAACACCAATTCTTCATCTTTGCCGTTTTGAATGCGTACGGCACCTGGCTTAATGCGTGTAATCAACGGTGTGTGACCTGGCAAAATACCCAACTCACCTGATTCACCAGGCAAAGCTACGAATTCGGCCAAACCCGAAAACACTTCTGCTTCAGCGCTGACCACATCCACTTGGATTGTACTCATACTATTTCCTAAGTTTTAGCAGGCTCAACCCACCTCTGATGAATTGAGCCGACTGTACTGTGATTAGTTCATTTTTGCAGCTTTTTCAACTGCTTCATCAATGCCGCCGACCATGTAGAACGCTTGTTCTGGCAAGTGGTCGTATTCGCCGTTGATAATGCCTTTGAAGCCACGGATGGTTTCTTTGAGTGAAACGTATTTACCAGGCGCGCCAGTAAACACTTCAGCTACGTGGAAAGGTTGTGACAAGAAACGTTGAATCTTACGTGCACGACCCACCAACAATTTGTCTTCAGGAGCCAACTCATCCATACCCAAAATTGCAATAATATCGCGCAATTCTTTGTAACGTTGCAATGTCGCTTGAACGCCACGAGTTACTGAGTAGTGTTCTTCACCAATTACGTTTGGATCAATTTGACGGCTTGTAGAGTCCAAAGGATCAACTGCTGGATAAATACCCAAAGATGCAATATCACGGCTCAAAACCACGGTCGCATCCAAGTGACCGAAGGTGGTCGCTGGTGATGGATCGGTCAAGTCATCGGCTGGTACGTATACGGCTTGAACTGAAGTAATCGAACCTTTTTTAGTTGAAGTAATGCGCTCTTGCAAACGACCCATTTCTTCAGCCAATGTTGGTTGGTAACCCACAGCAGAAGGCATACGACCCAACAATGCAGACACTTCGGTACCGGCCAAAGTAAAGCGATAGATGTTATCCACAAAGAACAACACATCACGACCTTCGTCACGGAAGTACTCTGCCATTGTCAAACCGGTCAATGC
>CAZDLD010000158.1:0-3526 GCA_964506355.1 uncultured Hydromonas sp.
CGCTGCATGAATCGCTGGCGCTGCTCCTCGCGGCTGACCGAAAACCAGAATTTAATCAAGATGATGCCGCTGCGCACAAGGTTGCGCTCAAACTCAGGGCATTGACGCATGAATTCAGTGTATTCGTCGTCATTACAAAAGCCCATGACGCGCTCAACGCCTGCGCGGTTGTACCACGAGCGATCAAACATCACGATTTCACCTGCGCTGGGCAGGTTTTGGATATAGCGTTGAAAATACCACTGTCCGCGCTCACGCTCACTCGGTTTTTCCAGAGCGACCACTCGTGCACCACGAGGATTCAAGTGTTCCATGAAGCGTTTAATCGTGCCCCCTTTACCCGCTGCGTCGCGCCCTTCGAACAAAATCACCACGCGTTGCCCAGTGTCCTTGACCCAATTCTGCAATTTGAGCAGCTCCACTTGCAAACGGTATTTTTGCTCCTCATAAGTGTCGCGGTTCATGCGGTTTTTGTACGGATACGCGCCTTCACGCCATTTATCCGAGAGGAGGTCGTCGGGATGACCTTGGGTTTTTAAATCGGTTTTTTTCTGCATCTGCACCTGCTCACGCAAAATGCGGTACATCACTTCACGGTCATCGGGTGACCAGCTGTCCACCATGGTTTTTGCAGCTTTGGCGGCCACAGCAGGTTTATTTTTGTCTTTACTGTGCGCCGCTGCATTTTTCATCATATCAGTCACGCCTTGCAATTGACTGTGCGCGCGATCGAGCTGTTTGTCGTTCATTTCAGCTTTGACCACCGCAGGGATGGCTGCTTTTGCTTGCGCGGCTTTGCGAGTTGAAGGGGTGACTGCTTTTTTAACAGGTTTGGGGAGGGTTACTTTTGCTGTGCTGGCTGTTCCTTTAATCGCGGCTTTAACAGGAACTTGTACAGGTGCTTTAGCGATGATTTTTGCGGGCGCTTTCACCAAGGCTACTGCACGTGCAGCGCTTGTGTTGGTTCGTTCTGGACTTGGTTTTTTAGCTTGTGTGACCATTGACTACTCCTAAATAAAACATGAATTGACATTGAGCTTATCTCGTTTTAATTATACGCTCATACAATACCCACGCAGCGGACAATCCAGATGAATTGCTTATAATGCGCAAGCGCAGCTATAAAAAATATCTATAAAAAAAGGCGCATTCAATGCGCCTTTTCAGTTTCATTTGGCACGCCAAATGAGGGGATGTTTAAACTCAATTACTTGATTTTAGAAGCCCATTTGTCAGCGATTTGTTTCCCTGCACCACAAACTCGAAACCAAAAGCGATTGCCGCTGCAACAGTCAAAGATTATCTAGGAACCACTGTTATTTTATGTGCGTTTTTTGAGCTTGGCGATGTTCAAGGCCAAACACTTAATCCCCACACCTGTGCCGAAATTGATGTACGCACGGGTGTCCTCGCCACTGCCTTCTAATTTCACGATGACCCCATCGCCAAACTTGGCGTGCGACACCGACTGCCCCATGCGGTAACCCAAGGTGGTGTTCTCCTTGGCTTTGTGCGAGCCGAACGAAGGCGCGTTGTTCTCACGGCGCATCGCGGTCTGCTCCCACGCGGTGTAGCCGCCATCGTAGCTCGCGCCATTGCCACCACCGTTGTAGCTGGACATTCGCGGTGTGAGCCATTTGAGGTGCTCTTCGGGCAATTCTTCCAGAAATCGCGAGCGCACACCATAGCGCGTCTGTCCGTGCAGCATCCGCGAGCGCGCCAAACTCATGTAGAGCTTGTTGCGCGCACGGGTGATGGCGACATACATCAGGCGACGTTCTTCTTCCACACCGCCTTCGTCGGACAGACTGTTCTCATGCGGGCACAAGCCTTCTTCCAGCCCCAAGATAAATACCGTGTGAAACTCCAGACCCTTGGCGGCGTGCACAGTCATCAGCTGCACCGCATCCTGCCCTGCCAAAGCTTGATTGTCCCCCGCTTCCAAAGCCGCGTGCGACAAAAAACCCGCCAAAGGCGTGAGCACGCTGGCGTCTGCTCCAGAAGTATTCGCCGTGATGTCCTGTGCGTAGCCTTCAATTTGGGTGAATGCCGCTGCCGCTGTGACCAATTCATTCAAGTTGTCAACGCGGTCTTGACCCTCACGCTCTGCCTTGTAATGCGCCAGCAAGCCGCTGTGCACATTCACATGATCAACCAGTTCAGGCAGGGGCAAATGCTGGGTATCAAAACGCATGCCGTCTATCATCTTGGTGAAGTGTGCAAGTTTGCTGCCCGCCGTGCCGCTCATACCCACCACCGCAGAAAACAACGACGTGTCATGCGCACGCGCATAGTCCTGCAGCATTTCGATGGTGCGTGAACCGATGCCGCGGGTGGGGAAATTCACCACACGCATAAATGCCGTGTCGTCGTGCGGGTTGTCAATCAAGCGCAGATAAGCCAGAGCAGATTTAATCTCAGCGCGCTCAAAAAAGCGCAGCCCACCATACACGCGGTACGGTATCCCTGAATTGAATAAGGCGTGTTCAATTACTCGTGATTGCGCATTGGCGCGATACAGCACGGCAATTTCACTGCGTGTGATGCCATTGGCGACCTGCGACATGATTTCATCAACGACGAATCGCGCCTCGGTCAAATCGGTGTCCGCCTCATAGATGCGCACTGGCTCGCCATGTCCTCGATCGGTCCACAGCTCTTTGCCCAGACGATTGCTGTTCTCGCGTATCAGTGCATTGGCCGCGCCCAAAATATGCCCATACGAGCGGTAATTTTGCTCCAGTTTAACCACATGACCGTGCGCGAACTCCTGCTCAAACAAACGCATGTTCTCGACTCGAGCGCCGCGAAAGGCATAAATTGATTGATCGTCATCTCCCACCGCCATTACGGCGGTCTTGGGGCTGGCCAACAGTTTTAGCCACGCGTATTGCAAGGCGTTGGTGTCCTGAAACTCATCGACCAAAATATGCGCAAAGCGCTCTTGATAATGCGTGCGCAAGGCTTCATTGTGCTTGAGCACCTCGTACGAGCGCAGCAGCAATTCTGGAAAATCGACCACGCCCTCGCGCTGACACTGCACCTCATACGCGCTGAAAATCTCCACCATCTTGCGCGCAAAATGATCACTCGCTTCTACATCTTTGGCGCGCAGCCCTTCTTCCTTCGAGCCATTGATGAAGTACTGCACCTGCTTGGGGGGAAATCGTTCGGTGTCGATGTTCATGCCTTTGAGCAGGCGTTTTATCGATGAGAGCTGATCTTGCGTGTCTAAAATTTGGAACGTTGCAGGCAAATTCGCTTCTTTGTGATGCGCGCGCAAAAATCGATTGCACAGACCATGAAACGTCCCCACCCACATGTGACGGGTGTTCACTGGCAACAAACTCGCCAGTCGCGTGGTCATCTCTTTGGCGGCTTTATTGGTAAATGTCACCGCGAGGATGGACGCGGGCGATGCTTGCCCCGTCTGCATCAGCCACGCCATGCGCGTGGTCAGCACGCGGGTTTTGCCCGAGCCTGCCCCTGCCAGTATCAGCGCAGATTGGTGCGGCAGGGTCACAGC
>CAZDLD010000159.1:0-3461 GCA_964506355.1 uncultured Hydromonas sp.
CTTGTAGCGCAGGTCAGAGATGCGCGTGGTCAGATGCTGCCACTGCTTGAGGCAGCGGCGCTGGCTACGGTTGGGCATGAAATAATTTACCAAAATTCTCAAGGGTTGACAGGCTTGGCACTGCTCACATTGTGGTCGATAGACATACATGCCGCTACGGCGAAAGCCCATATCGATGAGTTGAGTGTAGTTGTGGTCATTGATCCGGTCTATGGGCGCGACCATCTGCGAAATCGCACGGTACTCGGGCAGGTAGTTGCACTGATACTCACCGGTTCGATACAGTTGCAACTGCACGAACTGATGTTGTTCTGAGTTCATTGTGCCTCCACGCTAGCCTGTGCGCTTGGGGCAAATGCGCTCAGTAAATTGTGCTGCGCACTCAGCGCAGACCAGTCGAGCTCAGACTGCGTCATCAGCTCGGCGCTGCGCTCGAAATATTCAGTGCGGGGTACAGGGCACGCGCCCAAACTAGCCAGATGCGCGGTGACTTGCTGACAGTCTATCCATTCGCCACCGAGGGCAGCGAGGTGCTGAACCCAGCAGGCCAAGGCGATTTTAGAACCATCGCTCACGGTGGTGAACATGGATTCGCCGAAAAACATCTTGCCGATGAGCACCCCGTACAGCCCCGCGACCAAGTCACCCTCTTGCCACACTTCGATGCTCAGCGCGTGTTGCTGCTGGTGCAATTCGATGTATGCGGCGGCCAGCTCAGGGTTAATCCAAGTCCCTTGTTGTCCCTGTCGAGTGGCGTTGGCGCAGGCTTCAATCACGCGTTCAAAGCAACGGTTCACAGTGACTTGATGGGTTTCTGGTTGGCGCGCCCATTGTTTGAGTTTTTTGTGCAACGAGGGGCTGGTTTTGAACGCGTCCAAGCGCAATACCATGCGTGGGTCGGGCGAGTGCCAGAGCACAGGATTGCCCTCGTTGTACCACGGAAACAAGCCGCGCTGATACGCGGTGTACACCCATAATGCATCAATGTCCACACCCACGGCATACAGACTGTCGTAGTGCGGTGCGCCCGCTGTAATCTGTGCATGGGTGGGTAGATCGTTCGGATGGCGAACGATTGTGAAATGAGGGGGCTGGTTGGCGCTTTGGCTCATAGTGACAATGCCATCCACTTAATCGGGCAGTGGTTCGAGGGTGACATGACGGGTGGGGAACTGACTCGTTGCGCAGTCGGCCAACCACGTGCGCAGCACGCTGTGTGCGCTGCGAAACACCAAGTCCTCCCACGGTATGTCGTCAGGGGCAAAAAGGCGTGCCTCCAAGGTTTCATCGCCAGCGTCAAATTCAGGTGAGTCGAGTTCAGCGCGAAAGAAAAAATGGGTCTGACCGATGTGGGGAATATCCACGATGTGGTACACAGGTTCAATTAGACGGGTTTGTGCGCAGGCCTCCTCAAACGTCTCACGCCATGCGCCGTGCGCCACGCTCTCGCCACATTCCATAAAACCTGCGGGCAAAGTCCATTTGCCCACCGCCGGGATGATGCCGCGTTTGCACAACAGCACTTGTCCCTTATAAGTGGTTAGTGTGCCGACCACCATTTTTGGATTGTCATAATGCACGTGTCCGCAGGCGGGGCAAACCGCACGCACACGCGTGTCGTCCGGGGGGATGCGGTGATCCACCTTGTGACCGCATTGGGCGCAGAACAATGTGCTGGGAATGTTTTGGTTGGATGTCATGGGTGCGGAGGTTGTTATCTGGGTTTTAAATTATTAATCTAAATTGAAGTCAAAGTTACCAGCACGTATTGTGCCACAGTGCGTCGCGGCTGTGCCCATATTGTGGTTGTGCCTGCCTTGCCGTGTTTCTCATGGCGAAATCAATTAAAAACGCACCATAGACTATGGTGCGTTTGAAGGAGGCGTGTTGGGATCTACCCAATACAAACTTAGCGATCGAGCATCCACTGCACGACAGCATCGATGTCTTTTTGCGGCATATCGGGGTAGGCTTGCATCGGCGTGGTGCCCCAAGTGCCGACCGAACCCTTGCGGACTTTTTCAGCCAAGCGCGATTCTGCGCCGACTTGATCTTTGTATTTGGCTGCGATTTGGCGAATGCTCGGCCCGATGATGCCCTTGTCAATCGAGTGGCATTCGAAGCATTTGTTGGCTTTGGCAATTTGCGGGCTGGCTGATGCTTGTGCGCTAATCATCAAGCCCAATGCGCTTGCGGCAATGATTTTTGTCCAAGATTTTGAAGGTTTGTGCAAGTTCATGTTCCATCCTTTATTGACTGACTGTTCAATGATGCAGTGCAGTGATTGGTTAATGCGCGTTCGCTTGAATGGTTGACGCGGCTGGGCTCGTACCCATACGGATTATTGGTGCAAAATCCATTGGGTCAGCTCATTTAGCTCTGCATCGCTCATCTTGTGATTGGCAGGCATTTTTTCCCAAATGAAATAAAACTTAATGCCGTTGCGAATTGGGTTTTTGATTCGACCTTCAGCATCGCTGCGGCCACGGTAAGCATTTCCGATGTATTGAAACGAAGGACCTTTGATGCCGCGGTCTACTTCGTGGCATTTGAAGCAGTCATTCGCCTTGGCGATGTCGTAACCACCCGCATTAGCAAGGTTTGAAAACGCCATCGAGCTGGCCCATAAGGTCAAACCGGTTGAGATTAACTGCCAACGCTTCATAAAATATCCTTAAAATTTAACTATGGTGTGTCGCTTGCATTGTACAAGCTTTGTGCAGATTAAATCTGAAAAACCCATACCAGCACGGTACAATGGCATTATTCAACAATGTGCTGTGTCGCACCGAGCTGCAGTGCGGCATTTTACCTCAAACTGTGCTCAATGGTTTTTTTACAATGGCGTTTGTGCGCTTGCACATTGGCACGTAGATTAAATATAAAAGGGAATTTTATGGCGCTCATTCACCCGCAATTTGATGCGGTGGCATTTCACATCGGTGGTCAAAACGGCTGGCCGGTGCATTGGTACGGCATCACCTACTTGGCCGCATTTTTGATGTTTTTACTGTTGGGCAAGTACCGTGCTAAAAAAATGCCACAGCTTGGGTTTAGTCCATTGGAGTTAGATGATATTTTGTTTTATGGGGTGATGGGGGTGATTTTGGGTGGACGCATCGGTTATGTATTGTTCTATAAACCTGAGATATTTTTGGCGAACCCTTTGGATGTTTTTAAAGTCTGGCAAGGCGGAATGTCCTTTCATGGCGGCTTCTTGGGTGTGCTGGTCGCGATGATTTGGTATGCGCGCAAGACCCAACGCGGTTTTTGGCAAATCACTGATTTCATCGCGCCACTGGTGCCACTTGGGTTGGCTGCGGGGCGCGTGGGCAATTTCATCAATGGCGAATTGTGGGGGCGCGTGTCCAACGCGGGCTATTCATGGTTGATGCTTTTTCCTCAGGCGAGCGATGCCGACATCCTCTATGTGAACAAACACCCAGCGAGCGAAGTCATGC
>CAZDLD010000160.1:0-3402 GCA_964506355.1 uncultured Hydromonas sp.
CCCGAGGGCATCAAAGGGATTTCGCTGTTCATCGTGCCAAAACGTTTGATTAACGCCGATGGCAGTGTCGGTGCAGCCAACGATGTGCAAACCCTCTCGTTGGAGCACAAACTCGGCATCAAGGCCAGTCCGACGGCGGTGCTGCAGTTTGGCGATCAAGGTGGCGCTGTGGGCGAATTGGTGGGGCTGGAGAATCATGGTTTGGAGTATATGTTCATCATGATGAATGCCGCACGTTTTGGGGTTGGTGTGCAGGGCATCGGCATCATGGAGCGCGCCTACCAACACGCATTGGCCTATGCCAAAGAACGGGTACAAAGTCGCCCTGTGGACGGCTCGGCACGCGAAGCGGTGACCATCATTCACCACCCCGATGTCAAACGCATGTTGCTCACCATGCAGTCGACCACGCAGGCCTGCCGCGCGATGGCGCTACACACCGCAGGGCTGCTCGATGTGGCACATCAGCATGCGGACGCACAGGTGCGTGCACAGGCGCAAGCGCAGTATGAATTCATGGTGCCGCTGGTCAAAGGCTACAGCACCGAAATGTCGGTCGAAGTCGCCAGTTTGGGCGTGCAGGTGCATGGGGGCATGGGCTTTATCGAAGAAACGGGCGCGGCACAACACTACCGCGATGCGCGAATTTTACCGATATACGAAGGCACCACCGCGATTCAAGCGAATGACCTTATCGGGCGCAAGACCCTGCGCGATAGCGGTGCGGTGGCCTATGGCTTCGCCGAACAAATTGACGCCACGGTGGCGCAGTTGCAAGGCGTGAACAGCCTGCAACATTTGGCCGCACCTTTGTCGGCGGCCAATGTTGCCTACCGTGAGGTGGTGGCGTATGTGTTGAACAACGCCAAAACCGAAGCGAATGCGGTGTTTGCAGGCTCGGTGTTGTATCTGAAGTTGGCGGGCTTGTTGATTTCAGCGTGGCACAGCGCACGTGCGGCATTGGCGGCTCAGGCTGCCGTGGACGCTGGTCAGGGCGACGCGGCATTCATGCGTGGCAAAATAGCCACCTCGAGCTACTACATACAGGCGGTTCTACCGCAAGCGCAGGCGTGGGCGCAGGCGGTGTTGTATGCGGGGGCGGGCGTGGGCGCGTATGTGTTGGAAGATTTTTAATCAAAACATGGTGGCAAAAAAGGGTTCGTGATTGTTCACGAACCCTTTTTAAAGATGCGGCATTTGAGTTGATTTTGAGCCGCAAAGTTCCACTGACTCAATCAAACCCTCACTTGGCACGCCACTTGGCGATTTCCGCTCGCACTTGATCGGGCGCTGTACCGCCGATGTGGTTGCGTGCGGCAACGCTGCCCTCCAAGGTCAAGCAGTGCGACACATCCGCTTCAATCGTGGCCTGCTGTTCGGGTGTCAAGCCTGTGGCAGCGCGCAGCTCATCCAGCGTCAAATCAGCCAAGTCGCAACCCTTTTGCGTGCAGATTTTTACAGCGTGTGCGACCGCTTCATGCGCATCGCGGAACGGCAAGCCTTTTTTCACCAAGTAATCGGCCAAGTCGGTGGCGGTGGCAAATCCTTGCAGAGCCGCAGCACGCATATTTTCGGGCTTAACCGTGATGCCTTGAACCATCTCGGTGAAAATCAACAGCGTTTCCAACACCGTGTCCACTGCGTCGAACAGGGGTTCTTTGTCTTCCTGATTGTCCTTGTTGTAGGCCAAGGGTTGGCCCTTCATCAAGGTCAGCAAGCTCATCAAGTCGCCATACACACGCCCTGTTTTGCCGCGCGCCAATTCGGGAACGTCGGGGTTTTTCTTTTGCGGCATGATGGACGAGCCAGTACAAAAGCGATCCGCCAAGTCGATAAAGCCTACACGTGGACTCATCCAGTTGACCAGCTCTTCGGACAAGCGCGAAATGTGCATCATAATCAATGAGGCCGCGGCACAAAATTCAATCGCAAAGTCGCGATCAGACACCGCATCCAGCGAGTTCTCACACAGACCATCAAAGCCCAAAAGTTCAGCCACGCGCTCACGCTTGATGGGGTAAGTCGTGCCAGCCAGTGCGGCAGAGCCCAGCGGCAGGCGATTGACGCGCTTGCGGGTGTCGCTCATGCGCTCGGCGTCGCGCGCAAACATATTTACATACGCGAGCAAATGGTGGCCGAAGGTGATGGGCTGAGCCACTTGTAAGTGTGTGAAACCTGGCAAGATGGTTTGTGCTTCGCGCTCTGCCACATCAAGCAGACCTGAGCGTAAATTGGCCAGTGCCACACTGATGTCATCGATTTGGGCGCGCAACCACAGGCGTATGTCGGTCGCCACTTGATCGTTGCGTGAGCGACCGGTGTGCAGGCGTTTGCCCGCCAAGCCGACCAAACTGGTCAAGCGCGCTTCGATGTTCAGATGCACATCTTCCAAATCAAGCAACCATTCGAACTGCCCCGCTTCGATTTCACCTTTGATTTGATTCAGACCCTTTTGAATGTCGGTCAAATCTTGTGTCGAGATGATGCCTTGTTCGCTGAGCATTTGCGCGTGCGCTAAAGAACCTTGTATATCAAACAAGGCCAAGCGTTTGTCGAAAAACACCGACGCTGTGTAGCGCTTGACCAGCTCAGACATAGGCTCTGAGAACAGCGCAGACCAGCCGGCAGATTTGTTGTGAAGTTGGGAATTTGAATTGGGAGTACTTGTGCTCATGGCTTACCTTTATAAAATCAAGCCATCATTTTAAAGCAATTACGCAGCGCTCGCCCTGAAAAATCTGTGTGAACAAACTACATAAATGCCTCAGTGAAGCACGTCTGAGCACATCAGAGAAATATGAAACAATCGTCATCAGCTTGCGCTATAAGTTGCTGATTTTGTGCGACTTTGTGGGCGGTGTTGGGCGCAATGCCACATCAGGCTTGACATTGCATAAAATAAATTCCACAAAATCGCTTGACGCCTGTGTTTAAAGTGTGATTTAATTCGCCCTGTTGTGAATGACCTCGGTGCCTTGATAGGGTTTGTGAATGCGAATCGTAATGCAAACACTAGTGAGGGAAAGCAAAAACTTAGCAGGTGGAGATTAATAAATGAATAAGTCAGAATTAGTAGATTTCATTGCGGGTGAAGCAGAAATTTCAAAAGCAGCAGCTGGTCGCGCATTGGATGCGGTAACAACTGCAGTTAAAAAAACCTTGAAAAAAGGCGATACTGTTACTTTGGTTGGTTTTGGTACATTTTCAGTTGGTAAACGTGCAGCACGTGTAGGCCGTAACCCACAAACTGGTGCAGAAATCAAAATTAAAGCAGCTAAAGTACCTAAGTTCCGTCCAGGTAAGGCATTAAAAGAAGCAGTAAACTAATAAATTGTAAGATTGGGTGTTTAGCTCAGTTGGTAGAGCGGCGCCCTTACAAGGCGTAGGTCGGGAGTTCGAGCC
>CAZDLD010000161.1:0-3367 GCA_964506355.1 uncultured Hydromonas sp.
GTTCATGGGCGACGGCTGTATGATGGAAGGCGTGAGCCACGAGGCTTGTGCATTGGCGGGCACGCTCAAACTGTCTAAACTGATTGCCTTTTGGGATGACAACGGCATCTCGATTGATGGTCATGTTGAGGACTGGTTCTCGGACGATACGCCAGCCCGCTTTGCCGCTTATGGTTGGAACGTGATTGCGGGTGTCGATGGGCATGATGTACAAGCAATTGACGCGGCGGTTCAATCTGCCCGCGCTCAAGCGTCGCAAGCCGATGGCAAACCGACCATAATCTGTTGCAAGACCGTGATTGGCAAAGGCGCACCGAACAAAGAAGGCACCCACGATGTGCATGGCGCCGCCCTCGGTGCAGACGAAATCGCCGCCATGCGCGCGACACTCAACTGGACAGCTGAGCCATTCGTGATTCCTGAGGACATCAAAGCCGCTTGGGACTGCAGCGCCAAAGGCGCCGAGCTGGAAAACCAATGGAACGCTCAATTTGCCGCCTATCAAGCCGCATTCCCTGAGCAAGCGGCCGAATTCATCCGCCGCACCAACAAACAACTGCCAGCTGACTTTGCGAGCAAATTGAACGAAGTCTATGCGCAAATCGCGCAAAAAACCGACCCAGTGGCCACGCGCAAAGCCAGCCAAAATGCCTTGGACGCCATCGCACCGCTGTTGCCAGAATTTTTTGGCGGTTCAGCCGATTTGACGGGTTCAAACTTAACCAATTTCAAATACTGCGTGCGCAACAAACCTGGCGAGTGGGGCAATCACCTCTCTTACGGCGTGCGTGAGTTCGGTATGGCGGCAATGATGAACGGCATCACCTTGCACGGCGGTTATCTGCCTTACGGCGGTACATTCTTGACCTTCTGCGATTACTCGCGCAATGCGATTCGCATGGCGGCATTGATGAAGCAGCGTGTGATTCATGTGTTCACCCATGACTCCATCGGTTTGGGCGAAGATGGCCCGACCCACCAAAGTATTGAACACGTGCCCTCATTGCGCATCATCCCGAATTTGGATGTGTGGCGCCCTGCGGATGGCTTGGAAACAGCGGTGGCTTGGGGCGAATCGATTTTGCGCGCTGATGGCCCTTCGGCATTGATTTTGTCGCGTCAGAACTTGCCAGCGGTCAGCCAATTGGCTCAAACCACACTCATCGCCAAAGGCGGCTACATCCTCAGCGACGCCGCTGATGCCAAGGCCATTGTTATCGCCACAGGCTCAGAAATCGAAATCGCCCTTGCAGCACAAAAGCAATTGGCCGAACAAGGCATCGCGGTACGTGTGGTCTCTATGCCGTGTACCTCAGCGTTTGATCGCCAAGACCGCGCCTACCAAGACAGCGTACTGCCAGCGAATCTGCCCGCAGTTGCCATCGAAGCGGCGCAGCCTGATTTCTGGCACAAATACGTCGGTCGAGGTGCAGTCATCGGTATGAAAACCTATGGCGAATCTGCCCCTGCCAAAGACCTCTATCCGTACTTCGGCATCACCGCTGAAAAAGTCATCGAGGCTGTACAAGCGCAATTGGCGTAAGTTTTCAAAACGATGGGCGCTGTCCTCTGGGGCTGCGCCCGTTTTTATCCCGAGTCTCTGACGACTCGGAGTATCCCGTGCGCATTCAAATTCCGTTATCCAAAACATGGGTTTGGAGTACAATGACGCGGATTATCGATTCATTTTTTATTTAATTTTTTAGGAGTTTTAAATGGCTATCAAAGTGGGTATTAATGGTTTTGGTCGTATTGGTCGTATGGTGTTCCGCGCTGCAATCGCTGATTTTAGCGAAGTAGAAATCGTTGGCATCAATGACTTGCTCGAGCCTGATTATTTGGCATACATGCTCAAATACGACTCAGTACACGGCAAATTCAAGGGCGATGTTAAAGTTGAAGGCTCTAACCTGATCGTCAATGGCAAAACCATTCGCTTGACCGCTGTTAAAGACCCAGCTGAACTCAAATGGGGCGAAATCGGTGCGGACGTGGTGGTTGAATCAACTGGCCTGTTCTTGACCAAAGAAACCGCTCAAAAGCACATCGACGCAGGCGCGAAAAAAGTCATCATGTCTGCACCGTCTAAAGACGACACACCAATGTTCGTGTACGGCGTGAATGATAAAAAATACGCAGGCGAAGCGATTATTTCTAACGCATCGTGCACCACCAACTGCTTGGCACCTGTGGCTAAAGTATTGAACGACAACTTTGGTATCAAACGTGGTTTGATGACGACTGTTCACGCAGCCACTGCAACGCAAAAAACCGTAGACGGCCCTTCGAACAAAGACTGGCGCGGTGGCCGTGGCATCCTCGAAAACATCATCCCATCATCAACTGGCGCAGCAAAAGCCGTTGGCGTGGTGATTCCAGAATTGAACAAAAAACTCACGGGCATGTCTTTCCGTGTGCCAACATCTGACGTGTCAGTGGTCGATTTGACTGTTGAGCTGGAAAAACCAGCGACCTACGCTCAAATCTGCGCGGTGATGAAAGCGGCTTCAGAAGGCGAAATGAAGGGCGTTTTGGGCTACACCGAAGAAAAAGTGGTTGCCACTGACTTCCGTGGTGAAAAATGCACGTCAACTTTCGATGCTGAAGCGGGCATTGCTTTGGACGACACTTTCGTTAAAGTCGTGGCTTGGTACGACAACGAATGGGGCTACTCTCAAAAAGTGGTCGAAATGATTCGTGTGATGATGAAGTAAACAGTCATCTTTGACAATCACAAGGTCAAAAAATAAAAAACGCGCTGAGCATTCAGCGCGTTTTTTATTGGTTAGTTTGCGAGCTATCACTTTGGGATTACCGCTTATTTTTGCTCAGATAACACTTCATCAACCCACTCGACCCAGTGCATCACGCGCACATCCGTTCCCGATTGCAAATGACTGATGCAGCCGATGTTCGCCGACAAAATCACTTCTGGTTCTGTCGCGAGCAGACGCTCGATTTTTTGTTCTTTCAAGCCTTTTGAAATCATCGGTTGCAGCACCGCATATGTGCCCGCAGCACCACAGCACAGGTGCGCATCCGCGCACAAGCGCACGTTCACACCCATTTGGCTGAGCAGTTGCTCGACCACACCGCGCACTTTCTGCCCATGCTGCAAGGTGCACGATGGGTGATAAGTCACACGCGCGGCCTCAGTATGCGAGGATCTGGCCTGTGTTAAATAGGGTTGTATCCAATCCAAGTGCGCGTGCAGGTACTCAGCTATGTCCACGCACGCCGCGCTGATGCGCTGAGCGCGCGGCAGATACACCGCATCGTGTTTCAAATATTCTGGGTAGTCTTTGACCGTCACCCCACAGCCCGATGCATTCATCACGATGGCTTGCGCCCCCGCATCCAGTAGCGC
>CAZDLD010000162.1:0-3357 GCA_964506355.1 uncultured Hydromonas sp.
GTAAACAAACGGGCCAGACCCCTGAAAGCCATAACAGTGCGATTTAATTAAACGCCTTGGTTCTAAGTTCTTGGTTTTAAGGGTTGTATTGCCCTGGTTTTGAGCCATAAATCTACCGCTAAGCTTGACTCGATTTACGTTCCAACGCAAGCACGACCGCAAGCCCCACCGACATTCGCTGGGGCTTGCGGTTTTTTTATGGTCTATACGCTTGAGCAACGCTAATGGTGGGCGTATTTGAAAAATAACTGACAGCCTTATAGCCAAAGCTTATAATCGTATCATCAAATATTAAACAATCATTATTAGGTGAGCACATGAAAGTGATGACGCGGTTCAATCCGAAAATTTACGAAATTCTGCGCGGGTACGACTCAGAGCGTCTGGTCAAGGACTTGGGCGCGGGATTGACGGTCGCTGTAGTTGCCTTGCCCTTGGCGATGGCCTTTGCGATTGCCTCGGGGCTAAAGCCTGAATCGGGCATCTTCACCGCCATCATTGCGGGGTTTTTGATTTCATTATTCAGTGGCTCGCGGGTGCAAATCGGCGGACCAGCTGGCGCCTTCATCGTGATTGTCTATGGCATCGTTGAGCGCTACGGCGTGAGTGGGCTGCTGCTGGCGACTCTGATGTCGGGCGTGATTCTGTGGGTGATGGGTTTTTTTCGCATGGGGGTGTTGGTCAAATTCATTCCTGTGGCGGTGATTATCGGCTTTACCAACGGGATTGCGGTGCTGATTGGGATTTCACAGATTAAGGATTTTTTGGGATTGAACATTGTGGGCAAAGTCCCTGCTGAGTTTTTCGGGCTGCTGGAAACGCTTTGGCACGCATTGCCGACTTGGAACTACGCCGCGTTTTTGCTGGCGCTGATGTCCTTGTCCATCATTGTGGCGTGGCAGTTGCGCGTGCCGCCCAAAGTCAATGCGCAGGGCGAACGAGCCAGTGCGCTCAACCGTCTGCGCGCTTCCATCCCCGGTTCGATCATTGCGCTGGTGCTGGCGACGGTCTTGGTGCAATTGCTCGGATTGCATGTGGAGACCATAGGTTCGCGCTTTGGCGGCATTCCGCAGGGCTTGCCTGCATTCACCGTGCCGTTGCCAATGCTGCCCGATGGCAGCTTGAGTTTGGGCTTGATTTGGAGCTCTATGAAAGGTTTGGCTGCGCCAGCAGTGACCTTGGCGGTGCTCGGTGCGATTGAGTCCTTGTTGTGCGCACGTGTGGCGGACAATATGATTCGCGACAAACACGACCCGAACCAAGAGTTGCTGTCGCAAGGTTTTGCCAATATGGTGGTGCCGTTTTTTGGCGGAATGCCCGCGACGGGCACCATCGCACGCACAGTGACCAATATCAAGAACGGCTCGACCAGCCCGATTTCAGGGATGATCCATGCCATCGTACTGCTGGTGGTGATTTTGGTGGCGGCGCCTTTGGCGCAGTATATTCCGCTGGCGGCGCTGTCGGCGATTTTGATGTTTGTGGCGTGGAATATGGGCGAGTGGCGTGAATTTGCGCGGCTCAAGAGTTATCGACTGCCGTACCGATTCACCTTGCTTGCGGTGTTTGTATTGACCGTCGTGGTCGATTTGACCGCTGCGGTTGAGGTGGGGATTTTGGCCGCTTGCTTTACCTTTATTTACCGCATCTCCAGCCTGTCGACTGAAGATAAATTTGATTTGCCTGCCGACTGGGGCGTTCATCCCGAAGAAGTGCACGCCTATCGACTGTCGGGCGCGCTGTTCTTCGGCGCGGTCAAGTTCATTGAGCAGATGCAGATGGACGTGCCCAAGCGCGCCTTGGTGTTGGATTTTTCAGGGGTGATTTACATCGACTCCTCAGGTGCGGAGTCCTTGTACGAACTTTGGGAAACCTACCATGACAAAGATGTGCCCATTTATGTGTGCGGTTTGCGTGAGCAGCCCATTGAGATGCTCACCCGTGTGAAATGGATTAAGAAAATTGGGGCGGACCACGTTGCACCGAATTTGGATGGGCTCAGAGCCATGCTGCAGGCTTAAGCGAAATGCGCGGTAGAAAGTTAAACGCCCTGTTGTATGAACAGGGCGTTTGTTTTGCAGTGTGATTACAGCGCGAATTTTAGCGTTTATAAATTTCAGCCAACACCTTTTCTAAAGTCTCTTTGCTGGCCACACCAGGGATGCGTTGGCCGTTCTCAAATACAATCGTTGGCGTGCCCGAGACACTGAGCTTCTCCGCCAGTGCTTTGTTCTGATCCAGCACCGATGTGTCGCAGTCGCCGCTGTTGTTCGGTAAGGTGCCGTGCAACATCCAGCTGTCCCAAGCTTGCGCTGGGTCGCTTGCACACAATAATTTTTTGGATTTGTCGATAGAGTCTTCTCCCAAAATGGCCAAGGCAAAGGTGTGTACGGTCAAATCATCCATCTGCTCCAAGGTCTGTCGAAATGCTTTGCAATAACCGCAGTTGGGGTCTTCGAACAGCGCGATGGCGCGTTTGCCCTCGCCCTTAACCAATTTGAAACTCTGATTGAGCGGCAAAGACTTAAAATCCACCGTGCTCAATTCATCCAATCGCGCTTGGGTCACATCGCTCATGTTTCGGTTGTCAATGACGTGACCGATGATGCTGATGCTGGTGTCGGCATTGGTGTAGAAAATATCGTTGTTGGCCAAAACCACTTCGTATAAATCACCGAAATTGGTTTTGTGTACGGACTTGATGTGCAGATCTTTAACTTTGGATTCCAAATCGGCTTTAATTTTTTGTTAGAGTTGAGTGCCGTTGTCCTTATTGGATTTGTCAGACTGCTTGGGGTTCTTTGCTGACACATTGCAGCCCATCAACAAACCCATAGACAGCAGTAGGGCCGCTATAAATTGTTTTTTGTTTATCATTAAATTTTCTCCGCGCACGATGCCGTATAAATTGTGCTGTGTTGATGCGCAAAGAGAACGCACGAACAGGCAAACCGACCGCATTATAAATGAGTATGTGCAGCGAAGTTTAGAGTAAATGCAAGGCATCTGTTCAGCGCGCCATGGACGAGGCGGGCAAAAGCAAGTATCATGCACACCGTTCAATCATAATAAAAACAGAACTGCAAAATATTGCGCCCGTAGCTCAGTGGATAGAGTGTTGGCCTCCGAAGCCAAAGGCCGCGCGTTCGATTCGCGCCGGGCGCGCCATCTGGCTTGCTTCATGCAAGTGGGCATTTGTCAATCAAAAAATGTGGTTTTTTTGATGAAACGGCCTTAAGAATTGAAAATCCTCATTGAAAATATATGCTTATGCCAATAATGGCGCTATCATGTAGTCAGAAGTAATGTTGTTTTGAAGTGTCAGTTTTTCAGCTTACGCATTTATGTGTATAGAAA
>CAZDLD010000163.1:0-3249 GCA_964506355.1 uncultured Hydromonas sp.
CGTTCACCGTAGTAAGAGAGGTTTTTCGAGAATGAGTTACTGACGAAATAGGTCAAACCCGACTCAGCGAACAAACGAATGGCGTAGGCGTCATCTTCGATTGAATCGCCAAAGCCTTGGTACGCAATGTCCAAAAACGCGATCAATTCATTGGCTTTAATCACTGGAACCAATGCTTGCCATTGTTCTTTGGTCAAATCCACGCCCGTTGGGTTGTGGCAGCATGGGTGTAACAGAACCACGGAATTTTTAGGCATGGCTTGCAAGGCTGCGAGCATTTCATCAAACTTTACGCCACCTGTGACCGCATCGTAGTACGGATAGGTTTTTACATCGAAACCACCCGCTTCAAAAATCGCACGGTGGTTGTCCCAAGTTGGGTCCGATACATACATATCGCTGTTTGGGAAATATCGTTTCAAGAAATCCGCACCCACACGCAATGCACCCGATGCGCCAATGGTTTGAACTGTGGCCACACGTTTGGCTGTAACTGGTTCGCTGTTTGCACCAAACAACAGGTTTTGACACGCAGAGCGGAACGCAGCCAAACCTTCCATAGGCAGGTAAGGGCGTGGCTCTAAGTGGTGTGCCAAGTCGGTTTCGGCTTTGACAACCGAAGGCAACAAAGGCAAACGACCTTGATCATCGTAATAAATACCGATGCCCAAATTGACTTTAACGGTGTCGCGAGGGTCTTTTTTAAAGGTTTCTACCAAAGATAAAATGGGATCGCCAGCGTAGGCATCAACGTGTTCAAACATAATGAGCTTTCAGTGAGTTGGATAAAAATTACGCGAAATTAACCGTTCAATTATACCGTTGTTTTGCCATGAATAAAAGGCGAAATTGCGAACAGAATTGGGGAAAGTCACTGTGTTGTCCAGCCATTACGGCTACTACGGCCAGTTCAGCTCGCAAGTGCATTCCAATTTCAATATAAGTGCATGGTCGTTCAAATCCACGCAACGATGCGCGTGCACTCAGTGATACAATAATAGACTGACTAAAAGGAAGCCCATGAGTACCACCGTGTCCGCCACTCGCATCATCACCCACCCGAATTCGCCGTTCGAGCTGCATCAGCCGTTCGCACCAGCGGGGGATCAGCCTACAGCCATCGCCACCTTGGTGGATGGGGTAAATGATGGCTTGAGCTTTCAGACCTTACTCGGCGTGACCGGCTCGGGCAAGACCTTCACCATGGCCAACGTCATTGCGCAAACAGGGCGTCCAGCACTGGTGCTCGCGCCGAACAAAACCTTGGCCGCACAGCTGTACTCCGAGATGCGTGAGTTTTTTCCCAATAATGCGGTGGAGTATTTCGTATCGTATTACGACTACTACCAGCCCGAGGCTTATGTGCCTCAGCGCGACCTGTTCATTGAAAAAGACTCCGCCATTAACGAGCACATCGAGCAAATGCGCTTGTCCGCGACTAAAAGTCTACTCGAGCGACGCGACACCATCATCGTGGGCACAGTTTCGTGCATTTACGGTATCGGTAATCCTCAGGAATACCATCGCATGGTCATGACCGTGCGAACTGGGGATAAAATCCCCCAACGCGACATCATCAGGCAACTCGCGGTGATGCAGTACAACCGCAACGAAATTGACTTCGCCCGTGGAACATTTCGGGTGCGGGGCGATACCATTGATATTTTTCCTGCCGAGAATGCGGATTACGCCTTGCGCTTGAGCATGTTTGACGATGAAGTGGAGAACATGCAGCTGTTTGATCCACTGACCGGCAAAGTGGTACAAAAAATCCCGCGCTTTACCATTTATCCTGCCTCGCACTACGTCACGCCGCGCGACACCGTACTGCGTGCGGTTGAAAACATTAAGGATGAGCTGCGTGAGCGCGTCAGCTTCTTTCACGCCAATGGGCGATTGGTTGAAGCTCAGCGCATCGAGGAGCGAACGCGATTTGATTTGGAGATGCTCGCTCAGATTGGTTTTTGCAAAGGGATTGAGAACTACTCACGGCATATTTCTGGCTCCAAAATCGGCGATCCGCCACCGACATTGATTGATTATTTACCCAAGGATGCATTGATGTTTTTGGACGAGTCGCACGTCATGGTGGGGCAGCTCGGCGCGATGTACAAGGGCGATCGCTCACGCAAAGAGAACTTGGTCGATTACGGATTTCGACTGCCCTGCGCATTGGACAACCGACCATTGAAATTTGAAGAGTTCGAAGGCAAGCTGCGTCAAACCGTGTTCGTATCGGCCACTCCGGGTGACTATGAAAAAAACAAAACCGATGCGATTGCAGAACAAGTGGTGCGTCCAACAGGTCTGGTCGACCCACAGATCGAGGTGCGTCCTGCAATCACACAAATTGATGACGTACTGACCGAGATTCGTGCACGCGTAGGGGTGGGCGAGCGGGTGCTCATCACCACGCTGACCAAACGCATGGCCGAAGACCTCACCGACTACTTGAATGACAATGGGGTACGCGTGCGATACCTACACTCGGACATCGACACGGTTGAGCGCGTGGAGATTATTCGCGATTTGCGTTTGGGCGAATTCGATGTGTTGGTCGGGATTAACTTGTTGCGCGAAGGTTTGGATATCCCTGAAGTGTCTTTGGTGGCGATATTGGATTCGGATAAAGAAGGCTTTTTGCGCTCAGAACGTTCTTTGATTCAAACCATCGGTCGATCGGCTCGAAACATCAACGGCAAGGCCATTTTGTATGCCGACCGAATCACCGATTCCATGCGTCGGGCAATGGATGAAACGGAGCGTCGTCGCAACAAACAAATCGCCTTTAACCTCGAACATGGAATTACACCCAAAGGCATACAAAAGCAAGTCAAGGACATCATCGATGGCGTCTACAACGATGGTAAGAAAAAAATCGATAAATCCAGTCAACCAAGTGCACAGGACAAACATTATAACCAATTAAGTGAATCTCAACTTAGCAAAGAAATTATTAAGTTAGAGAAGCAAATGCTTGATTTGGCTAAGAATTTAGAATTTGAACAAGCGGCAAAAACCCGTGATTTGATTCATGATCTAAAATCAAAATTATTTGGTATTTAGGCCAAATAATTGGGTCATAAGCTTTAATTTATCGGACTTCATACAAATTTTAGTTTGATATTTTTATCTACATCTTATACGTTTGGATAGATGTACCAGCTTGATTTATCGTTTGATTCTTGTTACAATCCGCCAGAATTTTAGCAGTCCCTGTGGTGTCCCAAAGGAGGATGTGGTATGGTT
>CAZDLD010000164.1:0-3199 GCA_964506355.1 uncultured Hydromonas sp.
GGCCTTGGCCACGCGGGTCAGTTGTGCGGCGCATTCGCGCACCTGAGCAACCGAGCCTGGAGCCGAGGACAATTCGCCCGAGTACATGGTCTGAATCGAGTCAATCACCGCCACGTCGGGTTTGAGCTGGGTCAAGGTGTTGATGATGCTGTCTAAATTGATTTCAGCTTGAAACTGCATTTGGGTGTCCGACACATCCAAACGCTGCGCACGCAGGGCAATTTGCGCGCCCGATTCCTCGCCACTGACGTAGAGCACCGAGCGTTTGGCCGAGAGCAGTGCCAAGGATTGCAGCAGCAAGGTTGATTTGCCTATCCCAGGGTCACCACCAATCAAAATCACACCACCGGGCACCAACCCACCACCGAGCACACGGTCAAATTCAGGCACTTCACTGCTAAAGCGCGGCACGTCCTGCGCGTGAATGCTCGAGAGCGCTTGCACAGGTGCGGTGGGTGCGAGCGCGGAAAATCGGTTGTTGGTGGTTTTTTCAGGAGTGGTCTCAATCAATGTGTTCCACGATTGGCAGCTGGGGCATTGCCCCGACCATTTGGCTGAGACACCGCCGCAGTCCGAGCAGACGTATTGATTTTTTGCAGGTTTTGCCATGTTGAATCCTTTTAAGTGCGCTGATTATAACCAATTTACCGCGTTAAAATTCAAAGCACGGTGCTTTGTTATATAATACTCGGCTTAAGCACTTGAATTTCAAATCTGATTAGGAGCAAACCATGAGTACAAACAACGTCAGCCTATCTCACCCAAAAGTGGTCGAACTCACCGCGCAGGATTTACCTGCCCGCTGCCCCAACCCGCACATGGAAAAATGGAATAGTCATCCTCAGGTTTATATCAACTTGAACCACGGCGAAGGCCAGTGCCCCTACTGTGGTGCGGTCTACAAGCTCAAGGCTGGTGAGTCTGCTGGACACCACTAATTCTTAGATTTTCGTATTTTTAAGCCATTTGATATATCCTTTGAAATCTCACTGGAGATTTCCCGCTCAGGACACTTATGAACAAACGCATTGATTTTTACTTTGACTTTACGTCACCTTATGGCTACTTCGCCAGCACGCGCATCAATGAGTTGGCCGCTCAATATGGGCACCATGTCGACTGGCATCCCTATGTGGGCGAGCAGTTCAAACCGTCCAACAGCGGCACAGGACTGTCACAAATTCCCGTCAAATTGGATTACCAAAAGCTCGATCAAGTGCGCACCGCCCAGTTTTCGGGCATTGCATTCAATGTACCGAGCGTATCTGTTCTCGATGCACGCTATGCGTCACGTGCGGTGATTTGGGCAGAGAGCAAGTTTGGCGAAGGTCGTGGCATTGAACTGGCGCAAGCCTTCTTCAAAGGCTACTATGTCGATGGTAAAAACATCGGCGACACGCAAACCTTGGTCGCAATTGCTCAGTCACTGGGCATGAATGCCGAAGAAGTCGATGCAGGCATTAGCAACGCCAGTACGCGTGAGCAATTTCGCGCTGAAATCGATTTGGCCACGGCCAAAGGTGTGTTTGGCTCACCGTTTTTCTTGCTCGATGGCGAACCATTTTGGGGCTTTGACCGTTTGAGCCAGCTTGAAGCGGCACTCAAACGCAAAACCCAAGCGGCCTAAGCCCACACAGCAACCATGCGCCCCGCTGACCGAGTTGAATTTTTTCGCCGCTTACAAGCGGCGAATCCACATCCAACCACTGAACTGACCTACACCACACCTTTTGAACTGCTGATCTCTGTGGTGTTGTCGGCTCAAGCCACTGATGTCGGCGTGAACAAAGCCACAGCGCGCCTCTACCCCATCGCCAACACGCCAGAAACCATACTCGCGCTTGGCGAAGCGGGCTTGTCCAAGTACATCAACACCATCGGTCTGTATCGCAGCAAAGCGCGCCACGTCATCGGGCTGTGTCAAATGCTGATTAACCTACACGGCAGCCAAGTGCCGCACGACCGCGCCGCGCTTGAAGCCCTACCCGGTGTTGGGCGCAAAACCGCCAATGTCATCCTCAATACCATATTCGGCGAACCCACCATGGCGGTGGACACCCATATCTTTCGCTTGGGCAACCGAACAGGACTGGCCAAGGGCAAAACCGTGCTTGAAGTCGAGCACAAACTGCTCAAAAACATTCCCAAAGAGTATTTAATCGACGCCCACCACTGGCTCATCTTGCATGGACGCTATGTCTGTCAAGCACGCAAACCCAAATGCGACGCCTGTGTGGTTGAAGACCTATGCGCATACAAGTCCAAAATTCTCCCCGCCTACCTCGCTGACTCAGACAGCAACCGACTTAAGACTTAAGGACACCCCATGAACGCAATCATCCCCATCAGTTTGGTCGCGCTGGGCGGCGCATTTGGCTCTGTGGCGCGCTACCTGCTCTCTTCACTCACCATGCGCTGGGCGTACGCTCACAACCTGTCGGGGTTTCCGTGGGGCACTTTGGTGGTGAATATTTTGGGATGCGCTGCAATTGGGGTGCTCGCGGTGCTGATAGAACGCGCTTCATCCTTCAATGCTGAGTTGCGTTTGCTGCTCATCACTGGGGTTTTGGGCGGATTCACGACTTTTTCAAGCTTCGGCTTGGACACCTGGTACCTCATGCGCAAAGGCGAATGGCTGTACGCCACAGCCTATGTCAGTGCCAGCGTGGGCGTCGGTATTTTTATGGTCGCCTTGACCTTTGCCTATTTGAGTCGCCATCAGTAAATCCCATCAAATGCTGCGTTCACGCGCCCAGACTATTGGGCATCCTTTGTTATCTCCTCAATGTATTCACACTTGTCGAATAATTGGCACCATACACAGCCACTATTCTCTGTAACAATGCGCTCCAGTTGTATACAACCATAACAAAATCACACTTTGCGAAGGAGATGACATGTCTGAAAACAAGGGCTTGGCCAGTGGCGCACTCGGCACATTTGAATCGGCCATCATGGGCATTGCAGGCACCGCGCCTGCATTCAGTATCGCGGTGACCACCGCAACCATCGTCGCTGCGGTCGGCACACTCTCAGTCGGCAGTATTTTATACTGCGGCTTAATTATGTTTGGCATCATGCTGGCGTTCACCCATTTGAACAAAATCACCCCACATGCCGGTGCGACCTATGCGTGGGTGGGTAAAGTGTTTGGGCCTTCATGGGGTTTTTTCGCGGGTTGGGGCTTGTTGGTTGCCTC
>CAZDLD010000165.1:0-1211 GCA_964506355.1 uncultured Hydromonas sp.
TGGTAAACCTGCTGCGGTGGACACCATCGTTCTGTCCACCCAGCACCACGCCGAAATCGAGCTGGAAACCTTACGCGAAGCAGTGATTGAAGAAATCATCAAGCCTATCATCCCCGCTCACTTGGTCAAAGGCGACATTAAATTCCTCGTGAACCCAACGGGTCGCTTCGTCATTGGCGGCCCGCAAGGCGACTGCGGTCTGACTGGACGCAAGATTATTGTCGACACCTACGGTGGCGCAGCACCCCACGGTGGCGGCGCATTCTCTGGGAAAGACCCTTCAAAAGTGGATCGCTCGGCTGCATACGCAGGTCGCTACGTGGCCAAAAACATCGTCGCCGCTGGATTGGCCGAACGTTGTTTGGTTCAAATTTCATACGCGATTGGCGTGGCCAAACCGACCTCCATCATGGTTGAAACCTTTGGCACCGGCAAAATCACCGATGAAAAAATCACCGCTTTGGTCAATGAGCACTTTGATTTGCGTCCAAAAGGCATTGTCAAAATGCTCAACTTGCTGCGCCCAATTTACAGCAAGACCGCGGCCTACGGACACTTTGGCCGTGAAGAACCTGAGTTCACTTGGGAAGCCACGGACAAAGCTGCGTTACTTCGTGATGCAGCAGGTTTATAACCTTTCTTGGCAAAAAACAAAAACGCCTGACGTTGTTCAGGCGTTTTTGCTTATAAGCAATTACATTGGAATTTTTGAGCGCAATACCAGTCTTGCCTATTCAACCTGCCTAAACTTGAGTATCATTACACTTCACACCATAAATTAGGGGTTAACTTAATGAGTCGATTAGTTCAGTCGATTGGATTGGCAAATGCTCTTTTACTAGCAGCTTGCGCACAAATTAATGTGAACACTCCTTCAGATAAAATCAATGTAGTTGGGAAACTCACTTTCCCAGAGAATCCGCCAATCCCTCAAAACACAATCGCAATAATCGAGCTGACCCACACCCCATCTGAATTCAATACCGAACTCAAAGCAATCTCGTTGATAGTCGAAAAAAAAATAGTTATAAGCAGCTTAAACAAGCCTTTAGATTTTTCACTCAACATAGATCCATCTCATATGCCTCGCAATGGTAAATATTGGTTGCGTGTCTCTATACGAAACGGGGTTCAGACCTCGCAGCTCAGCGAACCAATAGAAATCTTTGCCAATACAACCATTAATTCAACACAACCGGTTATTGTGCCTG
>CAZDLD010000165.1:1311-3197 GCA_964506355.1 uncultured Hydromonas sp.
AAGTCACTCCTGAAGTCACTCCTGAAGTCACTCCTGAAGTCACTCCTGAAGTCACTCCTGAAGTCACGCCTGAAGTCACTCCTATATTAAAAAGCATATCTTTATTGAACCGACCCAATGTATTGATGTCATTTTTTTCCCCGTCTCAGCAATCGTCTGAAACTTTTAAAGCACAAACAATCACATTGGGCGAAATTTCCTTGAATCAAGTTTTTCAAGACAGCAGTATGGGGGGCTTGATGCCCATTATCCAAAACACTTTGTGGCAATGCGGCAAGCAGGCCGTCCAATTTTCACTTCATAATGGTGCATTTGGTACATTAAGCTTACCTAACAACGTATTGATTCCGCTCAAACAAACCGCTGCTACCTCAGGAGTAAGATACACAGCGTCAGATCATTCCAACACCGAGTTGTGGGTAAATCGCAATACCGCCAACTTGAAAATTAAAGGGGAAACCTACGATAACTGTATCTTGCAAGGCAGTTATATCCCTTTTCCGCTTAAAGCATTTGGTCAAGACTCAGATTGGAATTTAATCATCAATCCTAAAATTAATACGATGATTTTTACACAATACGATCAACCAATTTTCATGACATACCAGCAAACCGACTCAAGCTTCAATACACACACCTATGTGGGCAAAACCGCTACAAACTCATGGACTATCTCTATTGATGAAAAGATGTGCACAGACAGTAAGAACGATACGCACTACCCATACACCGTCGAACTTACACAAGACGCAGGCACACGTCACATCGGATGCGGTGGCGATCCCATACGATAGTTAGTGAGCGCTCAAATAATCGTGTTCACTCTGATTATTAAATGTTCATCACGCAAAACCCGCACTCGGTATGGACTTATCCCCTGAATTTGTCGATAATGACGGGGTTTTGCCAAACACGGCGCATCAGCATTTATCAGAATTTAAATCAAGATAGGAATCCCCATGTCAAACACCATTTTACAGAACCTACCCATCGGTCAAAAAGTCGGCATCGCCTTCTCAGGCGGCTTGGACACCAGCGCGGCACTCCTGTGGATGCGTCAAAAAGGCGCGGTACCCTATGCATACACCGCCAACTTGGGGCAACCTGACGAAGAAGACTACGAAGCCATCCCGCGTAAAGCCACTGAATACGGCGCAGAAAAAGCACGCTTGATTGACTGCCGCAAACAATTGGCCAACGAGGGCCTCGCTGCCATCCAATGTGGCGCGTTCCACATCTCGACGGGCGGCGCGACTTACTTCAACACCACACCACTGGGCCGAGCTGTCACAGGCACCATGCTAGTGTCGGCGATGAAAGAAGACGACGTGAACATCTGGGGCGACGGCAGTACGTTCAAGGGCAACGACATCGAGCGTTTTTACCGTTACGGCTTGTTGACTAACCCGAATCTGCGCATTTACAAACCATGGCTCGACCAGCAGTTCATCGACGAGCTGGGCGGTCGCTCAGAAATGTCTGAGTTCCTGATTGCACACGGCTTTGACTACAAAATGTCGGTTGAAAAAGCCTACTCAACCGACTCCAATATGCTCGGCGCCACCCACGAAGCCAAAGATTTGGAATTTCTCAACAGCGGCATCCGCATTGTCAAACCGATTATGGGCGTGGCATTCTGGCGTGACGACGTTGAAGTCAAAGCCGAGGAAGTCAGCGTGCGCTTCGAAGAAGGCGTGCCTGTTGCGCTGAACGGCAAAACCTTTGACGACCTCGTGGCACTGTTTGAAGAAGCCAACCGCATCGGTGGCCGTCATGGCTTGGGCATGTGCGACCAAATCGAGAACCGCATCATCGAAGCGAAAAGCCGTGGCATCTACGAAGCCCCCGGTATGGCGCTGCTGCACATCGTCTACGAGCGTCTGCTC
>CAZDLD010000166.1:0-3176 GCA_964506355.1 uncultured Hydromonas sp.
TGCTTGAGCAGGGTGTGCATGGTGAAACGCAGGTTCTTTGCCTCAGTGCTTGGTGTGAGTTCGGCGTCTTTTTGCTGTGCAATCGCGTCTTTTTGCGCTTGGCAGAACTGCCACACGCGACGCAAAAAGCGATTGGAGCCCTCAACGCCCGAATCTGACCACTCCAAGGTTTGTTCAGGCGGTGAGGCAAACATGGTGAACAGACGCGAGGTGTCCGCGCCGTATTGCTCAATCAAGGCTTGCGGGTCGATGCCGTTGTTTTTGGATTTCGCCATTTTCTCAACACCGCCGATGTGCACAGGCTGACCGTCCTCACGCAACACCGCGCCGATGATTTTGCCTTTGGCATCAAGTGTCACGTCCACATCAGCAGGATTGAACCAATCTTTGCCACCATTGGCCAACTCACGGTAATAGGTTTCGTTGAGCACCATGCCCTGAGTGAGCAGGTTTTTGAACGGTTCATTGAACTTGACCAGTCCCAAGTCACGCATGACCTTGGTCCAGAAGCGCGCATACAACAGGTGCAAAATCGCATGCTCAATCCCACCAATGTACTGATCCATCTGCATCCAGTAATCATTGCGCGCATCAACCATGCTCGTTGCATCGGGGCAGGTGTAGCGCATATAGTACCAGCATGAATCGACGAAGGTGTCCATGGTGTCGGTTTCGCGTTTGGCAGGCTTGCCGCATTGAGGACAATCGACGTTCAAAAAGTCCTCGCGCTTGTTTAATGGATTGCCCGAGCCATCGGGGATGCAATCTTCAGGCAATTTGACGGGCAAATCGGCTTCAGGAACGGGCACCACGCCGCAAGAAGGGCAGTGAATCAATGGAATTGGCGTACCCCAGTAGCGCTGACGGCTGATGCCCCAGTCGCGCAGCCGGTAGGTGGTTTTGAGTTCGCCCATGTCTTTGGCGGACAAATCTGCGGCGATGCGTTGCACGGCGTCTTTGTGGCTCATGCCGTCATAGGCGCCGCTGTTGATGCACAGACCTGTTTCTTTGTCTGCGTAGTGTTCTTGCCAATTTTCGGTCGAAAACGCCTTGTCAGCGACTTCAACCACTTGTTTAATCGGTAAATCGTATTTTTTAGCAAAGGCAAAATCGCGCTCATCGTGCGCAGGCACGGCCATCACAGCACCATCACCATAACTCATGAGCACATAGTTACCAATCCACACGGGGACTTGTTCACCCGTGAGCGGATGGGTGACAAACAGACCTGTGTCCACACCTTCTTTTTCCATGGTCGCCATGTCGGCTTCCATCACCGAGCCTTGCTTGCATTTCTCGATAAAGGCGTTCAATTCAGGTTTGAGCGTTGCGGCATGGGCTGCGAGCGGGTGCTCAGCGGCGACCGCACAGAAGGTCACGCCCATAATGGTGTCGGCGCGGGTGGTGAACACATACATCTTGCCGTCTTGAACCAAAGCGCCTTGAGCGTCCTTGATGTCGTGGGTGAAGGCAAAACGCACGCCGTGGCTCTTGCCAATCCAGTTCTCTTGCATCAATTTGACGCGCTCTGGCCAGACCAGCTCGCCCAAGTCCGAGAGCAGTTCTTCGGCATAAGCCGTGATGTTCATGTAATAACCGGGGATTTCGCGCTTCTCAACCAGTGCACCCGAGCGCCAACCGCGCCCATCGATGACCTGCTCGTTGGCCAAAACCGTCTGATCCACTGGATCCCAGTTCACGGTCTGCGTGCGACGTTCAGCCATTTTTCGACCATCTGGGGCGTCAGTTTTGAGCATTTGCAAGAACAGCCATTGATTCCATTTGTAATACTCAGGCTGGCAGGTCGCCACTTCGCGCGACCAATCAATTGCCAAGCCCATGGCCTGCATCTGCTTTTTCATGTACGCAATGTTCTCATAGGTCCATTGCGCGGGCGGTACTTTGTTCTTGAGCGCTGCATTTTCAGCGGGCATCCCAAACGCATCCCAACCCATGGGCATCAAAACGTTGAAGCCCTTCATACGCAATTGACGCGTCATCACATCGTTGATGGTGTAGTTGCGCACGTGTCCCATGTGCAATTTACCCGATGGGTAGGGCAGCATAGAGCAGGCGTAGAATTTGGGTTTGTCCGACTGCTCGTTCACACGATACACATCATGTGACGTCCATGCGGCTTGCACAGCAGTTTCAATAGCGGTTGGGTGGTAATGGTTTGGATTGCTTGAGTTCATTGAAGGCGTTTCGAAAAAAATCAATATGGGTATAAATTAAGTACCAATATTATAACTGCTAATAAGCCATCCAGCCCAAACGAATGGATAAATCGAAGCAAAATCACATTAAATTTAACCCATGTCAGATGTTTGATGATTTTCAAAGTACTAACTTTATCGACAATTAATGATTGTACCGTGTGAATTATCGACATTGAACTTATAAAGTTTAATTTGAACCATTGTTATCTTACGTTATGTCCATACTGTTTCGTATGTCGTTATGCCCGCGATATAACTAGGTGAAGTTGAACGTATTGTGTAATTAAATACTTTGAGCTTCTGATGAGAGGGTTGTTGGTGGTGAATATGATTGAGTTAATCTGATTAACGTCAGGTTGAATAAACTTACGAATGTGCAAAAAATTCTCAAACTAGCACAAAGGACAGTTGAGTCAAACTACCTTCCCCCTGCGAGGGGCTACGAATTCGCGAGTAATTCTATATCTTATACTATAGATAAGATATAAGTAAAGTTATTTTGAGTAAGATAATTTTAAATATTTTGTCTAATCATGACAAAATTAATGCAGGGAAAAGTTGTAAAAAGGTTATATCAAGCCCGTTTGAGGTTAATTAAATTCAAATAGTATTTAATTTGAATTGATAATCAAGTTATACTTGCCTCTAGGTGGGTGATGGAGTGGTTTTGACCCTAAATGAAATTTTGGAAGGACATAAAAATGAAAACAACAATCTTACTCGATAAAATTCGTACAATCCACTCAGTTAAGGGTGGTGGGGGAAATCAAGATAAAACCGAACTTGCTTCGGTGGGAGATCACTTTGAATTAACCGCTCAAAGTATGAATATTCAACAGCAAATCAAAACGCTAGTAAAAAAACAAAAAATTAAAAAACATGAGAGCGCATTAGAAGATATTTCCTCAGCAAACTCAGATTTAAATGCTTCGAGCCAAGACGGAGCAGATCAAGATA
>CAZDLD010000167.1:0-3074 GCA_964506355.1 uncultured Hydromonas sp.
AGGTTTTACCTCCACCTGTTGGTACCGTCAATGAAAACAACCCTGTTGGTTCGTAGGCTCGCGCCCTCACATGATGCAAAATTTCGTTGCGTATTTGATGAATCTGGCGGGTAGGATTTGTAGAGAATTGATTTAAATGTGTATTTAACCGACATTGCAACAACTCTAAGTCAGTTTCCGAAGTAGGTCGCTGGGGTTCATTTTCTAATTGGCGATAAAAATTATCAGTATCGACAAAATCAGCGTCGACCAAACACGAAAAAATCATTCGTGTAAAAAATGCCAGCTGAAAACCACTCAACCCTTTTCTTGATTTCAATTTTGGGAAAACTAGTATCTCAGGCAATTCGATTTCATTTTCCCAAATCGAGGCTAAGTGAGGAATCTCATTCCCAAACTTTAAATTTAATCTTGATTTTAGTGTTGAGCGTTTTTGCCCCTGATCAATACCATTGGCTAAACCAGCATGATGCCCTGCAATGCAAAACGCAAGTACTTTTCCCAATAAATTCCACTTCTCGTACGCAATTTTCGCGCCTGCCGTGGCATGATCTACACGTACATTAGCTCCTGATAAACGTTCTTGAAATTCATGGGTATATTTTCCTAAATCATGTAACAAACCTGCGATTTCAGTAACTTTCTGCCCATTAAAAAACCTCGCATTTTGATGAGCAATTTGCGAAACATTTTTTAAGTGCGACTGCAGACTTTGCCAGTCACTGCCACTCAAGGATGTACCTGAGTGAGCATAATACGTTGAACCAAATTCTATTTCCACCATACAGCACCTTTGCTCGGAATAAATTGTCTTTATCGCTTAAAATAGCGAGGTGATTTTCTTTGCTTTGTGACGTGCACTTGGATTAGATGAAATAACTTGAACCAAAGTGTTCTCAGTCCAAATTGTCTTTGTTCTATCATTGCTTTTATTTTTATAATTCATTGGTGTCATTCTATACCCTTTGATTTATTATTTGTTTCTGACTGGCTGTTTCTTAATGCTCACTTCTCAATTCAATCTCTCCACCTTAATCACTCACCTAAAAATCGGCCAGCGCTACCACGCGCCCTTGCCGCTGGGTTCTGCGGATGCGTTGTTGCTGACTCAGTTGGCTCAGGCACAGTTGCGCGACGAAGCCCACACGCTGGTGGTGCTGTGCGCGAATGCTCAGGATGCTGTGCGACTGCAAGCGGAGATGAGTTACTTTGCGCCGCAATTGCGCATCTTGCAGCTGCCCGATTGGGAAACCCTGCCCTACGATCAATTCTCGCCGCACCATGATCTGGTCTCGGAACGTTTGCAAACCTTGTACGCACTGACCCAGCGCCAGTGCGATGTGCTGCTGGTGCCTGTGTCGACTGCATTGTACCGACTCTCGCCGCCTTCGTTTTTGTTGGCGCGCACGTTTTCGTTCAAACAAAACGATGCACTGGATGCCAATATTCTGCGTGAGCAGCTGGTCAATGCGGGCTACTCTGCAGTCAGCCAAGTGGTCGCACCTGGTGAATTTGCGTTTCGTGGGGGGTTGATTGACCTGTTCCCCATGGGCTCGGTGCTGCCGTTTCGCATTGATTTATTCGGCGAGACCATCGAATCAATCAAAACTTTTGACGTAGACACCCAGCGCACGCTCTATCCCGTGCCCTCGGTGCAGTTGTTACCAGGGCGCGAATACCCGACCGATGAGCCTGCGCGTGCGGCGTTTCGCAATGCGTGGCGCGAGCAGTTCGAGGGCGACCCGACCAAACATTCGATTTATAAAGACATCGCCAACGGCATATTCAACGCGGGCATAGAGTATTATTTGCCCTTGTTTTTTGATGCGTCTGCGACGGTGTTTGACTACCTACCGCCCAACGCCACCATGGTGCTGCACGGCGCGGTGAGCGAGGCGGCACAGCATTTTTGGAGCGACACGCAGTCGCGTTATGATTTTTTGCGCGGCGACATCACGCCGATTTTGCCGCCTGAGCGATTGTTTTTGCGCGAGGATGAGTGGTTCACGCGCATGAATGCGTTTGCGCAGTTGGCTTTGAAAGCCAACGATGCGCCTGAGGAAAACAATCAAACTCATTTTGCCCAACACATCCGCGCCGTCCCCGATGTGCGCGTGTCCATTACCGCGCAGGAGAGCCATCCGTTTGCCCGCCTGAGCGAGGTGCTGCGCGCCAATCAAGCCGCTGGCATCCGTACGGTGTTGCTCGCTGAGAGTTTGGGGCGTCAAACCACCCTCGCCGACACCCTGTCGCGCCAGCAAATATCGGCCCACGCCCTCAAAGACTGGGCACAAATCATCTCCGCAGATGCCACCAACGCGCCGCTGTTCATCAGTCATGCGCCTTTGGAGCAGGGCTTTGTCCTGAATGATGCAGGCGATTTACCTGACGTGTGTTTGATTACCGAAAACGAGCTGTACGCCAGCAGCACGGGCGCACGCCGCACCAACCGCCGTGCGGACAAAACCTCCAATGTCGACATGATGATAGCCTCGCTCTCCGAGTTGCACGAGGGCGATCCCGTGGTGCATGTGGAGCATGGGATTGGTCGCTACCATGGTTTGGTGAATATGGATTTGGGCGATGGCATGACCGAATTTTTGCACCTGTCCTATGCCGATGACACCGCACTGTACGTGCCCGTGTCGCAGTTGTCGGTGATTTCGCGCTATGCGGGCTCGGACCCCGAGCACGCGCCCCTGCACAATTTGGGCACCGACCGCTGGGCGCGCACGCGCAAAAAAGCCGCCGAGCAGATTCGCGACACCGCCGCTGAGTTGCTTAATTTGTACGCACGACGCGCCATGCGCGAAGGTCATGCATTTAGCTTGAATTTCGCCGATTACGAGACCTTCGCCACCGATTTTGGCTTTGAAACCACGCCTGATCAGGCCAGTGCGATTGCGGCGGTGACCCACGATTTACTCGATGCTAAGCCCATGGATCGGCTGGTGTGCGGCGATGTGGGCTTTGGCAAGACCGAAGTCGCCCTGCGTGCGGCCTTCATCGCAGCCATGGGCGGCAAACAGGTGTGCATCCTCGCGCCGACCACATTGTTGGCGGAACAACACTTT
>CAZDLD010000168.1:0-3071 GCA_964506355.1 uncultured Hydromonas sp.
ACCAACTTACAGTGAACAACGACGCATCCGAGCGGTTTGGAGAGCTTTGCTGATTTCGGGGCTGTTTTTGCTGTGGTTCTCTGAATTCTCGGCGTGGGGGCTGCACTTTGAATTTTGGGTTAGCCGTCATTTTTATCAGGTGGGCCAGGGCTTCCCTTTGCGCGATTCGGCATTTTTTGAATTTTGGTGGCATAAATTTCCCAAATACGTGGTGTATGGCTTACCCGTTTGGGCTTTAATCAATATTGTGTATGGTGCGGTAAAGCGCAAGGGCTTTGACGAGGCGCACACCATAGAGTGGCAGCGCTGGTTGGCGTTGTTTTTTATTGGTTTGCTCGTTCCTGCGTTGTTGTCTTTGCTCAAAAAATGGACCAATCAAGCCTGCCCATGGAGCTTGCAAGATTTTGGCGGCACTTTGCCCTACGTGCATCTGCTCGATGCGCGTCCATGGGCGCCGCGCTCGCAAGCTTGCTGGCCTGCGGGTCATGCTGCGGTCGGTTTGTCTTTGTTGGTGGTGACCTTTGTTGGCGGATTGCCGCGCGCTCTGTGGCAGGTCACGGCATCGTGGAATCAATCGCGCCGTGTGTGGTTGTCCGCTCGCGCCTTTGCTCTGTATGCGCTGGTGCTGTCCATGGCTTTGGGCTTCTCGCAGGTGATGCGCGGGGCGCATTTTATTTCGCATCAAGTTTGGTCGTTGTGGATTGTGTTGGTGTTTTTGATGGTCTGTGTGCGCTTGGGTCTGATTAAATCGTATTGGTGGCGGATTCACTAAACGGGCAAAATAGAGGTTTTTAAACTGTAGAAATTGTTGATTTTGTAGAACAGGGGCGAGGGCAGATGCATATTCATGACTTGATACAAGAAGCGCACGCACTGGGTGCCAGTGATGTGCACATTTCTCCCGATACCGTGCCCGTGTTTCGCTTGGCGGGCAAATTGGTCCACGCACAGGGCATCTGCGTTTGCACTGACGAGCAGATTAACGAGTGGTTGGTGGACAATGCAGGCTGGACTCAGGGGCAAACCGCATTGGAGCAGTCGGATTTTGCCATGGACAGTTTGGGCGGTGCGGTGCGCCTGCGCATTACCGTATACCCAACCGATCGCGGCACGAGCTTGGCCATTCGTATGCTCTCAAAAGCCCCACCTTCCCCCGACGCCATCCAGATGCCAACGTTTTTACGTGAGCTTTCGGCGTTCTCCAGTGGTTTGGTGCTGGTCACGGGCCCCACAGGCAGTGGCAAATCTACCACCTTGGGCAGCTGGATTGTGCAAAGCAATCAGCGCGAAGCCAGCCACATCATCACCGTCGAAGACCCCATTGAATATGTGTTCAGTCATGGCAAAGGGCTGGTCAACCAGTGTGAGGTGGGCACGCATTTCACGACCTTCACCGACGCGCTCAGTGACATTCTGCGCCGCGACCCCGATGTGATTATGGCTGGGGAGTTGCGCGATTTGGACAGCGTGCGACTGGCCATCCGTGCCGCTGAAACTGGGCATTTGGTATTGGCCACCCTACACAGTGCAAATGCCAGTGACGCGGTCTCACGCATCATCAATATTTTTCCATCGGACAGTGAGCAATTTATACGTCACGTGGTGTCCGATGTGCTGCTCGGTGTGGTGGCACAGCGACTTGTCCCAAGTGTCGCCGGCGTGTCTAAGCAAGGGCGCGTTGCCAATTATGAAGTGTTGACCGCAACCCCAGCGGTGCGACATTTGATACTCGATCGCAAAGAAGCGCAGCTGCAAGCCTGCATCCAAACGGGCGCACAGCAAAATATGTTTACCTTTGCCCAACACCAACAGGTGCTGCTCAATGCAGGTCTTATTTCAAACGAGCTGGGTTAAACCCCTCGGCTCGCTATTCACGAAAGTCACCCCATGAATCCATCGAAGTTGACTGATTTCACCGCCCTGAACCATTTGGGGCAAGCCGTGGACATGGCACAATACCGAGGCAAAGTCGTACTGCTGGTCAATACCGCCAGCGCCTGCGGATTTACGCCGCAGTACGCACAGTTACAAGCCTTGCACGAGCGCTATCACGAGCGAGGTTTGCAGATTTTGGCGTTTCCGTGCAATCAATTTTTACACCAAGAATCGGGCAGCAACGAGGAGATTCAGACTTTTTGTGAGCGGTTTTCAGTCAGCTTTCCAATTATGGACAAGATTGAGGTCAATGGCGCTCAGGCAGCGCCGCTGTGGCAGTGGTTGCGCCGCAGCGCACGCGGCGTGCTCGGCAGCAGCCAAATTAAATGGAATTTCACAAAATTCCTCGTCGCACGCGATGGGCAAACCGTGCAACGCTTTGCGCCCATGACCGAGCCGTCGAAACTGAGTAATTACATTGAGGCACTGCTTTAATTGTGAGATAATTGTGGACGTTTTTTCACTACGAGAATATACATGAGCACTACACCCCAAGTACAGCAATCACAACAAGACAGCCACGGTCACCACGACTATGGCAAACAAGCGATGGCAGGGTTGGCACTGGCCGCTCTGGGCATTGTATTTGGTGACATCGGTACCAGCCCGCTGTACGCGATGAAAGAAAGCATGGGTGAACACTATCATTTATCCCAAGATTTACCCACCATTATGGGGATTCTGTCCCTAATTTTTTGGGCAGCAGTGCTGGTGGTGTCGGTCAAATACGTCACATTCATCATGCGCGCTGACAACAAAGGCGAGGGCGGTATTTTGGCGCTCATGGCTTTGACCTTGCGTGGCAAAGAGGGCAACCCCAAGTACCGCTGGGTGCTGATTGTGGGCATACTCGGTGCATCCATGTTCTATGGTGATTCGGTGATTACCCCCGCTATTTCAATTCTCTCTGCGGTTGAAGGGCTCGAAGTGGTCGCGCCATCGTCCAAAGAATGGATTATTCCCATTTCGTTGGTGATTATCACTGGGCTGTTTATGGTGCAAAAACACGGTACGTCCTTGATTGGCAAGTTCTTTGGCCCAATTTGTGTGGCGTGGTTCGTGAGTTTGGGCTTTTTTGGGGTGTTGCAAATCATCGAACACCCAACCATCTTGCTGGCGCTTAGCCCGCATTACGC
>CAZDLD010000169.1:0-2972 GCA_964506355.1 uncultured Hydromonas sp.
GAAGTTCCAGTCGGTCCTGAACTGTTAGGTCGCGTCGTGGACGCTTTGGGTGCGCCGATTGATGGCAAAGGCCCAATCAACGCTAAAGAAACTGACGTGATTGAAAAAGTTGCGCCAGGCGTTATTTGGCGTAAATCGGTTGACGAGCCTGTTCAAACAGGTTTGAAAGCAATTGATGCGATGGTACCTGTGGGTCGCGGTCAACGTGAATTGATTATTGGTGACCGTCAAACGGGTAAAACGGCTGTAGCAGTCGACACCATCATCAATCAAAAAGGTAAAAACCTCAAATGTATCTACGTTGCGATTGGTCAAAAAGCGTCATCAATCATGAACGTTTTGCGCAAATTGGAAGAACATGGCGCGATGGAGTACACCACCATTGTTGCCGCTTCAGCTTCTGACTCAGCAGCGATGCAGTACCTCGCGCCGTATGCGGGTTGTACGATGGGCGAATACTTCCGTGATCGTGGCGAAGATGCCCTGATTATTTATGATGACTTGACCAAGCAAGCTTGGGCGTATCGTCAAATTTCATTGTTGTTGCGCCGTCCACCAGGACGTGAAGCATACCCAGGCGATGTGTTTTATCTACACAGCCGTTTGTTGGAACGCGCAGCACGTGTGAACGAAGATTATGTTGAGAAATTCACCAATGGTGCTGTTAAAGGCAAAACGGGTTCTTTGACTGCATTGCCAGTGATTGAAACTCAAGCAGGTGACGTGACTGCATTCGTTCCAACCAATGTGATTTCGATTACCGACGGTCAGATTTTCTTGGAAACTGACTTGTTCAATGCAGGTATCCGTCCAGCAATTAATGCAGGTATCTCGGTATCTCGCGTGGGTGGTGCAGCTCAAACTAAAGCAGTTAAGAAATTGTCTGGTGGTATTCGTACCGATTTGGCTCAGTACCGTGAATTGGCAGCGTTTGCCCAGTTTGCATCTGACTTGGACGAAGCAACCCGCAAACAATTGGAACGTGGTCGCCGCGTGACTGAATTGTTGAAACAGCAACAATACAAGCCATTGCAAGTTTGGGAAATGTCAGCATCTTTGTTTGCAGCGAACAACGGCTATTTGGATGATGTTGAAGTTAAAGATGTATTGTCATTTGAAAAAGGCATGATTGACTTTTTGAAAACCAGTCATGGCCCTTTGGTTGATCGCATTGAATCAACAAAAGAAGTTTCAAAAGACGATGATGCGGCTTTGAATGACGCGATTAAAGCGTACAAACAAGTTGCGGCATTCTAACTTTATAGGATTAAGCCATGCCCAGCATGAAAGAAATTCGCGGTAAGATTAAGAGCGTGCAAAACACGCGCAAAATCACCAAAGCCATGGAAATGGTCGCCGCATCAAAAATGCGTAAAGCACAAGACCGCATGCGGGCAGCTCGCCCGTACGCGGACAAAGTGCGCAATATCGCTGCCCACATGAGTGGTGCAAACTCAGAGTACCAACATCCATTTTTGGCTGAACGTGCGGTGAGCAATGTGGGTTTGATTATGGTCACGACCGATAAAGGTCTGTGTGGCGGTATGAATACCAATGTATTGCGTGCTGCAACCACTCAAATGAAAGAGTGGGCGGACTCAGGTAAAAAGATTCAAACCACAGCTATTGGTAACAAAGGCTTGGGCTTTTTGAATCGCATGGGTGCGCACGTGGTGTCTGAATCTGTACACATCGGCGATGTGCCACACATGGACGAGTTGATTGGTGCTGTTAAGGTGCAAATCGATGCGTATTTGGCAGGTGAGATTGATGTGGTTTATCTGGCGTACACTAAATTCGTGAACACCATGAAGCAAGAACCTGTGTTGATGCAATTGATTCCATTGGCTAAAGACACTTTGGCACAAACTGAAGAAGAGAAAAAAGCTTATTCATGGGATTACGTGTATGAGCCATCTGCTGAAGTGGTTGTGGAAGAGTTGTTGGTGCGTTACATCGAGGCTTTGGTCTATCAAGCTGTAGCTGAAAATATCGCATCTGAGCAATCAGCGCGTATGGTTGCGATGAAGGCTGCTTCGGACAACGCTAAAAACGTCATCGGCGAGTTGCAATTGGTGTACAACAAATCACGTCAAGCCGCAATTACCAAAGAGTTGTCGGAAATTGTTGGTGGCGCAGCTGCGGTATAGTATTAAATGTATGAGCGCTCAATGTTAAAGCGAAATCTGACAACATTGGGTGTGTGTGTTACGCTGGGATTGTTGGGTTGTCATGATTCATCACAAATCCCAAGCAAAACACAAGAGTTAAATAAAAGCCCGCAGTATCAGCTTTCGACAGATTGTCCAGCATTGGTTCAAACATTTGAAGCCTGCCCAAGCAATCGGTTGCCCAAAAACGGCTTGGAACACATGAAGGCGGTTTTGGAAGAGCAAATGCGGGCATTGCCAGCGGCAGAGGCAAACAGAAGATGCCAAGAGTTGCAAAACTTTTGGAAAGTAGCATGTGGTGTGGCGGGTGCACAATAATAGCGTTGTGCTGGCCACGAAGAATTTTAGTTAATTCATGATTGAGAGTGAAATAATGGTAGAAGGTAAAATTGTTCAGTGTATTGGTGCGGTCATTGACGTAGAATTTCCGCGTGATAACATGCCGAGAATTTATGACGCACTGGTCATGGAAGGCACTGATTTGACTTTGGAAGTTCAACAACAATTGGGTGATGGCATTGTTCGTACCATTTGTTTGGGTTCTTCTGATGGCTTGCGTCGTGGCATCACTGTGAAAAACACAGGCAAACCAATTTCTGTGCCAGTGGGTACAGGTACTTTGGGTCGCATCATGGACGTATTGGGTAACCCAATTGATGAAGCGGGCCCTGTTGTTACAGATGAAAAATGGTCTATTCACCGTTTGGCACCTAAATTCGACGAATTGAGCCCTTCAACTGAGTTGCTCGAAACAGGCATTAAAGTGATTGACTTGATTTGCCCTTTCGCTAAGGGTGGTAA
>CAZDLD010000170.1:0-2916 GCA_964506355.1 uncultured Hydromonas sp.
AACCAACCCTGACTACACCCTCAAAGGCAACAAAACACCTAAAGGTGCTGTGAGCTCTTACCGCGTGGTGGCAACAGATGCGCAACAAGGCCCTGCAGTGGCAAAATTCATGATGTCTCACGGCGCTAAAACCGTAGCAGTATTGGATGATGCAACTCAATACGGTAAAGGTTTGGCTGATCAAGTTGAAAAAACTTTGGGCGCAGCAAGCGTAAAAGTAGTGGCTCGTGAAGCAGCAACTGATAAAACAACTGACTTTAAAGCAGTTTTGACTAAAATCAAAGGCTTGAACCCTGACTACGTATTCTGGGGCGGTATGGATGACACGGCAGCGTCATTGGTCAAACAAATGAAAGAATTGGGCATGACCTCTAAGTTGGCAGCAGCTGATGGCGCATGTACTGAAAAATTCATCGAGTTGTCTGGTGCAGCGGGTAAAGGCGCAATTTGTTCAGAAGCAGGTATGCCTCTGTCAAAAATGGCCAAAGGTGCTGAGTTCACTGCGAACTACGAAAAAGCATTTGCTGGTCAAAAAGTTCAAATTTACTCTCCATTCGCTTACGATGGCGTTTACACCTTGGTTGAAGCCATCAAAGTGGCTCAATCTGTAGACCCAGAAGCAATTGCAGCTGCAATGCCAAAAGTGAGCTTCGAAGGTTTGATTGGTCCTATCGCTTTTGACGCCATCGGCGACATCAAAGGTGGCGCGATTACCATCTACGAAATCACTGACAAAAAAGAAGTTAAAGAAATCGTTAAGTAATAACAAAAACCCCGGCGGTGCTGGGGTTTTTTGTCGCTTTCATGCGGTTTAATTGGCTCGTCGTTGCAATATGTATTTGATTTGTTGCATCGATTGAGCCCAATCGGCTTCGTTTAATCAGTCTATAAAGTCTAATTAAAATCTAAAAATTTGTGACAAACTGCCTCTGTTTGATTCAGTGCACGTGCGACTGTACCTGCACGGTTTTAGGCTCAGAGCTGTTGTACACAATATCACACAACCCAATGTTGGCATCGATGTGCGGTGAGTTTCACCACCATCGAATACCTACAACATTGACATAAGGAGGGCGACAATGAGTGCACTCGATTTATTTCTGCAACAACTCATCAATGGTTTTGTAAAGGGCAGCCTTTACGCCATGATTGCGCTCGGCTATACCATGGTCTATGGTATTTTGGGCATTATTAACTTCGCACATGGCGAAGTCTTTATGATTGGCGCGATGGTGGCGATGACCGTCACCACACTGCTGATTAAAGCGGGTCTGTCGGGCGCGTTGGCCTTACTGATTGCCGTGCTCGCAGCGATGGTGGTGTGTATGATCACCAGCTACAGCATTGAGCGTTTGGCTTACCGTCCTTTGCGTCATGCGCCGAAACTGGCGCCGCTGATTACGGCGATTGGTATGTCGTTTATTTTGCAAGCAGTTGCGATGCAAATTTGGGGCTTGGAACATTTCCCTATGCCTGAAGTTTTGCCTTCGGCAAGGATAAACTTGTTTGCAGGCGTGGGCATCACCATGCGTGAAATCATCATCATCGGCGTGTCGATTGTGATGATGGCGGGTCTGTTTATACTGGTCAATCGCACCAAGTTGGGTCGCGCGATGCGCGCCACTTCTGAGAATGTCCACGTCGCAGGTCTCATGGGGGTCAACCCGAACCGCGTGATTTCAGCTACATTCATGATTGGTGCTGCTTTGGCTGCCGTGGCAGGTGTGTTGTTCGCTGCCAACTACGGCGGCAAGGTGCACTTTTATATGGGCTTCTTACCGGGGATGAAGGCCTTTATCGCTGCAGTATTGGGCGGAATTGGCAATATTCCAGGTGCATTGGTGGGCGGTCTGGTACTCGGCTTAGTCGAGTCCATGGGCGCTGGCTACATCAGTGCTGAATATGAAGACGTATTTGCGTTTGTGGTGTTGGTCATTGTGTTGATTTTCCGTCCATCAGGTTTGCTTGGACAACGCACCGCTGATCGCGCATAAGGAGTGAGACATGAATAAAATTCTAAAACAGCTCAATCCCAAACAGTCAATTCTCGGTTTGGCGATTTGCATCATCCTGCTCGCTGCGATGCCGTTTATCGCCAAAGAGTTGGGCGGAACCACTTGGGTGCGCATTATCGATATGGCCTTGCTGTATGTGATGTTGGCGCTCGGTTTGAACATCGTGGTAGGTTTCTCGGGGTTGCTCGATTTGGGCTATGTGGCATTCTATGCCGTGGGTGCGTATATGGTGGCTCTGCTGTCGACGCCGCACTTGTCTGAGAACTTTGCATTTTTCGCGCAGCATTTCCCTGATGGCCTGCATGTGCCATTGTGGGTGGTGATTCCATTGGGTGCAGGTCTGGCCGCAGCCGCTGGGATTATGCTCGGCACGCCGATTTTGAAGTTGCGCGGTGATTACTTGGCTCTGGTGACTTTGGGCTTTGGTGAAATCATTCGTATTTTCATGAACAACTGGGGCAAAACAGGCTTTAACGTCACCAACGGTCCACGCGGGATTAATAAAATTGAACCTGTGCATATCTTTGGCTACCCCTTGGACAAGACGCTCACCATCGGTGGCATCGATTTGACCAAGGAGTTTTTGTACTACTACTTGTTCTTGTTCTTGGCCATCATCACCATCATCGTGTGTTATCGCTTGCAATACTCACGCTTGGGTCGCGCATGGATGGCGTTGCGCGAGGATGATATCGCGGCCAAAGCCATGGGCATCAACGTACGTAACATCAAACTGCTGGCATTCTCCTTGGGCGCAACCTTTGGTGGCGTTGCGGGCGGTATGTTCGCATCGTTCCAAGGTTTTATTTCACCTGAATCATTCTCTTTCATGGAGTCCATCGTGATTCTGGCGATGGTGGTGCTCGGTGGTATGGGGCATATTCCTGGTGTGGTGCTGGGT
>CAZDLD010000171.1:0-2818 GCA_964506355.1 uncultured Hydromonas sp.
GGTATGGATCGGATTTGGCATCCCATTTTGATTCGTTTTGGGCGCAATACGCTTAAAATTTTTAACGAGCAATCAGACGCGGACGTTGTGTTGCACAGCGATGATATTTTCTTCGTTGATTTGGGTGTGGTTTGGGATGGACATGAGGGCGACGCTGGCGCAACGTTTGCGGTGGGCAATGACGCGGAGATGCAGGCCTGCGCGGCAGCGTGTAAAACGATTTATGATGTAGTGCAAACCCATTGGCGAGCCACTCGCTGTGCGGGTAAAGATTTGTATGATTACGCTGAAAGCGTCGCGGCTGCGCACGGCTGGCGTTTGAATGTTCTGATACGCGGGCACCGCGTGAGTGATTTTCCCCATGCGATTTATCAAGCTGGGGATTTGGGCGACTTTGAAGGTGTGCCTGATGTGGGACTGTGGATTTTGGAGATTCAGATTGCGCATCCGAGCAGAGCGTTCGGGGCGTTTTATGAGGATTTGTTGGTGGCTTGATAGAGATGTAAGTATGACGTCATTCCCGCATGTTTTAAGCGGGAATCTATCGGAGTTCAAAATTGGAACAACGCTTGAAACAACCTGCGCTGTACATAATGACCAATGGTCGCAAAGGCACCTTATACATCGGCGTGACATCCAACTTGATACAAAGGGTTTGGCAACATCGTGAGGGTGTGGTGGATGGTTTTACCAAGCAATATTGTTTGAAACAATTGGTTTGGTATGAGTTATGTGCGTCGATGGAAAGTGCGATTGCGCGTGAGAAGGCACTAAAGCGCTGGCGGCGTGAGTGGAAAATTGAATTGATAGAGAAAATGAATCCTGCTTGGCGGGATTTGTGGATGGATATTCAGTAGAAGATTATAAAGTGGTGGATTCCCGCTTAAAACTGCGGGAATGACGAGAAAAATTTGAAGTATGTGGTGCTAAATAGTTTGCGTTGATAATTAAAAGATTTTAATTTTTAGATAAAGGAATGAATATGTCACAATCATTTGACGTCGTGGTCATCGGTGCAGGTCCTGGCGGTTATATCGCGGCGATTCGCGCTGCTCAGTTGGGTCTGTCTACTGCGTGTATCGAGGGCAATGCCTACGATGATCCTAAGGGCGAACCACGCTTGGGCGGTACGTGTTTGAATGTCGGTTGTATCCCTTCAAAAGCCTTGTTGGCCAGCTCGCACCACTATGAAGATGCGACTTCGCATTTGGGCGCGCACGGCATCACGGTTAAGGGTGCGACTTTGGACGTGGGCACCATGGTGGCACGCAAGGACGGCATCGTTGAAAAAATGACTGGTGGGATTGCATATTTGTTCAAGAAAAACAAAGTGACTTTGCTCAAAGGTTATGGCGCATTCGTCGGTCAAGCCGATGGCGTCACTCAAGTGAAAGTCACCGATAAAGACGGTAAAGAAGAAGTCGTGAGCGCGAAAAACGTCATCATCGCGACAGGCTCTAAAGCCCGTCATTTGCCAAGCATTCCAGTGGACAACAAAGTGGTCTGCGACAACGAAGGCGCATTGAACTTCTCGGAAGTGCCTAAAAAATTGGGCGTGATTGGCGCGGGCGTGATTGGCTTGGAACTCGGTTCGGTGTGGCGTCGTTTGGGTGCTGAAGTTGTGGTTCTGGAAGCCGCGCCAACGTTCTTGGGCGCAGCGGATGGCGCAATTGCCAAAGAAGCGAAAAAATTGTTTGAAAAACAAGGTCTGAGCTTTGAATTCGGTGTGTCGATTGGCGAAGTAAAATCAAGCAAAAAAGGCGTGAACATTGCCTACAAAGACGCTTCTGGCGCTGACAAGAAATTGGACTGCGATAAATTGATTGTGTCTGTGGGTCGCGTACCGAACACCGACAATTTGAATTTGGAAGCCATTGGCGTCAAAACCAACGAGCGTGGCTTCATCGAAGTGAACCACGATTGCCAAACAGCAGTGGCGGGCGTGTGGGCGATTGGTGATGTGATTCCTGGCCCGATGCTGGCGCACAAGGCAGAGGACGAGGGCGTGGCAGTGGCAGAACGCATCGTCGGTCAAAAACCGCACATTGATTACAACTGCATTCCTTGGGTTATCTACACGTCACCAGAAATCGCTTGGGTTGGTCAAACCGAAGAAGCGCTCAAGGCCGAAGGCCGTGCGTATAAAGCAGGCCAATTCCCATTCATGGCCAATGGTCGTGCCTTGGGTATGGCGGCTGCGGATGGCTTTGTTAAAGTGATTGCGGATGCAGCGACGGACGAAATTTTGGGCGTGCACATCATCGGCGCGGGCGCATCGGATTTGATCGCTGAAGCAGTGGTGGCGATGGAATTCAAAGCGTCAGCAGAAGACATCGCACGCATTTGTCACCCACACCCAAGCATGTCTGAAGTGATGCGTGAAGCAGCTTTGGCGGTGGATAAACGTGCTTTGAATATGTAATTTTCGTTTGGAATTGATGCTGTTGGGTATGTAAAACAAACCCAACAACACAAATAAGAATGAATTAAAAAACGAGCCGAAAGGCTCGTTTTTTAATTCAAAATTGGTCAATGGTTTGAAATACGTTTCAAAATTGTTGGCTCATTTTAGCAAAATCAGTGAATGTCCTCGAATGACTGGGATTTGTCACATAAAGCGGTTAAAATATCGTTTTACACAATTTACTTGGGATTTATTATGTCTGCACTTTACGCCATTTCGCCTCTGGACGGTCGCTATGCTTCGAAAGTGGATGCTTTGCGTCCAATTATGTCTGAAGCTGGTCTATTGCATCACCGAGTTCAAGTCGAGGTGGCTTGGATAATTGCTTTGTCCAAAGCGGGTTTTTCTGAGTTG
>CAZDLD010000172.1:0-2793 GCA_964506355.1 uncultured Hydromonas sp.
GCCTAAAAATATTGAGCCGTTGAAAAATCTATAGCTTGTAAGTTGTTATGTGCCATTTTTGTGAATTCATACGCTATAGGATGTAGGGATTGGGTTCAGACCCAACCTTACGTCATAACATCTACAACTTTGCGCGTTTTAAAAATTAGTTGAGCACTCGCCAGCGCTACACTTGTTCACGCTGATTGGGTGTGATGTGTGGGTAGTTGCCATCGCCATAGCTTTTGATGATTTCAGCCAAAACGATTTGATAGCCTTGGTACCAACGCTTGTGTTGGCGTTTGGCCTCGATATGTCTGGGGTGTTTGGCAAAGGCGTGTAAGTCGTCTAAATTTTCCCAGTAGTACACTGCATTGACTCGATTGTCTTTTCCATACCAAACATCACCACCTAAAAATCCTGCATAACTCTGTGCGATGGCTGTGAGTTCTTTATTCAATGCATAGAACTCATCGTCGAATTCGCCTTTGATAAACATGAATGATGCGCTGTACATATGTGCTCCTATAGCGTGCTTGTTACCGCACAAAAAACGGGCGACACCAGGGTTTGAAATTGTTGCGTATCGACATCATAGCCCAGCAGAGTCCCCGCTTGCATATCGAAATACCAGCCGTCCAATTGCACTTCTCCTTGAGCGACTTTATCTGCCAGCCATGGGTAAGTGCGTAAATTATTGAGCGAAACCATGATGGCCGTTTGCTCACATATTTCATATGCGTTGCGTTCGGGTTGTTTGAAATGGATTTTTTGTGCCACTTCACGTGCGCTGTGGGCGATGCCCAACCAATGAGCCAGCGCACTGTTGGGCGGTGCGCTGTTGTCCATCAGGCCGCGTATGCCGCCGCAATTTTTGTGTCCCAGTATCATAATGCGTTTGATTTTCAATATATGCACTGCGAACTCTAAGGCTGCCGATACGCTGGCGTGTTGGTAGTGCGCATCGTAAGGGGGAACCAAATTCGCCACATTGCGCACCACAAACATATCCCCAGGCTGAGAACCGAGCAACGCAGGCGGATGCACGCGCGAGTCACAACAACCTATGACCAGCGTATGCGGTTTTTGGCCCTCATTGAGCGAGGCATACAAACTGGCATCATCGGCGAAATACTGCTTTTGATAGCGCGCAAAGCCTTCGATCAATGGGTCACTCATGCTCGCCACTTATTTACGTGAACGCACCAGCTGCCACGAACGCCCCAAATAACCGACTGTGCCAAATCCGCTCCACACATGCACCAAGCGTGAGAATGGGAACACCACAAACACACTCATGCCCAAAAACAAATGCAGTTTAAATAACCATGAAGCATGAACAATATAACTGGCTGCATCGCCACGAAAGGTCACGATGTGTTGCGCCCAAGTCATCAAGGCAATCATTTCTTCGCCGTCCAGATGTTGCGCCGACACAAATATGGTGGACAGTCCAGCGCATACGGTTGCCAGCAACCACAGCAAGACGACTTTGTCGCGCCAAGTGGTGTTCTTGGCCAAGCGCTCGCTTGAAAAACGTCGGTACATCAAAAGCAGTAAACCGACCAAACACATTGCACCCATGATGCCGCCTGCGGTCATGGCGAACACTTGCTTGACCGTGTGACTGATACCGAGCGCATCCCACACCGCAATAGGCGTGAGTAAACCCACCAAATGCCCGAAAAACAATCCCAGTATGCCCAAATGAAACAAAATACTGCCCAAGCGCAATACGCCTGCATGCAGCACTTGTGAGGACTCGCTTTTCCATGAGTACTGCTCACGCTCAAAACGGATGAGCGAGCCGAGTAAAAAAATCACCATCGCCAAGTAAGGATAGATGCCAAATGTAAATTGATGTAAATAGCTCATAAAAATTCTCCTGTTGCTTCGAATTAAAGTCCCTCTCCCCTCGCTGGGGAGGTGGCTTTACTGCGGGCGCTGTGCATAAAAATTAATCGGTGCAACACTCGGGCGAGCCATTTTCAACAATGGCTCGACCCCTTCGTCGTTCGGTCCAAAAGTTTCCAATGCTTCGTCCATATCGCGAATCGGCGGGACGATCAGTGGTTCAGGGGCTACGGGCGATAGATTGATTAACACATCAAATACGCTGGCGTAGAGCGAGCCATTGCCGTGCAATTTACCCCCAATGTGCGCCAAAACATGTACCGCATCGCCCAATACTTCCTGCGCCTCGCCCTCATCTGTGACAGACAAAAACTCCAAAAACAGCGGCACATAGTCAGGCAATTCATCTGCCACCACATCAAAACCATGCTTGCGGTATTCTTCAAGCAAATCCACCATCGCTTGCCCACGCGCTCTGTCTTCGCCATGCACGTGCTCAAACAAATGTAGCGAATGCGATGGGGTCCGATCGAACACTTGTACATACTGCTCTTGCAAACTCACCAGCTCCGTGTTCTCGATAAAGGCCAACAACGGCTCAATTTGCGCTAATACTTCTGAATCCGGCGCAATCGCAGCGCGAATCTCGCTGATGCCTGCTTGCAAGGGTGCTTCTGGATAGCACAGCAGCGCTGAGAGGATTTTGTACATTTTATTTCCCACGATTTTTCTCCCGATCTCTTTGCATCTCATGAAACACAATTGGTGTGGCTTTTTTCTTACCAAACAAACTGCCTTCCGATACCCCATCTGAACAGCCATTACCAAAGGTAAATCCGCAACCTGCTTTATCCGCAAACGCGTCCTCAGCCATTTCTTTGTGCGAAGATGGAATCACAAAGCGATCTTCGTAATTGGCAATCGCCATAATTTGATACATGTTCTCGATCTGCTGTTCAC
>CAZDLD010000173.1:0-2490 GCA_964506355.1 uncultured Hydromonas sp.
CCAGCACCGAGAACGGCTCGTGCACGCGCACGGGCACCACATCGGTGTTCGCAATGTCGCCATGCACCAAGGCCAAATGCACTTGGTGGGAATTGCCTTCTTTGAACAACACCGCTTCAAATTCGCCCACGGCTGTTGTCATGGTGTACTGACCCACGCGCTCAACCAACTTCTCACGGGCGCTGCGGTACTCGATGAGGTCGGCAATCGTGCCGATTTTCAAGCCATGCACCTGCGCAAATTCGAGCAAATCAGGCAGTCGCGCCATCTCGCCATCGGGTTTCATGATTTCGCAAATCACCGCCGATGGCGTCAAGCCCGCCAATTGGGTCAAGTCACAGCCCGCTTCGGTGTGCCCCGCACGCACCAGCACGCCGCCATCGCGGGCGCGCAGTGGGAATATATGCCCTGGCTGAACGATTTCGCTCGCCCCTATGGCTGGATTGGCCGCCACCGCAATCGTGCGGGCGCGATCCGACGCCGAAATCCCTGTGGTCACGCCTTCGCGTGCTTCGATGGAGACGGTAAAGTTCGTGCCGTATTGCGTGCCGTTCTCGCCCGCGCCCACCATCATGGGCAGTCCGAGCGCATCGCAACGCGCTTCGGTCAAGCACAGACAGACCAAGCCACGCGCATGGGTAATCATGAAGTTAATCGCGGCAGGGGTGACGAAATCCGAGGCCAAGACCAAATCGCCTTCGTTCTCACGGTCCTCTTCATCGACGAGCACCACCATCCGACCTGCTTTGAGCTCGGCGATGATTTCTTGTGTACTGGCTATAGACATGGGATTGTAATGTTTATTTGAAAAGCGATATTGTACGCGATTTGCACCCGTCCCATTCAATTTGAATTAAAAACACTTCTAATATCAAAGGAGTACAATGAGTCCTCTGTCTTGTGAATGGGCACTCTTTTCACAACAGAGCCTCTCTCAAAGGAGGTCACCATGAAACACCATCCTTTCGCAACAACTCGATGCGCTTTGAACGTGCATTCGGGTTCGAACAACACCCTTGCCCCTGCTGAATTTTTTAGTTTGCCTGCACTTCAAGCAATGGGCTATCCAAACATCCATCGCCTGCCTGCGTCCATCCGTATTGTGCTGGAGTCGGTGCTGCGCCATTGCGATGGCGAGTTGATACTTCGTGAACACGTCGAGCAGCTGGCCAATTGGCAGCCAAATGCACCGCGCACTGCGGAGATTCCATTCGTGGTGGCGCGTGTGGTGCTGCAGGATTTTACTGGTGTTCCTTTGCTGACTGACCTTGCCGCGATGCGCTCAACAGCTCAGACCATGGGCTTTGACCCCGCATTGATTGAGCCGCTGGTGCCCGTTGACTTGGTCATCGACCATTCGGTTATGGTGGATTCTCAAGGCTCAGAGCAGTCGCTCGAATTGAATATGAACAAGGAATTTGAGCGCAATGCTGAGCGCTACACCTTCCTCAAATGGGGCATGCAGGCGTTCAAAAAATTCAAAGTTGTGCCGCCAGGCATCGGCATTGTGCATCAGGTGAATTTGGAGCATCTGTGCCCAGGGGTGCATCTCGTGGACGGAGTGTATTTTCCCGACAGTTTGGTGGGAACGGACTCGCACACCACCATGATCAACGGCTTGGGCGTGGTGGCTTGGGGGGTTGGCGGCATTGAGGCCGAATCGGCGATGCTCGGGCAACCCGTGTACATCCTCACGCCCGATGTGGTCGGCGTTGATTTGGCAGGCAAGCTCCCTGAGGGCGTGACCGCCACCGACTTGGTGCTGACCTTGACCCACATCCTGCGCGATGCGCGTGTGGTGGATTGCTTTGTGGAATTTTTCGGCACAGGTGCGGCCAGCTTATCGGTCACAGACAGAGCGACGATTGCCAATATGGCGCCCGAATACGGCGCGACCATGGGTTACTTCCCGAACGATGCCAAAACCGTGGACTACCTGCGCAACACCGGCCGCAGTGAGCAAGCGGTGGCGGCGTTTGAAACCTATTATCAGGCGCAGAATTTATTGGGCATGCCGCAAGTGGGCGAAATTGACTACACCCGCGTCATTCGTCTGGATTTGAGCACGGTGCAGCCCTCAATTGCGGGGCCAAAACGACCGCAAGACCGCATCGCCCTGCCCGATGTGTCTCGAACATTCAACGAGTTACTGACCTTGGGCACGGAACTGGGCGGGTTTAACATCCCTCGTGCCACAACCTCAGCGCGCCACTTGGTGAAATCGCAACGTGGCGACTACACCTTGGGGCACGGTGATGTGGTGCTGGCGGCCATCACCTCCTGCACCAACACCTCCAATCCGAATGTCATGCTGTCCGCTGGGCTTTTGGCCAAAAACGCGGTTGAGCGCGGCCTGCGCATCGCGCCACACATCAAAACCTCACTGGCACCGGGCTCGCGTGTGGTCGCGGACTATTTGGTCGCCACGGGGCTACAGCACTATTTAGACCAACTCGGCTTTCAAGTGGTGGCATTCGGTTGCACCACCTG
>CAZDLD010000173.1:2500-2707 GCA_964506355.1 uncultured Hydromonas sp.
CTCAGGCGAGCTCGCCCCTGAACTGTCTGAGTGTGTCAACCAATATCAACTCGTCGTCGCAGCGGTGCTCTCAGGCAACCGCAATTTCGAAGCGCGCATTCAGCCCGACATCAAAGCCAACTTTCTGGCTTCGCCGCCTTTGGTCTTGGCGTATGCGCTCGCGGGCAGGATGAACTTTGTTTTGATAAGCTAACCGCTGGGCATAGT
>CAZDLD010000174.1:0-2692 GCA_964506355.1 uncultured Hydromonas sp.
CCATTATGAGGCCCTCCCGATGCGTTTCGCTGTCCATGATTGCAGCACATTGATGAGTAACAACAGGCTAAAAGAGAGTACCAGCATCACCGCTGCGATGGCAGTGGCGCCTGTGTAGTCGTATTGTTCGAGTTTTGAAATAATCATCAACGGTGTGATTTCTGAGACCATGGGGATATTGCCCGCAATAAAAATCACTGAGCCATATTCGCCCACCGCACGCGCAAAGGCCAGAGCAAACCCCGTAAGCAAAGCGGGCCACAGCACAGGCAAAACCACATAGCGAAACGTCTGCCAGCGATGCGCACCTAAGCTGGCAGCTGCTTCCTCAAATTCAGTATCAAGGTCCTCCAAAATTGGCTGAACCGTACGCACAACAAAGGGCACACCAATAAATACCAAAGCGACCAAAATCCCCAAAGGCGTGTACGCCACCTTAAACCCCAAGGGTTCCAACCACATACCAATCCAGCCGTCCTTAGAGTACAAAGTCGCCAAAGTAATGCCCGTGACTGCGGTCGGCAGCGCAAATGGCAAATCCACCAAGGCATCGACCAGACGTTTACCAAAAAATGAATAACGAACCAAAGCCCAAGCCAGCAGCAGACCAAACACCGAATTAATCAGGGCAGCAATCAGCGATAGACCAAACGAGAGTTTATAAGTGGCGACGACACGCGGATTGGTCACTGTGCGCCAGAATGCATCCCATCCCATCGTCGATGTTGTGATAAATACCGCAGACAGAGGAATCAGAACGATGAGCGAGAGATAGAAAATCGTGTAACCCAAGCTCAGATTAAATCCAGGCAATACATTGCGCGCTTTGATTTGATTGGTTTTACGTGCTTTGCTTGGCTTCGGAGCTATTTGTGGCTCGAATTGAGTGATGTTAGATAAGCTCAAAATGAACTCCTAAAATATTAAATCATTATGCTAAAAATGCATTTTAATTACGAATACTTATATCCACAAACAATAATAAGTCACGAGTTTATGAGTTTTTCTGCTAAAGCGCGTTAACGGGTAAAAATCTGGTGCAAAATCACTGCATGGTTTACAATATGCCCTTTGCGTACAGGCGTTGGCCTGTATGAGTCAGCAACGTGCATTTACAAAAATTTTCAAAAGTAGAATTATGAAACCTATCAAAGTCGGTATAGCAGGCATGGGCGTGGTCGCCAGTGGTGTGGTTAAGGTGTTGGAGCGCAATCAAGCAGAGATTAAGCGCCGTGCAGGGCGTGGCATAGAAGTGACCGTGGTCGCTGAACGCACGCCGAACAAAGCCGCGCACTTGGCCGAAAAAGGCGTACAAATCGTCAATGATTTGTCGGTATTGGCCAGCCACCCCGATGTGGACATCGTGGTTGAATTGATGGGCGGCTATGAGCCTGCGCGCACCTTCGTGCTCGAAGCGATTGCCAATGGCAAACACGTGGTGACCGCGAACAAAGCGCTGTTGGCCGTACACGGCAATGAAATTTTTGCAGCGGCTCAAGCCAAGGGCGTGACCGTGGCATTTGAAGCGGCCGTTGCAGGCGGTATCCCAGTGATTAAGGCGCTGCGTGAAGGTCTGTCGGCGAACCGCATCGAGTGGATCGCTGGGATTATCAATGGCACGACCAACTTCATCCTCACACAGATGCGTGACAAAGGCTGGACTTTTTCTGATGCGTTGAAAGTGGCGCAAGAATTGGGCTATGCTGAAGCCGACCCGACGTTTGACGTTGAGGGTGTCGATGCGGCGCACAAGATTACCTTGATGAGCGCATTGGCGTTCGGTGTACCGATTGACTTTGCCGCCGCTTCAGTGGAAGGCATCAGCCAGCTGGCCGCGCAGGACATCGCCTATGCAGAAAAATTCGGTTATCGCATTAAATTGTTGGGCATCACCAAGCGCACCCCAGCTGGGATAGAGCTGCGCGTGCACCCAACTTTGATTCCAGAAAATCAGTTGATTGCCAACGTCAACGGCGTGATGAACGCTGTGATGATTAAAGGCGATGCCGTGGGCGCAACTCTGTACTACGGTGCAGGCGCAGGTTCTGAGCCAACAGGCTCGGCAGTGGTGGCGGATTTGGTCGATGTGACGCGTTTGCACACGGCTGATCCTGAGCACCGCGTGCCGCATTTGGCGTTCCAGCCCGATGCATTGGAAGACATCCCAATGTTGCCGTTGTCGGCTGTGAAAACACGTTATTACTTGCGCATGACCGTGCAGGACAAGACTGGCGTTTTGGCCGATGTGACGCGCATCTTGGCCGACCGCAATATTTCTGTCGATGCCATGATGCAAAGCGAAGCCGATGACCAAGTGCAAGAAGCGCAAATCGTCATCATGACCCATGAGTGCATCGAATCAGACATCGACGCGGCGCGTGAAGCGATCAAGGCACTACCGAGCACAACGGGAGATGTGGTGAAATTGAGAGTGGAACAGTTGGGCTAAGCAGTTTAAATCGCCCGCTGAAACGCAGAAAAAGCGGGCAAATGCCCGCTTTTCACATTGTTGGATAAATAGAGCCAACCAATCAAGCTAAGCAAGCAAATCAAGCTAATCAAGCTAATCAAGCATACCAATGGAACACTATGGCAACCCGCACTAAAAATACCGCAGAAACCAGTTCAGAACCATTAGAAAAACAACTCTGGAAAGCTGCAGACAAGCTCCGTAAAAATATTGATGCTGCCG
>CAZDLD010000175.1:0-450 GCA_964506355.1 uncultured Hydromonas sp.
GCCAGCACACTGGTCACAGAGTGGAACCGTCAGGCATTGGTTTGATGAGGCTACTTTGCATGCGCACCTATTGATAACCGCAGTGATGACAGGAACAGATTGACCGATATGACACAAAAATTAACACCCAACAAAATTCAACTAGCACTCATCGTATCGAGCCTGCTGGGCTACTCTACGTGGACACAAGCCCAAGTTGCGCCAGACGTGCAAGACCAAATTCAGCAACAACAAGAACAACTATCCAAAGATCGCATCAAGGCAATTCAAGATCAGCAACCACAGAATCCAGACGTGAGACTTGAAACGCCGCCACAGAACGAGGAAGCCATCAGCCAGCTCCCCATAGCTGAAAGTCCGAGTTTCCAAATTACTCAGATTCAATTGATAGGTGAATCGGCGAGTCAATTTGAGTTTGCACTGATTGATGCGCTCAAACAAACCCAACTT
>CAZDLD010000175.1:460-2651 GCA_964506355.1 uncultured Hydromonas sp.
TCATGCAATTTCAGACCAATCTGGTAGCAACCGCTATATCGTGACACAGCACAACTTAAACAATACAACCCAAGGAATGAGCATAGGAGTCCCATTGGGTGCCAAAGGTGTAAACGCTCTGATGACCGCCGCGCAAAATGCAGTCATCGCTCGCGGCTACACCACCACACGGATATTGGCCGAACCCCAAGACCTCAAAAGCGGCATCCTCAAACTCACTGTGGTTCCAGGTCGGATTAGACACATCAATGTTGACACAACAGACATTGCAAAAACACACGCAGATCGAGCCATCTTATTTAACGCTCTGCCGATGGCCGAGGGCGATATTTTAAACCTACGCGACATAGAGCAAGCCCTTGAGAACCTCAAACGGGTACCCACGGCAGAAGCGGACATCAAAATCGCCCCAGCGGATACACCCAACTACTCAGACCTCAACATCGCATGGAAACAGCAAACCGTACCTGTTCGTGTCAGTCTCAGCGTAGACGACAGCGGTGGTCGCAGCACAGGGCAGTATCAAGGCAGCAGCACGCTCAGCGTCGACAGCCCTTTCAGAATAAACGATCTGCTCTATATGAGCTTTGGCCGAGACTTGGCAGGATACGACAAAACCCATACAACGGATAACGCTGGCAAAATCAATGGCACCCGTCATGGTGGCTCAGACAACTGGGCACTACACTACTCAGTACCGTTTGGATACTGGGAAGCAGCATTCAACGCCTCAAGCTACTTTTATGACCAAGCGGTAGCAGGCATCAATCAAACATACACCTACAGTGGTCACAGCCGCAACCAAGACATCAAGCTAAGCAAAATGATGCACCGTGATGACAACAGTAAAACAAGCGCCTATGTTAAAGGCTGGAGTCGCTATTCAGACAACTACATAGACGATGCAGAAGTCACGGTACAACGTCGCAAGACCGCGGGATATGAATTGGGCATTGGTCACAAACACAGCATCGACAACATCCAGCTCGACGCAGCCCTAGCCTACAAACGAGGCACAGGGGCTAAAGACGCACTGCGAGCACCAGAAGAAGCGTTTGGTGAAGGCACGAGCCGAATGCGTCTCATCACCGCAGACCTCAACCTCAACATTCCTTGGAAAGTCAAGAATACCGACGTCAGCTTCAACAGCAGTGCACATGCGCAGTGGAATAAAACCCGCCTAACCTCTCAAGACAAAATTGGCATTGGTGGGCGCAGTACAGTTCGAGGCTTTGATGGCCAGAGTTCACTGTCGGCTGAGCGTGGTTTCTACATTCGCAACGAACTGGCCGTAAATTACATTCCGAATCAACAGCTCTATCTGGCCATAGATGGTGGCCACGTGGCAGGGCCGAGTGCGCAATGGTTATTAGGCAAAACACTCGTGGGCGGTGCGGCAGGTCTGAAAGGACAAATAAGCGCAGGTGGTAAGCTTCAGTACGACGTATTTATGGGCACATGGCTCAGCAAGCCCAAGGGGTTTCAAACCAAGGACACCACCTATGGGTTCAGCCTGAACTACTCATTCTAAGGTCAAGCATGAAACAAACATCGACACAAATCATAAGCCCCCAACTTGCGCCAAGCCAAATGAGCGAAATGGAAGTGCTGGGCTCGGTTGTGTGGTTATGGATGCATTCAGAGCGACACACGCAAGCGCCATTGTTTGCATTGAATCATCTGCTGTTGCCTGCAATCAAACTGGGGCAATACGCACTCATCATTGACAACGCCAAGCCCATTGCATTTGCCTCATGGGCAGGACTGAGTGAACGATTTGAGGCAGAGTATCTACACAGCTTCATGCGCCACGCACAGCCCGAAGACTGGAATAGTGGCGAACGCAAGTGGATTACAGATTGGGTCGCCCCCTTTGGACACAGTTTAGGGCTGATGAGCGTGATGCGAAGGCAACTGTTCCCAAGTGACGTGATGCGAACGCTCTACCACAAAGGCATCTCCGAATCACCAAAAATATTAGAGCTGCATGGAATTGCGGTTCCAGCAGCAGAAGCCAAGCACTGGTTTGCAACCCACCCGATTCAACACATGGCAACAAACTGCAACAACTAATCCCAAGACCAATCACGTTAAACAACCGATTTGATAGGAACCACCATGAACAGCAACCTCCATAAAGTCATTTTCAATAAAACCACAGGCCGCATGGACGTGGTCTCAGAGATAGTCA
>CAZDLD010000176.1:0-2619 GCA_964506355.1 uncultured Hydromonas sp.
GTACGGCCACCTTCACGAATCGCGAAGCGCAAGCCTTCTTCCATCGCGATTGGTGCAATCAACTCAACGCTGATTGAAACGTTATCACCAGGCATAACCATTTCTTTGTCTGCTGGCAAAGATACTGCGCCCGTTACGTCCGTAGTACGGAAGTAGAATTGTGGACGGTAGTTGTTGAAGAATGGTGTGTGACGACCGCCTTCATCTTTACCCAACACGTAGATTTCTGCTTCGAAACCTGTGTGCGGTGTGATTGAACCTGGTTTAGCCAAAACTTGACCACGTTCCACGTCTTCACGTTTGGTACCGCGCAACAATACACCCACGTTGTCGCCTGCTTGACCTTGGTCGAGCAATTTACGGAACATTTCAACGCCAGTACATGTTGTTTTTGCAGTGGCTTTGATACCAACGATTTCCAACTCTTCGCCGACTTTAACAATACCGCGTTCGATACGGCCAGTGACTACAGTACCGCGACCTGAGATTGAGAACACGTCTTCGATTGGCATCAAGAATGTGCCGTCAACAGCGCGTTCTGGAGTTGGGATGTATGAGTCCAACGCTTCGCCCAAAGCCAAGATTGATGGCTCGCCGATTGGAGATTGGTCGCCTTCGAGGGCCAATTTCGCCGAACCTTTGATAATCGGTACATCGTCGCCTGGGAAGTCGTATTTTGACAACAATTCGCGAACTTCCATTTCAACCAATTCCAACAATTCTTCGTCGTCAACCATGTCGCATTTGTTCAAGTATACGAGGATGTATGGAACACCCACTTGACGTGCCAACAAGATGTGTTCGCGAGTTTGTGGCATTGGGCCGTCTGCTGCTGAACATACCAAGATTGCGCCGTCCATTTGTGCCGCACCGGTAATCATGTTTTTAACATAATCGGCGTGACCTGGGCAATCTACGTGTGCGTAGTGACGTTCTGCTGTTTCGTACTCAACGTGTGCGGTGTTGATGGTGATACCACGTGCTTTTTCTTCTGGTGCCGCGTCAATATCCGCGTAACCTTTGGCTTCGCCGCCGAATTTCTTTGTCAATACAGTGGTGATTGCCGCTGTCAATGTCGTTTTACCGTGATCCACGTGACCAATTGTGCCTACATTGACGTGCGGCTTGGTACGTTCGAATTTTCCTTTTGCCATGATTCTTCCTTTGAAAAAAACTGAGTTTGTTAATTTAAAATACTGCTGTGTTTGATTTGATGGGGCTTGCAGCGCTCACCCCATCGGTCATTCTTTATTTAGCGCGGGCGCTCATCACTGCTTCAACGATGTTGCGTGGTGCTTCAGCGTAGTGCTTGAATTCCATAGAATACGTTGCACGACCTTGAGTTGCAGAACGCAAGTCAGTTGAATAACCGAACATTTCTGACAAAGGTACTTCGGCTTTAATTGCTTTACCGCCACCGATCATGTCGTCCATGCCTTGAACAATACCACGACGTGATGACAAATCGCCCATCACTGTACCGGTGTATTCTTCTGGTGTTTCAACTTCTACAGCCATCATTGGTTCGAGCAATACAGGTTTTGCTTTACGCATACCTTCTTTGAACGCCATTGAGCCTGCCATACGGAACGCATTTTCGTTCGAGTCAACGTCATGGTATGAACCGAAGTGAACAGTGACTTTCACGTCAACCACTGGGTAGCCAGCGATTACACCTGATTTCAATGTTTCTTCAACACCTTTACCAACAGCTGGAATGAATTCGCGAGGAATCACACCACCTTTGATTTCGTCCACGAACGAGAAGCCAGTGCCTGGCTCTTGCGGTTCGAGTTTCAATACGCAGTGACCATACTGACCGCGACCGCCTGATTGCTTGACGAATTTCGCTTCAGCATTTTCAACCGTTTCACGGATGGTTTCACGGTAGGCAACTTGTGGTTTACCGACGTTGGCTTCTACGTTGAACTCACGCTTCATACGGTCAACAATAATTTCCAAGTGCAACTCACCCATACCGCCGATAATCGTTTGACCTGATTCTTCGTCAGTCGATACGCGGAAAGATGGATCTTCTTGAGCCAAACGGTTCAAAGCCAAGCCCATTTTTTCTTGATCGGCTTTGGTTTTTGGTTCAACTGCTTGTGAAATCACTGGCTCTGGGAACACCATGCGTTCCAAGATGATTGGCGCATCCAATGCACACAATGTTTCGCCCGTGGTCACGTCTTTCAAACCGATACATGCCGCGATATCGCCTGCCAAAACTTCCTCAACTGGCTCACGTGCATTCGCGTGCATCTGAACGATACGGCCAACGCGTTCTTTCTTGTCTTTCACCGAGTTCAAAACAGTTTCACCTGCTTTTAACACGCCTGAATAAACACGAACGAAGGTCAATTGACCCACAAACGGATCGGTCATCAATTTAAATGCCAAGGCAGAGAATTTCTCTTTATCGTCCGCTTTACGAGTCACGTGGTTACCACGGTCGTCTTCGCCTTCGATTTCTTTCACGTCGATCGGTGATGGCATGTAATCCAAAACCGCGTCCAACATGGCTTGTACGCCTTTGTTCTTAAACGCTGTACCGCACATCATCGGTTGGATTTCGCATGACAAAGTACGCAAACGCAAACCTGCTTTGATGTCATCTTC
>CAZDLD010000177.1:0-2470 GCA_964506355.1 uncultured Hydromonas sp.
CCTGTGCCAATCGACGGTCTGAAAAGCCTTTTTGTTTCAAAGCACGCAAGTCTTCTGCACTGATTTGATCCAAAGTCAATTTGGCAACGTGCTGCTCCAATTTCACCAATTCTTCAATTTGTACCAAGAACCAACGGTCGATTTTCGAGTGGTTGAACACCTCATCCACGCTCATGCCCATGCGGAACGCATCGGCCACGAACAAAATTCGTTTGTCCTTAGGTTCACGAATTTCGGTGGTGATTTCGCTCAAATCGGTTGACACTGGGTTCAGACCATCGATGCCGATTTCCAAGCCACGCAAGGCTTTTTGGAAAGACTCGTGGAAAGTGCGGCCCATCGCCATCACTTCGCCCACAGATTTCATCTGCGTGGTCAAGTGTGGGTCGGCTTCGCGGAATTTCTCAAACGCAAAACGCGGGATTTTCGTAACCACATAATCAATCGATGGTTCGAACGATGCAGGTGTTTGACCGCCTGTGATGTCATTTTTCAACTCATCCAGCGTGTAACCAATCGCGAGTTTTGCCGCGATTTTGGCAATCGGGAAACCCGTGGCTTTCGACGCCAGAGCAGACGAGCGCGACACACGCGGATTCATCTCAATCACAATCATGCGGCCCGTGTCAGGATTGACCGAGAATTGTACGTTCGAGCCGCCGGTGTCCACGCCGATTTCGCGCAGAACTGCGAGGGACGCATTGCGCATGATTTGGTATTCTTTATCGGTCAAGGTCTGCGCAGGTGCGACCGTAATCGAGTCGCCCGTGTGCACGCCCATCGGATCCAAGTTCTCAATCGAGCACACAATGATGCAGTTGTCATTCTTATCGCGCACCACTTCCATCTCGTACTCTTTCCAACCGAGCAAAGACTCTTCAATCAGCAGCTCATTGGTGGGCGACAAATCCAGCCCACGGCGGCAAATCTCCTCAAACTCCTCGCGGTTGTACGCAATCCCGCCACCCGTACCGCCCATGGTGAAAGATGGACGAATCACCGTTGGATAACCCGAATTGTTGTTCTCTTTAGCAATCATCGCATGTACGGCGTAGGCCTCATCCATGCTGTGCGCCACACCTGAGAGCGCCGAACCCAGACCGATTTTCGTCATCGCGTCCTTGAACTTCATACGGTCCTCGGCCTTGTCAATCGCTTCAGGCGACGCGCCAATCAGCTGCACATTGTGCTTGTCGAGCACGCCGTGGCGGTGCAGATCCAGTGCGCAGTTCAATGCCGTTTGCCCACCCATGGTCGGCAAAATCGCATCGGGCTTTTCTTTCTCAATGATTTTTTCAACCACTTCCCAAGTAATCGGCTCGATATACGTCGCATCCGCCATCTCAGGGTCGGTCATAATCGTCGCGGGATTCGAGTTCACGAGAATGACGCGGTAACCCTCCTCACGCAAGGCTTTACACGCCTGCGCGCCCGAGTAATCGAACTCACACGCCTGCCCAATGATAATCGGCCCCGCGCCGATGATTAGGATGCTTTTTAGGTCTTCACGTTTTGGCATTTTTTATACTCCAACTTTACAATTCAATTTCAAAAATTCTTAATGGTCATTGCGGGGGAGAAGCGATAGCTTCGAGTAACCCGCAATCTCCTTACACGGAGATGCCGTGTCAAGCACGGCATGACGTTCCTTTTACTTTGTAGGGGCGGTTAGCGTTTTATGCGTAACCGCCCATTCGTCAATCTAACTTCTCATGCGTACGATTACGCTTCGCTAATCGTACCTACGGGCTAAAACGTGTTCACTTTGAGTCATTGTTTATCCCTTTTCAATATCTCATTCAAGCGCGTTATTTGCGTAGGGTGGGTCAGTGTTTTTCTGAACCACCAGTTTCTATTTGCGAAAATGGGGAGCAATAGAACCGATTGACCCTTCCTACTCACTTATTGTTCCTACGCATTTTTCAGGTTGCTCATTTAACCAATCACAAACCCTTCGCCCAATTGTTCTTGTATTAAGTTGTTTGTGTGGAATATCTAATTTATTTTCATCAATAAACTCAGACAAAACTGTTCTAGCAACCTCTTTATCTCCATTATTCAGGTTAAATACCTGTATTTGTGAACTATCTCTACGTAAAATCTGATAACGACCAGATTTAGTTTCAATACTAAACTCTTCTACAATACTTCCAATATCCTCGCCTCGCCTCATTCCACCTGTACTTGCTGGCTCCATGACACTCAACGCATGACGAATAAACGCTTTCAAAGTATGGCGCATGTACTCATTTATAGGATTTATCTCCCCTAACGACTCCATATTTAAAACTTGACGCAAAATAGATACGATACTAAAACCTTCTGACTTGTCCCAATAAACCCAATATTTTGAGTGCGAATGCCCATCGTTTAGTTCTAAATTATCAAACTCCAACTTTAAATTCTTTGCTTGCTTGGATGGAGTCAAAAAAACAACACTGATATTCTGAGCTTCAGAATCATCTTGAAT
>CAZDLD010000178.1:0-2425 GCA_964506355.1 uncultured Hydromonas sp.
CCATGTATTCCTCAGGATCAAGTCCGAAATTGCGTATCACGCTCGGGTGCACTTGACCCGCGCCTGAAATCTCCAGCCATTTGCCTGCGTTCGGGCCTGTGCCGAATGCCATGTCGATTTCGACCGAGGGTTCGGTGAATGGGAAGTAGGACGGGCGAAAACGCGTTTGCAAGTCTTCGGTCTCAAAGAATTTTTGCAAGAATGCGGTGTACACGGCTTTTAAATCAGCGAAGCTCACCGCCTCGGCAATCCACAGCCCTTCGACCTGATGGAACATCGGCGAGTGGGTTGCGTCCGAATCAACGCGGTAGGTGCGACCCGGTGCGATGACTTTAATCGGACTGCCTTTTTTCAGTGTGCCAGCGTTCATTTTCGCCACTTGGGTGCGCGCATAGCGCACCTGCATCGGTGAAGTGTGCGTGCGCAGCACCAGCGGGTTGCCGCGCTCGTCTTTGTCCGCCACGTAAAATGTATCTTGCATCGAGCGCGCAGGGTGGTTCATCGGCGAGTTGAGCGAGGTGAAGTTGTACCAGTCGTTTTCAATCTCAGGGCCGTCCGCAACATCAAAGCCCATCGAGCGGAATATCGCTTCGACACGGCGCGTGACGCGGGTCACAGGATGCACACCGCCACGACCCAGACCGCGACCGGGCAAGGTAACGTCGAGTTTCTCAGTAGAGAGGCGAGCGTTGAGCTCGGCGTCGGCGAGCTTCTGACGTGCTTCGTTGAGCAGCTGCTCGACCTGTACGCGCACGGCGTTGACCTCGGCGCCACGGGTTTTTTTCTCTTCGATGGGGAGTTTGCCCAGAGCCTTTAGCTCGGCGGTGAGCACACCGTCTTTGCCCAAGAATTTGGCTTTTTCATTCTCCAAATCGGCTGGGCGAGTCGCGCTGGCAAAGGCGAGTTGGGCTTGTTCAATTATCTGTGCGAGGTCTGACATGGGGCTGCATTCATTAAAAATCAAAGAGTGTGATTTTAACCGAACGCGCGGGTTACGTCTATGCTTTGTGCAATTTTTAGCTTGAAAATCATTGAGTTAGCGTTGATTTGTCACATTTTTTCTAAGTTTGTTTGCACTCGCGTTGCAAACGGCCACAAAAAAAGCAAGTCCTAAGACTTGCTCCTTTTGTCGGACAGCCGAGGCTGCCACGATACGGTAAGATGAACTTACGCCAATGCTGCTTTGGCTTTTTCAACAATCGCAGCAAACGCTGGCTTGTCAAATACAGCCAAATCCGCCAAGACTTTACGATCCATTTCAATCGACGCTTTTTTCAAACCGTGAATGAATTGGCTGTAAGTCATGTCGTTGTTACGTGCTGCCGCATTGATACGAGCAATCCACAAAGCGCGGAATACACGTTTTTTGTTGCGACGATCACGATACGCGTATTGACCTGCTTTCATGACCGCTTGTTTAGCGACACGATAAACATTATTACGACGACCGCGGAAACCTTTTGACAGTTTCAGTACTTTTTTATGACGGGCCCGTGCTGTGACCCCACGTTTTACTCTAGGCATATTAAACTCCTTTAGTTTGGGTTAGGGTTAAGCATACGGCATCATCGCGCGAACTGCTTTGATGTCTGATTTAGACACTGCAGCGATACCACGCAATTGACGTTTGTTTTTAGTGGTTTTTTTCGTCAGAATATGACGCTTAAACGCGCAACCGCGTTTAACAGTACCACCTGGGCGAACCACGAAGCGCTTTTTGGCGCTACTTTTGGTCTTCATTTTTGGCATAACAACTCCGTTTTATTTGATGAATAAAGGTGGTTTTGCTCACACAAAACACTTGGGAACCCGATTCACTTCTAATGGCAAGGTCACCACAGGGCTTAGCCTGCTGCGGCATCCTCGACTGTATTTGGGATGACTCCCAAATTCTGTTTGAACCAGCTGTGGCTGATTCAATTATTTTTTACGTGCTGGTGCAATCATCATCACCATTTGGCGACCTTCAAGCTTGGGCATAGACTCCACTTGAATCAGCTCGCCCAACTCGTCGCGAATTCGCTCCAACTGGCGCATACCGATTTCTTGGTGGGCCATTTCACGTCCGCGAAAGCGCAGGGTGACTTTGACTTTATCGCCGTCTTCTAAAAAGCGTTTGATGTTGCGCATTTTGACTTGGTAGTCGTTCTCGTCGGTGCCCGGACGCAGTTTAATTTCTTTGACCTGAATCACTTTTTGCTTGGCGCGGGCTTCAGCGGCTTTTTTCTGTTCTTGGAATTTGAACTTGCCGTAGTCCATCAAGCGGCATACTGGCGGTGTGGCGTTCGGTGAAATTTCCACCAAATCCGTGTCGGCTTCTTCGGCCATTCTCATGGCATCACGCCCTGACATCACGCCGATGATTTCGCCGTCCATACCAATCAAACGCACTTCTCGTGCGGTAACTTCACCGTTGATGCGATGT
>CAZDLD010000179.1:0-2416 GCA_964506355.1 uncultured Hydromonas sp.
CCGTGGTCCACGTCGAGCAATGTGCCCTGCGCACCCTCGAACATCAATCGACCGCCTTTGGCCTGAATGTCGTACAAAGTCGCCGACACATCCACCACCATCGGGCGCAACTGCTCTGCGAACGCCAAGGCATCTTTGAGCACCGTGTCGTAGTCCACCGCTTCTGCCCCGAGGTACTGGGTCAACATGAAATTGTGAAATTCCATGGTTTCTTTGAGTTTTTCAGCAAAAATGACAGGGTTGAACAAATCCTGCACGCGCAGCGCACGGCGAGCGACTTTATCCTCATACGCAGGACCAATGCCACGGCCTGTGGTGCCGATTTTGGCTGCACCGCGTTTGATTTCGCGCGCTTGATCCACCGCGATGTGGTACGGCAAAATCAAAGTACACGCATCCGAAATGCGCAGGCGCGAGCGCACATCCACGCCAGCGGCCTCCAACTCGCCGATTTCTTTAAACAATGCTTCGGGCGAGAGCACCACGCCATTGCCGATGAAACACGGCAGACCCGCGTGCATGATGCCCGATGGAATCAAGCGCAAGACGGTTTTTTGACCATTGATGATTAGCGTATGCCCCGCATTGTGACCGCCCTGAAAGCGCACCACGCCCTGCGTTGACTCACTCAACCAATCGATGATTTTACCCTTGCCCTCATCGCCCCACTGCGTGCCGATGACGACGATATTGCCCTGCTTGTTTTGTGCTGCTGCGTTCATAACATTTCCTTCAATATTAAATTCATTGTGCTGTAACTGATTCCACCACCCATTTGCCACCGCTCAACACCAGCTGACGGTCGCAAACAAACTCATCCTCCTCATGACTCAGACCCGCAGGAATCTGAATCACCACCTCGCCCTGAGCGCGCAGTGCAGCGATGGCAGCGCACACATCCGCATCCAACGACCACGGCGCACTGATGGCAGATTTCGCAGGGACGGTGGGCAAAATTTCTGTGATTTCGCGCAAATCCAAAGAGAACCCCGTCGCAGGACGCGCACGGCCAAAGCGCTCGCCAATGCGATCATAACGGCCACCACGCGCAATCGCGTTCGGCATCCCGTCGCAATACGCCGCAAACGTCACACCCGTGTGGTAACTATAACCCGTCAAATCCGCCAAATCAAACTGCACCACGCCCGCCACATCCAGCGCCGCGAGCGTGCTCAAATCATCCAAAGCCTTGGCAATGCGCGCATCATTCGGCAGCACCGCACGCGCACGTTCAATCACCTCCACGCCACCGTACAAATCGAGCAAAGCGAGCAAAGCCGCACGCACCGACTCAGGCACATCCGCCGTACACGCACGCAAGGCCGCCGTGTCCTTCGCCTGCAAGGCCGCGTACACCGCCCCCGTATTCAGCGCAGGCACATCCGCAATAATCGCGCGGACAATCTGCGCGTGCGACACATCCAGGCGCACGCCCGGCAATTGACAAAAGTTCAAAGCCTCAATCAACAACGACTGAATCTCCGCATCCGCGACCAAACCCTGCTCGCCATACACCTCAGCGCCAATCATCAGCGGCTCACGCGAAGTCAGCAGTCCCGCCGCACGCGCATGAAACACCGAACCAAAATAACACAGCCGCGCCACACCCTCACGGTTGAGCAAATGCGCATCGATGCGCGCCACCTGCGAAGTCATATCCGCACGAATCGCCAACGTGCGCCCCGTCGCCTGATCGGCCCACTTCACCGTGCGCAGATTCAAATCCGCATCCTCATCATCGAGCAAGGCATCCGTGTACTCCACCAACGGCGGAATCACCAGCTCATAACCAAAACGCTTAAACAAATCGAGCAACCCCCGTCGCAAAGCCTCCAAAGAGCGCGCCTGACGGGGTAAAACATCCGAAATCTGATCGGGCAAAACCCAAGCATTGCTATTCATATCGTGTCCAAAACCATTAGTAAACTCGCGCACAAAAAAACACGCCATTCATAATCAGTGAAAAGGCGTGTTCGATGGCGTGTTCGATGTTGTGTTGTCATACCCAGCGCGATGCGCACGGGTCTGTGCTTTTCAGCGGTATTTTACGGGAAAATGGACAAATAGGGTAGGATTTTCAATGGGGTCAGACTCCATTGATTCTTACCCATCTTACGGTATGTGCGTCATGCCGTGCCTGACACGGCATCTCCCTGCATAAATATTGCGGGTCAAGCCACAATGAAGTGCAAACAGTTCGGCGCTGTAGGTTGGCGGTGAGCGGCTTCATCGTGAACCCCAACATTGCCCGCATACCGAGATTGCGTGGGTTCATAAAAACAGTACATAGAAACAGCTCACAAACACCGCTCACAAAAACCATTCCCACCACCCAACACGCAGTCACCATAGATTTTGATTGAAGCTTAAGGTTTAGACTTCACCACCCTCACGAAACTTCGCCGACTTTCTATCC
>CAZDLD010000180.1:0-2392 GCA_964506355.1 uncultured Hydromonas sp.
GGTTGAACTACACAGGTGCGGTACAGACCAGCAACCTTGAGAACCACAACTACACTGAGCAGAAAGGCTTTAACCTAAGCACTTCGTTTAATGTGGGTGGCAACACCACCAAAGACGGCAAACACATAGTGCAAGGCTCAACCACGGTGGGGATGCAACACAGCGGCCACGAAACCGAATCCATCACCCAAGCGACCATCGGTAATGGCAATGTGACGCACGCGGGTGATGCCAATCGAGACGTGAACAACGTCACCGAAGTGACCCGTGACCAGACCACAGGCGCACTGAACGCCAGTGTGACTGTGGATCATCGGTTGTTGACCGAGGATGGGCGACAAGCGATTGTGAAAGACATCGAAGACCTCCCAGACAACCTGAAGGACAATGTCGCAGTCGGCGGTCTCGGCCTCGCGGCGATTGCCAGTGTGGCGACCAATGTGGCAACGGGTGAGTTTGACCAAATCGGTAATGGCTTGGACAGTTTGGGTAAAGGGCGTGATATTGCGCTGAAGGATGCTGAACAAGCCAAAGCCCTTGAAGCACAACAAAAGGCAGCGGGTACGGATTCAAAAGATGCCGTAGTAAGCCAAGGTATGGCAGATGATTTAATCGCTAATTTGCAAGGTGACAAACAAAATCTCGATACCTATATAATCGACGGGCAATCCACAGGGAAACAACCCGACGGCAAGGATTACATCGCCAATGGTGCAGCGAATGAAGAGAACCAGCGTGTATTTATAGACCAAACAGGTGTTAAATCGGTTGTCAATATTGCAGCCGAAGAAGTCGCTCACACCCAAGGAGCAGGCGAAGTCTCAGCATCTGCAACAGGCGCTTTGACTGACTTTGCGTTCAGTATGGGAGCAATGATTAACCGTGATAATATCGACAAAGCAACTGCTACTCCGTATGATGCAACTACGCCTGAACAGTTGGCAAAAGGTAATGAGCTGTTTGCTCAAGATAAGAAGGATGGGAAGTTGAAATTTGATGGCGGCGGCGAGTCCACAAACACATTGGTTCAAGCAATATTGAACAGCGTAGGGACTGATTCTGGGCAGCCACCCACCGCTCTGAGTGGAATGCAATCATTAGAAGCACAGCAGGGCGTTGGACAAGGAGCGAAAATTGCTACAGACGTTTTATCCGTCTTAGCCCCTGGCGGCGCTATTGTTAAGGCGTACCAAGCCATTGACACCATTGCTGATATGGCGCAAGCGGATAGTGCGGCAGATGCACTGTTGGCTGGATTATTGAAAAAAGGGGTACCTAATAGCGTTGTTAAGGCTATGAAAGCTGAAATTAAGGTTGCTCAAAGTACTGGTAATCTAGATAATGTGAAAGACGTTTTAAAGGATGCAGCTCAAATTGGTAGGCAAGGTAAACAGGCCAAACTAAAGGACCTAGTCAATGACAATAAAATCGGATCGGCAGACAAAGGATGGATAAAAAGTGAACTGAAACAAATTAAATCTGGGAATAGGTCTACCATTAGAAATCCACCTGGAAAAGACTTGGCTCATAATCGCGGCAAAGAAGCTCGTAAAGGTTATGGGTATGAGCATTCTGCTTTACAAGATAGAGATTTACATAAACTGCAGCATAAATATGACAATAACGGGAAGAAACGATGAGTATGCATAAACCCCGCCCCATGGAGATAATTTCATTGCAGAAAATGTCGCCGCAAGACAGATATAATTATTTCGTAAAAAAATTTGCAGATTTTGAAGAGGCTTGCACTCTTTCAAACATCGCTAATAATTTTGCTTCTTCTGAATGGAATGAACACTTAGTGTTTCCTATATGGTCATCATATGAATTCGCAAAGTTGTGTGCAGTCGACGAGTGGGATGGACTTATTCCCAAAAACTTGTTGTTGGAGGAGTTTTTAACAACTTGGCTAATTTCATTTGCTGAGGACGAAACTTTGATTGAGGTTTTTCCAACGATTGGCTCAAGAGGTTTTATTGTTACACCACAAGAATTATATAGAGATGTTTGCATGGAATTACTAACCAAAGATGTCAAGTATCCCGTATGGCCACTTTGATTTGTGGTGGAGGATTAACTCGTAACCCGTATTAGCGCAAGCATAATGCGGGTCAATCAATCATGACAAACACTAACCAAACATCTCATTCGTTAAAAGCCACAGCAACCCTACTGCTGTGGCTTTTGTCGTTTGAAGTATTTGGCAGTTACGCCCTATCTACAAGTCACAGAAACTTGATTACGGACACCACCACCACAACCGACACCCACAACAAAGGCAGCCTCAAGGTCGGCGAATTGACCATGAACACCGACAACGGTGTGACCCTGCTCGGGCAGGACATCACGGTTAAGAACCAGAGCATCGACTTGGGTCAAGGCAACTTGACCG
>CAZDLD010000181.1:0-2375 GCA_964506355.1 uncultured Hydromonas sp.
CCTAAATACGCCGGTAAAGATTATGTGAACCCAGGTTCAGAAATCTTGTCTGCTGAAATGATGTTGCGTCACATGGGCTGGGTCGAAGCGGCTGACCGCATCTTGGCATCGATGAGCAAATCAATTGACGCGAAGAAAGTGACTTATGACTTCGCACGTTTGATGGAAGGTGCAACTCAAGTGTCATGCTCACAATTTGGTCAAGAAATGATTAACAACATGTAATGGTGCAGCAATGCCCCAGATGTGGTAATTGTTCAGCGTTTGCAGTGAGCTATGTGTCATAATAAGGTGACTGCACAACGTTACGACCTACTAAAGGCAGTCTGAAAAGACTGCCTTTTTGATTAACTTAAATTCATTGCTAACCTTTATCAATAACGCCTATCAATAAGGCTTATCAATGAAACTTATTGTTGAAGCACATTATCGAAGTACATGACGCAATTTCACCCGAATAAAGACACCGACACCAGCCCCACGAAGCAGTTCCCGACTTCGCCACGGCTCAACTCACGTCGCAACGACGCGAGCTTCTCGCATGCGCCACGCGAACGCAAGGCAAGTAGCACTTCGGCTGAATCTACACCAGCAAATTCAGAAGATAAGGGCACACAACAATCGCCCCGTGGTGCTCAAAATGACTATCAGTTGTCCAAATTGAAAGTGGCCAATCGTGAGGTTCTTGCTCTGACCAAGCGCTCGTCGATGTGGCAAGATTTTTATCATGCCAGCATGATGAGCTCGTGGACGCGGTTTATATTTTGGTCTGCGGTGTTTTTCTTTGGCGTTAATATCATTTTTGCCCTGCTCTACGCCGTGCGCATCGATGGCGTGGCCAATGTGCCTGCGGGCAAACCGTGGTTTTTGTTCTTCTTCTCTGTTGAGACCTTTGCGACAGTGGGTTATGGCAATATGCACCCCGTCTCATTCTATGCCCACACCATCGCCATGGCCGAATCGTTCTTGGGCTTGATGTTTTCGGCGGTTTTGACAGGTTTGGTGTTTGCGCGCTTTGCGCGTCCTCGCGCTCGAATTATCTTTGCACACAATGCGGTGGTTGCGCGCCATGAAGGGCAAATGATGTGGATGACCCGCGTGGCAAACGAGCGCCACAACCACATCAACGGCGCACAGGCTAAAGTGTGGCTGGTGCGCACCGCAGTCAATGAAGAAGGGCAGACCTTTAGACGATTCAGTGAATTGGTGTTGCGCCACAAGTCCAATCCCTTGTTCGTGCTCAATTGGACCATCATGCACCCGATTAACAAAAGCAGCCCTTTGTACGGCATGACGGCTGAGGACTGGGCGCAGGATGACTTCTCGTTTGTGGTCATCCTTGAGGGTACAGACGAGACCATCGCGCAGAGCATCAATGCGCGCCATACATATCACCACAAGGACGTGCGCTGGTACGAGCAATTTTCGGACATGATGGAAAAAACCTCCGATGGTCGCACTTTGGTCAACTTCCAACGCATCCACGATACCCACGAGCAACCCTATGACCCCAAGCACGATGCGCCCTCAAAGGCAGTGGATCAAGCGGACGAATCGAATTAAGCGTCACAATCACGATTTAAATCAGATAAAAAGGAAACCCATGAGTACAACCAAAATCATCGCCACCACGGACTTGTGTGATCAATTTGAGAAGGACATCCATGCTGGATTGATTCACGTATTACCACCAGTGTTTGTAGCCTATGGTCAAAATCAAAATTTCTATGGTCAAGCAGTAACGTTCAAAGTGTTTGAAGACAACACGCTCATCAAACAAGCTTTGGAAAATGATAATGGCACGGGCAAGGTCATGGTGATTGACGGTGGTGCGAGCGTTCGCTGTGCCTTGGTCGGGGGCAATATTGCCAAAGCAGGCACGAACAATGGCTGGGCAGGCATCGTGGTCGATGGTTGCGTGCGCGATACGGGCGAAATTAATGAGCTGGCCATTGGCGTGCGTGCTTTGGGCGCAATACCCTTGCGTTCGCTGAAAAAAGGCGCGGGCGAGCGCGATCTGGGCGTGCACCTCCAAGGGGTGCGCGTCAATCCCAATGATTGGATTTATGTCGATGCAGATGGCATCGTAGTGAGCCCAAAAGCGCTACATGAATAAAAAACAGTGGTAAGATAACGTTATTAAAATTTTTATTAACCACTGCTCTGTGAGCGCATGAATTCAAGTAACAACGAAGCTGCGCATCCTCAAGAGCAGACCAAACCAGGGGAAAGCAATGTTTCCAGAACACCGTGAATTGATTAGCCGTTTAAAAACTGAAGATGCACATTTTCACAATTTATTCGAAAAGCACAATGAAATCGACCATAAAGTGAAAAATATGGAAGACCATATTGTTTCAGGCACACATGAAGAA
>CAZDLD010000182.1:0-2361 GCA_964506355.1 uncultured Hydromonas sp.
AAAGACACTCACGTGGCCAATGCTTGGGCGGATTTGACGCTCAGAATTATGAAGCGCATTCACGGCAGCCCCACGGGCGACTCGCGCATGCTCGGTTATATCGGTTTGACCATGTATGAAAGTGTGGTGCCAGCGGACAGTGATTATCAATCCATCGCGCCGCAACTACAAGGTGGCTTGCAGTTGCCCCGTCCTGACCCAAAGCTCAGCTATGCTTGGAATATGTCGCTCAACGCGGCTCAAGCTGAAATTTTGCGCCTGATGCTGGTGGCCGATGATTCAGAGAGCTTCATCCCCAAAGTCGATGCGCTCGAGGACAAACTCAACAAGGAGTTGTCCGCAGGTAAGGATGTGGCGGTGATTGCGCGCTCGCAGACCTTTGGCAAATCGGTGGCTCAAGCGATTTTCGCCTGGTCAAACAAAGACCATAAAGAAGACATCAGCATACGCTTTCCAAGCGATTTTACCCCCGCTCAAAGTGGCAAAGGCACGTGGGTGAGCCCTGATTCGGGTCTGTCCCAAGTTCCCTCCGCGACAGGGCCATTGTTGCCGTATTGGGGTGAGCACCGCACCTTTGTGGCGAGCAATGCCCAGCTGCCCATGCCCGCGATACTGCCCTACAGCGAAGAGACCGACAGCGCCTACTACAAGGACTTCAAAGCCGTTTACGATCAGTCGCAACACCTCACCCCTGAGCAAATCAACATCGCTGCGTGGTGGTCGGACGACCCAGGTAAATTCTACTCACCGCCCGCGCACTCGTACTACCTCGCTCATTTGGTGGTCAAACAGGCCAAACCGAGCTTGGTCAAAACCGCCCAAACCTTTGCCAGCGTGGGCATGGCGACGGCAGATGCGTTTGTCGATGCGTGGAAGGTCAAGTTTCATTACTACTCAGAGCGTCCGATTACTTATATCAACCGCGTGATGGAGCCATCGTGGCAACAAATCTGGCCTGAGCCACCGTTCCCTGCCTTTGTCTCAGGGCACGGTATTCAGGCGGGAGCTGCCACCCGTGTGTTGAGTGACTTGTACGGTGACGAATTCAGTTTCACCGACGACGCTTATCAAGGCCGCGATGACGACCAACTCTACGACAGCAAAACACAGAAAACCGTCTACGCCGAGTTCTACAACCGCTCATTCACCTCATTTACTCAGCTCGCGGAGGAAATCGCCATTTCGCGCTTGTACGGCGGCATACACAGTCCACAAGACAACATCGAAGGGCTAAAAATTGGGCGCACCATCGGTGAGCACATCTCCCAGCTGCATTGGACTCGATAGGACTTCCACAGAAATACTCACCATTGAAACGCACATGAACACTACCGAGACATCGATTTCACAATATCCACTTTACACTTTGATTTGCGCCGCAGGCGTGGGCGCGCGTGCAGGCGGTGTGGTGCCCAAACAGTACCAAAACATCAACGACGCACCCATGCTTTGGCACACCCTGCAGGCTTTCATCCACGTGCCCGAAGTTGCCCGTGTGTACGTGGTCATATCGCCTGTCGATGAATGGTTCGCGCACAGCATCGCGCCGTTGCTCATGGGCATGGATGAGCGTGTGGTGGTGCTGCGTGTGGGTGGGGCGAGCCGAGCTGAATCGGTGTGCAACGGCTTGGCACATTTGGATGCGCAATTGGATGAGATGGACGAAGCGTGGGTTATGGTGCACGATGCCGCGCGCCCTTGCGTGCGTGCGGAGGCAATCCTGCGCCTGCGAGATAAAGTGTGGCTGAGTGCGCAACATGAGCGCGATGTCAGCGGCGAGTGGCAGGCTGTGGGTGGCATCCTCGCCCAATCCGTGACCGATACGGTCAAACTATCCCATGATGGTCAGCGCATCAAAAAAACCGTGGACAGAAGCGCCCTATGGACCGCTCAGACGCCGCAGATGTTCACTGTCAGTCGGCTGTACAACGCGCTCAGCGATGCGCTCACCGACCCAGAAGTGGCGCAGACCATCACCGATGAGGCCAGCGTGATGGAATGGTCCGGCTATCAGCCTTTGTTGGTGCAGGGCGATGCGCGCAATTTGAAAGTCACGTACCCGTATGATTTTGATTTGGCGGGGTTTATGTTGAAAAAAAATATTGATACTTAATTTGAATCGTGGTTTTTTATTCTTTTATTGATATATATAGTCGATTCGCATATCGCTCTACTTGGCAGAAGTAAAAGTTATTTCTCATGAACTTCTAAGAAGTTTGCCACTCAGTTGTAAAAAAGCCATATAAATCATAAAATAAGGATAAAAAGTTAATAGAAAATATATAAAATCAAGCTATACTTCTGATTAAGTGGGTAAAAGCGACGTGCTTGCCCTTAATGCAGCCCTGGAAGGACATAAAA
>CAZDLD010000183.1:0-2351 GCA_964506355.1 uncultured Hydromonas sp.
GTGTGGCCATGGCTCTTGACCATGTTGGTGATGCTGTTGATTGTGACTTATATTCCAATCATCTCACTGTGGTTGCCACGGGTGATGGGGTTGATATAACTCACCTGCGACAAAGACAACAATGAATTGAATCACTTGCGGTAAAATCAATCATCCCCTGCACACGCTCGGGATGATTTTTTTATTTCAAAATTTGAAAGCCTACCACCATGAGTTTAGCATCTGTTAGCGCCGATTTAGCGCATCGAGCACCGCATTTGACCATCGTTGAAGCCAATGAGCCAACGCCAACCGTAGCCACAGCAGCGTTGGTGCATGGGGTGGCTGAGGGGCAGATTGCCAAGACTTTGGCGTTTTGGGTCGGGGACAAATCCTTGGGGCAGGCGGTGCTGGTCGTCGCTGGCGGCACAGCGCGCATCGACAACAAAAAATTCAAAGACCACTTCAATGCCAAAGGCAAAATGCTCAACGCCGAAGAAGTGGTGACGCTGACATCGCACCCGGTCGGTGGGGTGTGTCCGTTTGGACTGCCGCAGCCTGTGCAAATATTTTTGGACGAGAGTTTGCGTGCCTTTGAGGAGGTCATGCCTGCGGCCGGCAGCACCCACAGCATGGTCAAATTGAGTGTGGACGAACTGGCGCGACTCACATCTGGGGTCTGGGTGGATTTCGCGCAAGCTGAGCGCGCGCCCGATTGATAAAGGAATACAAGATGAATGCGCCTGCAATCAATCACAATGACAAACCCACCAGCATAGACGCCTACATTGCGCAGCAAACACCGCAGGCGCAAGAAATTCTGAGCCACATCCGCGCCCTCGTGCATCAGATTGCGCCACAGGCGCAAGAGCTCATCAGCTATCAAATGCCCGCGTTTAAACTCGGGGGCATCCTCATCTACTTTGCAGCGTTCAAGTAGCACATCGGTCTGTATCCGCCCGTGCGTGGCGATGCGGCACTGCTGGCGTCGGTCGCGCCCTATGCTGGGCCCAAAGGCAACTTGAAATTCCCAATGAATCAAGCGATCCCATACGATCTGATTGAGCGCATTGTGCGCTCGCGACTGGCGCAGCTGAGCGCCAAATAATGAATGGATGGCGCAAAAATATCATGTCCATTTTTGCCCTCTATTGGTCTACAATCGCTCTATCAATGATGCTCACTGCCATATAAACTGTGGCTGTAATTGAATGCATCCGCGTTCAAACCACTCAGGAGCAGACCATGTCAAAGCACACAACAAAGCCCACAACCCCCGCAGCTGCAATATCAACCCCATCGACCCACGCGCTGTTGGTCATCGATGTGCAGGACTCATTCATCCACGCCCCCTACTGGTCGGCGCAACACCTACCCGAGTACAAACGGCACCAGTTGGACTTGATTGACTTGGCTCGTGTGCACGCGATTCCTATCATTGGTGTGTTGCATGAAAATCCGAATGAAACGGGCAGCGTCTCGTTTCGCGCCAGTTCAGGCCATGTGCGACAAATGGACTGGATGCCAAAGTTAGCGCCGATGTTCAAAAAATCGGTACACAACGCACTGACCGACAGCGGGCTGCTCGAATATCTGCGTGCGCAGGGCATCAGCGCACTGACCATCAGCGGCATACGCACCGAGCAGTGCTGTGAGACCACGACCCGAGTCGCGTCGGACTTGGGCTTTGAAGTGTACTTTGTGACCGAAGCGACTTTGACCTTCGAGATGACCCACCCCGATGGGACGGTGTATGCGGCCGAGGACATCAAAAAACGCACCGAGTTGGTCTTGGCAGGGCGGTTTGCGCAAATATGCAGTGTGTCGCAGATGGAAAATGTTTGGAATGCGTTCAGATGAAGATTTGTATTTTTCGCAGCTCAATTAACGATGGAGGAGTGAATGATGATTGATGTGGTCATTTTGGCATTTGATGAGATGGAATTACTTGATTTTGCAGGCCCCTATGAGGTGTTCACTACTGCGACGCGCGTGTTGCGCAACGCAGGAGAATCTAAAGGATTTAGTGTGCGCACGGTGACTGCTGATGGTCAGCGCGTCCACGCACGTGCAGGTTTGGGCATAAACCCAGACGCATCCATGCAGGATGTGAGCAGCTGTGATGTGTTGATTGTGCCTGGTGGCGTGGTTACTGAGCCAATGAACGATCCATCGGTAATCCAGTGGTTAGCGAGCACCCATCGCACAACGCTGTTGACCGCTTCGATATGTACAGGCGCATTTTTATTGGCGCAAGCTGGGATATTGACTGAAAAGGTGACTACGCATTGGGAAGACCTTGAAGATTTACGCAAGGCATTTCCAAATTTGGAGGTCAAAGAGCAGGTTCGTTGGACGCAGCAGGGTAAGGC
>CAZDLD010000184.1:0-2222 GCA_964506355.1 uncultured Hydromonas sp.
CACATGGGCTTGAAAGCCTTTGCAGGACAGTTGGCGCGTCAAAGTGAATTGGTCGAATTGAACGACACTGCGCTGGTGTTGCGCTGTGAAAAATTGAGTTTGGCCACCGATGACAATGCGCTCAATGCGCTGCGTGCGGGCTTGAATGCTTATTTCAGCGCACGCAATCGTGCCGTCCCGACCCTCAAAGTTGAAGTGGCGCAGATGGGGCAAGTACGCCACAGCCCACAAAAAACATCCGCCAAACAGCGCGATGATTCGCTCGCCAGTGCCAAGCAAGCGCTGCAAGAGCACCCAACCATTCAAGCCATCGTGCATGAATTTGATGGTATGATTTTGCCTAATTCGATTCAACCCGAATAATTATCAAACAAGGATTTTATTATGATGAAAAACCAATTGGCTGGCTTAATGAAGCAAGCTCAAAAAATGCAAGAAGACATGAAAAAAGCCCAAGATGAATTGGTCAATATTGAAGTTGAAGGCCAATCGGGCGCAGGTCTGGTCAAGGTATCCATGAATTGCAAATTCGGCGTGAAACGCGTGCAAATTGACCCCAGTTTGTTGGAAGACGACAAGGATATGCTCGAAGATCTGGTCGCCGCAGCGATTAACGACGCCGTGCGCCGTGCCGAGGAAGCCAGTTCAGAACACATGGGCAAACACGCGCCGAGCATGAATTTACCAGCGGGCATGAAACTGCCGTTCTAATCGCGCATGTGTTTTGCACATTAAAAAGCCTCCTTGTTCTAAGAACCAAGGAGGCTTTTTTACGAGCAGGTGAGCGACTGATTATTTAGCCAACTGACCCACAAATACTTCTACACGGCGGTTGTCTGCACGACCAGATACTGTGTCGTTGCTCGATACAGGTTGGGTGGCGCCTTTGCCTTCTACGGTGAAGCGGCTGCTGCTCACGCCCTTGTTCACGAGGTAGTTGCGTGTCGATTCAGCACGACGCATAGACAATGGGAAGTTAATCGAATCAGAACCCGTGTTGTCAGTGTGACCGACCACGTACACCACAGTGGTGTTGTTGGTGTTCAAAGTGCTGGCAACGGTGTTCAATACCGTTTGCAAACGCAGTTGCAAAGTTGATTGACCTGTGGCGAAACCTGCATCGGCTGGAATGTCCATTTTGATGCGGTTGTCCGCAGTGCGTTCCACGTCAATGCCAGTGCCTGCTGTCGCTTTTTCTAAAGCGGCTTGTTGTTTCTCCATTTGTGCGTTCCATACATAACCGCCCAAACCACCTACCGCTGCGCCGATGACCGCGTCACGACCGACGTGTTTGCTGCCTGTTGTGCTGCCGATAATGGCGCCTGCTGCTGCACCAATCACTGCACCAATCGCTGCCGAGTTGGTCGCGCCTTGTGGCTGCATTGTGCCAGTGGCACAACCCTGAACGAATAAAGTGCTTACTAAAGCTGAAGCGAGGATGATTTTTTTCATGATGGATTCCTTTGAGAAAGTTGCACCTTAAACAACTCAAAAAAGTTAAAAACAGCTTGAATTATTCTCGGTGTATGGGACTTCAATGCCTGTCTGAATGAATTGGTTGACAGCGCTGTCCTCAGCACTCATTGTACGCGCATCCTATCTGGCTTGTGACTTGACAAGGGTGTTTTGTTTGGCGCTGTGACTGAACGCACGAAAAAAATCCCCAACCAAACGGCTGGGGATTTTTCATGTCCACAAGTGGCGCGGGCAATTACATCATGCCGCCCATACCACCCATACCGCCCATGCCACCCATATCAGGCATAGCAGGTTTGTCTTCTGGAACTTCTGCAATCATACAATCCGTGGTCAAGACCAAGCCTGCCACCGATGCTGCATTTTGCAATGCGGTACGGGTCACTTTGGTTGGATCCAATACACCTTGTTCAACCAAGTTGCCGTATTCGCCAGTCGCTGCGTTGTAGCCGTAGTTGCCCGTTTCGCTCATCACTTGATTCACGATGACCGATGGCTCGTCGCCTGCGTTCAATACGATTTGACGCAATGGCTCTTCCATCGCGCGCAAAACGATTTGAATACCTGCGTTTTGTTCGGCGTTAGAACCAGTCAAACCTGAAATGGCCGCACGAGCGCGGAGCAATGCCACGCCACCGCCAGGCACGATGCCTTCTTCAACTGCTGCGCGAGTCGCGTGCAATGCATCTTCAACGCGGGCTTTTTTCTCTTTCATTTCAACTTCAGTGGCTGCACCGACTTTAATC
>CAZDLD010000185.1:0-2190 GCA_964506355.1 uncultured Hydromonas sp.
GCCGTTGTCCGTTCTGTGACGTGGGTCACGGACGCCCTGACCCATTGGACACGGACGAGCCAGCCAATCTCGCCAAAACCATTGCCGCGATGAAGCTCAAATACGTGGTGATTACCAGCGTCGATCGCGATGATTTGCGCGACGGCGGTGCAGGGCATTTTGCTCAGTGCATCAACCACACCCGAGAGTTGTCACCGCACACCCAAATTGAGGTACTTGTGCCTGATTTTCGTGGTCGCTTGGAAGTGGCGCTGGATATATTCAAAGACGCCTTGCCCGATGTGATGAACCACAACTTAGAGACCGTACCACGCTTGTACAAAGAAGCGCGCCCCGGTGCGGACTACGCACACTCGTTGAAATTGCTCAAAGATTTTAAAGCCATGTACCCAAAATCAAAAACCAAGAGCGGCCTGATGGTCGGCTTGGGCGAGACCGACGAAGAAATCCTCGACGTGATGCGCGACATGCGCGCCCACGACATCGAAATGCTCACCATCGGTCAGTACCTCGCGCCATCGGGACACCACATCCCCGTGCGTCGCTATGTGCACCCTGATGTGTTCAAAATGTTTGAAGAAAAAGCCTATGAAATGGGCTTTACCCACGCAGCGGTCGGCGCGATGGTGCGCAGCTCCTACCATGCGGATGTGCAAGCGCATGAGGCGGGGGTGTAAATGAGCGCGCATCAAAAAAATCTCGACATCGCGCAGGGCTTATTGCTCGCCCCTTATGGTTTGCACGTGGGTGATTTGAGCCGCGTGTTTGACGAAATCAACGCGCACAAGGCCGACGACGCGGATGTGTACTTTCAGTACACGCGCTCGGAGGGCTGGAGCTTAGAAGAGGGCATTGTTAAGGCTGGGAGTTTTTCCATCGACCAAGGTGTGGGCATCCGCACCGTGGTCGGCGACAAAACCGCCTTTGCCTACTCGGACAACATCCACATGGACGCACTGCTCAACGCAGCGCGAGTGACCCGCGACATCGCGCCCGTGCGCAAAGCCAAGGGCGCCAAAGGCATTCAAGTGGCGTCACCGAAATTTGACGCCAAGGTTCAAGCCTATGCGCGTGACCTGTATCTGGCGCAAGACCCAATCAACAGCCTGAGCTCGCAAGACAAAGTCGCGCTGCTGGAAAAATTGGAAAAAATGGCACGTGCCGCCGACCCACGCGTGACTCAGGTCATGGCGAATATGGCGGCCGAGTACGATGTGGTGCTGGTGGCGCGTGCCGATGGTACGCTCGCGGCGGATGTGCGCCCCTTGGTGCGGGTCAATTGCACGGTGATTGTCGAGTCGAACGGGCGGCGTGAGCAAGGCTCTATGGGCGGCGGTGCGCGCAATGATTTTAATTATTTCACAGATGAGGTGCTGGCGCTGTACGCGCAGGAGTCGGTGCGTCAGGCCTTGGTCAATTTAGAAGCGATTGCCGCGCCTGCGGGCGTGGTGCCTGTGGTGCTTGGCGCGGGCTGGCCGGGGATTTTGTTGCACGAGGCCATCGGTCATGGTTTGGAGGGGGACTTCAACCGCAAAGGTTCGAGTGCATTTTCGGGCAAAATCGGTCAACGCGTCGCGGCCAAAGGGGTGACGGTGATGGACGATGGCACATTGGCAGGGCGTCGCGGTTCTTTGAACATCGATGATGAGGGTTGCCCGACGGCGTGCACCACGCTGATTGAGGACGGCATTCTTAAAGGTTATATGCAGGACGCAATGAATGCGCGCCTGATGAAGACCGCACAGACAGGCAACGGGCGCCGCGAGTCTTACGCGCACTTGCCAATGCCACGCATGACCAACACCTATATGCTCGGTGGTGCACACACACCCGAAGAAATTATTTCTTCGGTTGATTATGGCATCTATGCGCCGAATTTTAGCGGCGGTCAGGTGGACATTACCAACGGTAAGTTTGTGTTCTCTACAGCCGAGGCGTATCTAATAGAAAAAGGCAAAATCACCGCACCGATTAAGGGCGCGACCTTAATCGGTAATGGTCCCGATGCCTTGACCAAAATTATCATGATAGGCAACGACATGAAGCTTGATTCTGGCGTGGGCACCTGTGGCAAAGACGGTCAAAGCGTGCCTGTGGGCGTGGGTCAACCGACCTTGCGCATTGATGGGTTGACCGTTGGGGGGGCTAAATTATGAGCTTGTTTGTGTTGCCAACAGTACCAACTTACAG
>CAZDLD010000186.1:0-2162 GCA_964506355.1 uncultured Hydromonas sp.
GTGCTCACAACCGCTGCTTTTGGCGAGGCGGTCAATGCGTCACCCTTGGTCACACGACCGTCTTTGCCTGAGCCTGCGACGTCAGCTGGGCTGATGCCTTTTTCTGCCAAGATTTTGGCAGCGGCTGGCATCGCTGTGCCTGCGGCTGAGTTTGATGCTGGGGCTGCTGGCGCGGCAACGGCTTGAGCTGCTGCAGGGGCTGGCGCTGCGGCCGCTGCGGCAGCAGGTGCACCTGCTGCTGCGGTGGCTTCGGTGTCGATTTTTGCAATCAATTGACCGCTGGTGACCAAAGAGCCATCAGCCTCAATGATTTCAACCAATACGCCTGCTGCAGGTGCTGGCAGTTCGAGTACAACTTTGTCAGTTTCAACGTCGATGAGGTTTTCATCACGTGCTACGGCGTCGCCAATTTTTTTGTTCCAAGTGAGTAAGGTTGCTTCTGCAACAGACTCTGAGAGTTGAGGTACAACTACGTCAATAATTGCCATTTTAATTTCCTTTAAATTCTATTCTGTGTTCGATGTGGATGGATGCGAAAGTAGGCAAGGGCCGCGCCCTCGCCTGAGTTTCGATTATTTTTTCATCCAAGTCTTTTGCTTGCCAAACGCTGTTTGCAACAGATTTTTCAGTTGCTCATAGTGTTTCGCATAGTAGCCCACGGCTGGAGAAGCTGAAGCTGGACGGCCTGCATAACCCATTTTTTGACCTTCTTCCAAGTTTTCAAACAAGTTGTGTTGAATTTGGAACCAAGGACCTTGGTTTTGCGGTTCATCTTGTACCCATACCAATTCTTCGAGGTTCGGGTATTTTTTCAGTTCAGCTGCAAACGCTTTGTGCGGGAACGGATACATTTGTTCCACACGAATCACAGGCACGTTTTGATCTTTCTCTTCGCGACGAGCGGCGATGATGTCGTAGTACACGCGACCAGAACACACCAAGGCACGTTTGACTTTCTTCGCATCGACTTCAACTGTTTTGTCCACTTCACCGATGATGGTTTGGAAGCCGCCTTTAGCCAAATCGGCCAACTCAGAGACCGCTTCTTTGTGGCGCAGCAATGATTTTGGCGTGAAGATAATCAATGGTTTGCGATAGTCGGCAACCATTTGACGGCGCAGGATGTGGAAAATCTGCGCTGGCGTGGTTGGTTGCACCACTTGCATGTTGTTGTCTGCACACAACTGCAAATAACGCTCAATACGTGCAGATGAGTGCTCTGGACCTTGACCTTCGTAGCCGTGTGGCAACATCAAAGTCAATGATGAGCAACGACCCCATTTCACTTCACCACTTGAGATAAATTGGTCAATCACCACTTGCGCGCCATTGGCGAAGTCACCGAACTGACCTTCCCAAATCACCAGAGTGTTGGGTGCTGTGGTCGAGTAACCGTATTCAAACGCCATCACCGCTTCTTCTGACAACACCGAATCAATCACGGTGAATGTGGCTTTGTCAGATACATTTTGCAATGGAATGTAGGTGCCTTTGTCCCAAGATTCACGCTCTTGGTCATGCAGCACTGCGTGGCGGTGAACGAAGGTACCGCGACCGCAATCTTGACCCGTAATGCGCACGTCATAACCATTGGACAACAAGGACGCGAACGCCAAATGCTCGCCCATACCCCAGTCCAAAACCGCATCACCGCTGGCCATCAGGCTGCGGTTTTTAATCATGGTTGCGACCAATGGGTGCATTTTGAAGGTATCAGGGATGGTGGTGATTTTTTCGCCCAAGCGTTTCAATTCGGTCAAATTCAGACCTGTGTTGTTCGCATCCACCCATTTTTTGTCCAAATAACGTGACCAGTCATTGGCAAACATGTGCTTGTGGTTTGTCAAAACGGCGGTGTTGTAGTGCTTGCCTTCGTCCATTGCTTGACGGTACTCAGCGACAAATTTATCCGCTTCGCCTTCTTTCAAAACGCCTTGAGTGGTCAATTTTTCAGCGTACAAAGCACGTGTGCCTGGGTGTTTGCCGATGGATTTGTACATCAAAGGTTGCGTCAATGCTGGCGTGTCTTGCTCGTTGTGGCCGAGTTTACGGAAACACACGATGTCGATGACCACGTCTTTTTTGAACTGTTTGCGATAGTCCAAAGCCACTTGAGTTGCCCACACCACGATTTCTGGATCATCGCCATTGACGTGCAACAC
>CAZDLD010000187.1:0-2158 GCA_964506355.1 uncultured Hydromonas sp.
GAATTGCGCGTGCGTCCTACTCTGTGGACTCAAAACACCCAAGCCGAAGACCAATACGTTGATACCACTGAGGTCATCGCTTTTCCCCGACGTTTGACTGTCAATCCTGGAGAGAAGAAAATCGTTCGCGTTGGCATTGGCGAGACCACAGAGAGCGTGGAAAAAGCCTTTCGCGTGTATTTAGAAGAAATCGCGCCACCGAGCACCCCAGGTGACGACCGTGTGAAATTGGCCGTGCTGGTCAATGTCGGTATTCCTGTATTTTTCAACACCCCTGCCAATCAAAACAAAGTTGAGCTCAAAGCCAGCGCCAATGCTCAGGATGTCACTTTGAATGTCAACAACTCGGGCACTGCACATGTCCGTTTGAGCCGCATCGTGGATGAAAAAGGACAAGTAATCACCAGCAGCTTTAGCAAACGTTATGTGTTTCCAAATACCCAAGCCCAAATGGTTTTGGCCTTACCCGCCAACATCTGCCACGGTCAAGCGGTGAATTGGAAAGTTGAAACCGACAACGAAAAAGCAATTCCTTTGAGCTTGACCCTGCCTGCGCAATGCACGGGCAAACCTTTAAAATAATGTGACGGGCTGCATTTGATTCAAATCTGAACCAAGCGCACCCTCAACTTCGTGTGAAACCGCCCTCTCAAACCCAGCTCCATTCTTGTCACCACAGCAACCCTATTTTCATGCGAGCTGTTGCCTTGCGCCTGTCTGTGTCCTGTCATTGCGCATTACTTGGGCTGGCGGTCACACTCAGCTCGCCCAGCTCGGCACAAGAGGCCGATTTACCTCCCAGCGACACCAAAAGCCCCGCCAGCAACACCGATGACGCTGAAATCACCATCCTACAAGCTCAAGTCAATCAAATCAAGAAAGGCGATGTGTTTCTGTGGATAGACCCAGAGGAGCGGATCTGGATACGCGCGCAAGATCTGAGTCGACTGGGGCTGCAGCTGTCTAAAAACCAACTCAAAACCCAAACCATTCAAGGTCAAGCATTTAACCTATTGCGCACTGATGGGCTCGAGGCCGTTCTGGACATGGATCAGCTGATTTTAAAGATTCAAGTCAACCCCAAACTCTTGGGCAAACAAATCATCGATTTGGCCAATGGCGAGCACCATGCCTTGAGCAAACAGCCTTGGCTCAGCGGCTTTGTCAATTATGACTGGGGCATCAGTCAAAACACCAGCAGCGGGTTCAATTGGAACGGCGATGTGCGCGGCTCTGTTGCGCTAGGTCCGGTGGTCGTGCAAAGCACCCACAGCCTGTCCAATCAAAGCAGCACCGAGGCCAACGCGCCCAGCATCACGCACAAACGGCAGATGACCCAAGCCTTCATCGACAGCCCCAGCATACGCACGCGCCTGTCATTGGGCGACGTCACCCCGATCGGCGGCACGTATTCGGCTGCCGGCCCGATGATGGGCGTTCAAATCGCCCGTCGTTTCGCATTGGATCCCTACGCGCCGCAATACCCCACCTTCGACTACCTCGCTGCCATCGACACCCCGAGCACCGCTGAGCTGAGCATTGACGGGCAAAAAATCAAAACCATCAAACTCAAACCCGGCTTGGTCGATTTGCGCAATTTCAGCTACTTCGCGGGCTTGCACCAGATGCAACTGCTCATCACCGACGCGTCGGGCGCACAACGCACGCTTGATTTGCCCTTTTATTTCAGCAACACCAACCTCAAGGCAGGCGTGCAAGATTTCTCCTACAGCTACGGTCATTTGCGCGAAAGCGCACAGGAATACAGCTCGCCTTGGCACTATCAAAAAGAATGGAGTGCGGTTGGTTCGCACCGCATCGGCCTCACCAATTGGCTGTCCGTGGGCGCGATGGGCGAGCGACTGCCGCAACACAAACAATGGGGACTGAACATGGGCTTGGTACTCGGTAGGCTGGGCAGTCTCAACCTCACCCAAGTCCGTCGCAAGCACCACGACACAACGCTCAGTGTGGAACAAAGCACAGGCCGCATGCAGCAGGCTCTGTATCAACTCAACTTGAATAAAGTCAACCTCTCGGTGGGCTACTTGAGACAGACGCCCTTCATGCAACGCTTAGAATCCAGCACAACTGACAGCGCGATTGACAGTGACGCAATCGAAAACACCAACCTGCACAACAGTTTGAACATCAGTGC
>CAZDLD010000188.1:0-2139 GCA_964506355.1 uncultured Hydromonas sp.
GCGAGGATGACGGTGGGACGGTCAACTGATTCAGATGCGGCTTTGTACGCGGCATAAATTTTCGATGGGTCATGGCCGCCACGGTTGAGCGCCCAGATATCCTCATCGTCCCAGTCGCTGATTAAGGCTTGCAATTCAGGGGTGTTGAACAGGGTGTCGCGGATGTACTGCGCGTTCTTCGAGCGCATGGTTTGGAACTCGCCATCGACCATCTCGCCCAGACGTTTGACCAGCAGGCCGTCCTTGTCCTTGGCGAACAGCACGTCCCACTTGCGACCCCAGACGACTTTGATGACGTTCCAGCCTGCGCCGCGGAATTCGGATTCGAGCTCTTGGATGATTTTGCCATTGCCGCGTACGGGGCCGTCCAAGCGTTGCAAATTACAGTTGATGACAAACACGAGGTTGTTCAATTTCTCGCGCCCAGCCATACCGATGGCGCCCAAAGATTCTGGCTCGTCGGTCTCGCCGTCGCCCAAGAACGCCCAGACCTTGCGACTCTCGCCATTGATCAAACCACGGCTGTGCAAATACTTCATAAAGCGCGCTTGATAAATCGCCATAATCGGCCCCAAGCCCATAGACACGGTCGGGAACTGCCAAAAATCAGGCATCAAATACGGGTGTGGATACGATGAAATTCCTTTGCCGTCAACCTCTTGGCGGAAATTGATCAGCTGCTCCTCGCTCAGACGACCGAGCAAAAATGCCCGCGAATACACACCCGGTGCCGAGTGACCTTGAACATAAATCAAGTCGCCACCATGCTCAGGGCTGGGTGCGCGCCAAAAATGACTGAACCCAATTTCATACAAAGTCGCAGCCGATTGGAACGAAGCGATGTGGCCGCCGACATTGGTGGTCTTGTTCGCTTTGAGCACCATCGCCATGGCGTTCCAACGCACATACGAGCGAATGCGGTGCTCGATGGTCTGGTCGCCCGGTAACTTGGGCTGTTGTTCCACGCGGATGGTGTTGATGTAGGGTGTGGTGGTTTGGAAAGCTTCGAGCACACCATTGGTGCGGGCGTGGGCAATCTGCTGATCGATTAGAAACGCAGCGCGCTCAGTGCCGTGGGTGGCGATGATGTTGTTGAGCGCATCTAACCACTCTTGTGTCTCTAAAGTGTCGATGTCCTGATAGTGCTTCGCGTCAAATTGTGCTGGCATGGTGTCTCCTGTCCAAAGAGAATCATTCGCATGTGTGATGTGAATGGGGTGATTGTTATAAAAATAGTACCTTGTGTGAATGTATTTTATGAGCTTATTTTTCGACATGCAAGCGTTTTTTCATTTAATGATAGTCTATTTCATCATATGAAATATTAACGGTTTTGATGGGTGTGAAATAAATTCAAGCAGATAGGCAAATCTGTGTTTATAATTTGCGCACGACCGTTCAATTATTTACCATCACCCCTCAAGGAGACTGTATGAGTATGCCGCCCGTTTTATCCGAGTTGCGATTGCCGATTATTTGTTCACCGATGTTCATCGTGTCCAACCCCGAACTGGTCAAAGCCCAGTGCAAGGCTGGCATCGTCGGCTCATTCCCTGCGCTCAATGCGCGTGGCGATGGCGCGCTCGATGCGTGGCTCACCGATTTGCAGGCGTATTTAGCTGCGGACAAGGCCGCGGGTGGAAACCCAGCACCATTCGCAGTGAACCAAATCGTCCACCCGTCCAATGCACGATTGGCCGAAGACATACAGGTGTGTCTCAAACATCAAGTACCGATTTTCATCACCAGCCTGCACGTGCCACCCAAAGAATTGATCGATGGCGCGCACGCCTATGGCGGCATTGTGTTGCACGATGTAATCAACGCCCGCCATGCCAAAAAAGCAATCGAAGCGGGTGTGGACGGATTGATACTGGTCGCCGCAGGTGCGGGCGGACACGCAGGCACGCTCAACCCAATGGCGCTGGTCGGCGAAGTGCGCGAATTTTATGATGGCCTGATTGTCCTCTCGGGCAGCATTGCCAACGGCTCTGCGGTGCTCGCGGCGCAGGCGATGGGCGCGGATTTGGCCTATATGGGCACGCGCTTTATAGCGACCGCAGAGGCCAACGCATCGGACGCGTACAAAGAGGGCATCACTCAGGCCAGCGCGTCAGATGTGATTTACACCAACTTATT
>CAZDLD010000189.1:0-2132 GCA_964506355.1 uncultured Hydromonas sp.
GCGCTGTGGTACGACGCATGGCTGATGTTGCTCGAGACCTTGATGCAGGTCGATCAAGGCAGCGTGGCCTTTGCGCATGAAAATGAACCTGAAAACATCCCCAACGCCATCCTAGAAGCGCAATTGCTCGCCCTCACCCCTGTGTTGCGCAATTGGCAGGACATGATGCGCAACGCTAACACATAAATGACTCAACTCAAACAGACCCATGGCACGCACCCCATCGAATATGCTCGTGCTCGACACCCCAGCGCCTGACTTTGCACTGATCGAACCGGCGACTGGACACACCATCTGCTTGTCCGACTTTGCAGACCAACCCTTGCTGGTGGCATTCATCTGTAATCACTGCCCCTACGTGGTACACATCCGCGACGCGTTTACCCAAATGGCGCGTGAGTATCAGCAGCGTGGCGTGGCCGTTGTCGCGATTAATTCAAATGATGTGCTGGCTTATCCCGAAGACAGCCCCGAGCAAATGGCTCTGGCGGTCAAGCAATACAACTTCAGTTTCCCCTATCTATTTGACGCCACTCAAACCGTCGCTCAAGCCTATCAAGCGGCCTGTACACCCGATTTGTTTTTATTCAACCGAGCACATCGCCTGTACTACCGAGGACAGTTTGACCCCGCACGACCGCGAAACGAGCTGCCCGTCACGGGCGCCGATTTGCGCCACGCGCTCGAGCGGTTACTCTCGGATCAGCCGCCCCCTGAGCCGCAGATTCCATCCTTGGGCTGCAACATCAAATGGAAAGAGTGAGCACGCACTCACGCGCTGATACACATCCATATGGGTTACTTTAATTACCACGCCAAAATTCACAAACTCATCGCCGAAGGCCATTTGGTTTCGGTCGAGTTGGTTGAGCGATGGAACGCCATCCGCCCTGCGATGGTGCTGTACTTTGACAATGAAAAACCCATGCCAATACGCGAGCATCGCTTTGCCGAGTATGAACCTTTGTTCATAGCTTTGAATATTCCGGTGACAGTGGCGGACGAAGCGGGTGAATGATGCGATGATGCAGTGATGCGGCGATTTATCGGTTTCAGCGCACAAATTGAGTTTGTTTAATCTTCTATCCAACAGCAATGAACAAAAAAAGCGAACCCATGGGTTCGCCTTTTTGACTCAGCGCCTTTACTCAGGCGTGCGGTTGCGCGGTCCACGCGAACGTGGGGCGCCTGCGCCGCCAGAACCACCGCCCGAACTGCGTGTGCTTGGGCGTGCTGGACGGGTGTGCTCGCCACCCTCACTGCTGCGACGTCCACCACCAGCACCCGCAGCACGCGGATGTGCACTGCGTGGCGCATCTGAGCGCGGCTGATCCGAGCGCGGGGTACGCGCTGCGCCAGTGCGAGGGCCGCGTGCAGCACGTGCGCCATCGTCACCCGTGCGTGTATTGCCACGAGACTCGCCGCGGTCATCACGTCCGCGTGCGCCTGCACCACCAGAATGTCCAGCTGTATGCCCACCCATTGGTCCACGTGCAGGACCTCGACCCGTACGTGGGGCTGAACGGCCATCTGTTCCACGCGACTCAGAGCCTGCCGTGCGACCTTCTGGATGACGACGGCCATCGGTTGGACGAGAACGAGCAGCACCCGAAAACCCTGCGCCATCTGAGCGCTGCGTGCGCCCGCCTGTACCGCGGTTGCTCGGTGCGCGTGAGGTCAGTGTGCGTGCGCCTGTACGTGTGCCTGTATGCGCGCCCATGCCATCAGCAGAACCACGAGCACCTGCACCACGAGGGGCACCTGCGCCCATTTTACCGCGTGCGCCGGCTGCTGGACGCGCATCGCGACCTGTCAGACCTGCGTCACGATTGTGATCGACACCAAAGGCACTCATCAAATGAGCGTCTTGTGGCACATCCTCACCGTCATTTTCATCGTCCAAACGATGACTGCGGCTCAAACCAGTGGACACACTCAGACCCAATTCGCGCATCAGTTGCAGCACTTGCGGTCGTTCCCATTCGAGTGAACGACCACGTTTGAGCTGACTTGGCAAGATAATGGGACCAAAGCGCACTCGAATCAAGCGACTGACAGTCAAACCAATCGCTTCAAACATACGACGCACTTCGCGGTTACGACCTTCGCTAATGACCACACGCAACCAACGG
>CAZDLD010000190.1:0-2106 GCA_964506355.1 uncultured Hydromonas sp.
CTGATGCACATGCGCCAACCGCGACATTTGTCTTGATCTATCAGCACAATGCCATCTTCTTCACGTTTATAGATCGAGCCGGACGGGCATGATGCCACACAGGTTGGGTTCAAACAATGCTCACACAGACGTGGCAAATACATCATGAATGTATTTTCAAATGCAGCGTGCATGTCTTTTTGTATGCCTTCAAACAATGCGTCTTTGGCTCGCTTGGCAAACTCGCCACCCAAGTCGTCTTCCCAATTTGGACCCCATTCGATTTTCTCCATCTTCTCGCCTGTAAGAACTGATACAGGGCGTGCAGTCGTTGGTGTTTGCATCTCAGGCGCGTTTTGCAAATGTTCGTAATCGTAGGTGAACGGCTCATAGTATTCATCAATCGCCGGCAAGTTGGGATTGGCGAATATATTCGAGAGGATTTTGAGTTTGCCTCCTTGGCGTGGCTGTAATTTGCCCGCATTGGTGCGTATCCAACCCCCTTTGTATTTAACTTGGTTTTCCCATTCTTTTGGGTAGCCTATGCCAGGTTTGGTCTCTACATTATTGAACCATGCGTATTCAACGCCATCACGACTGGTCCAAACGTTTTTACACGTGACCGAACAGGTGTGACAACCGATGCATTTATCAAGGTTTAAGACCATACCAATTTGTGCTCTAATTTTCATCTTCTTCTCCTATGGTCGTCTTAAACTGAAACAACTTTTTTGGGTGATTTTTTGGATGCGTCTGTTGCCACTTCGTCCATCCAATCGACCTTGTCCATTTTGCGCACAACCACAAACTCATCGCGATTGCTGCCAACGGTGCCGTAATAATTAAAGCCATAAGACTGTTGGGCGTAGCCGCCAATCATGTGCGTGGGTTTCATCACCGTGCGTGTCACGGAGTTATGAATACCACCGCGCATTTTTGAGGTTTCTGCACCTGGGACATTGATGATTTTTTCCTGAGCGTGGTACATCATGATCATGCCATCTGGCACGCGCTGACTGACCACCACACGAGCGGTGAGTGTGCCGTTCAGATTGAATACTTCTACCCAATCGTTATCAACCAAACCTGCGCGCAGGGCATCACCTTCGGAGAGCCAAACATGTGGGCCACCACGCGATAAGGTCAACATACGCAAATTATCCGAGTAGGTGCTGTGTATGCCCCATTTTTGGTGCGGGGTAATAAAGTTGAGCACAATTTCTGGATTGCCATTTGATTTGGCGCCGAGCATACGTGCTGTGGTTTTCAAGTCCACGTGCGGGCGATAAACACAGAATCCTTCGCCGAATTTACGCATCCATTGGTGATCCTGATAAAACTGCTGTCTGCCTGTGAGGGTGCGCCATGGAATGTACTCATGTACATTGGTATAACCTGCGTTGTACGATACTTCTTCTGACTCCAATCCTGACCAAATTGGTGATGAGATGATCTTGCGCGGTTGCGCTTGGACATCTCTGAATCGTATCGTGTCGTGCTCACGTGGTTTGGCCAAATGCGTGTGATCTAATCCCGTGATTTTTCCAAGCGCTGCCCATGCTTTGACAGCCACGTGACCGTTCGTTTCTGGTGCGAGCGTTAAAATCATCTCGGCTGCATCAATCGCTGTATTGAGCTTGGGTTGTCCCTTGCCTACGCCATCAAATGCAACTTTATTCAAACCGCGCAACACGTCTACTTCATGCCCCGTTTGCCACGCCATGCCTTTGCCACCATTGCCGATTTTTTCAAGTAATGGCCCTACGGACGTGAACTTGTTATAAATCTGTCCATAATCGCGCTCAACCACTGTCATCATGGGCATGGTTTTTCCTGGTATGGGTTCACACTCGCCTTTTTTCCAGTCTTTGACGTCAAACGGCTGGCCAAGCTCTTGGGGGGAATCATGCATGAGCGGTGTGAAAACCAAGTCACTTTGTACGCCGATGTAGTCCTGTGCAATTTCTGAGAATTTTTTGGCGATGCCTTTGTAAATTTCCCAGTCAGTTTTAGATTGCCACAAGGGTTGTACCGCTTCCGAGAGCGGGTGAATAAATGGGTGCATATCCGATGTGTTCAAATCGTCTTTTTCGTACCAAGTCGCAGTTGGCAAGACCACATCGGCAT
>CAZDLD010000191.1:0-1711 GCA_964506355.1 uncultured Hydromonas sp.
GGTGCGGTATATTATGTGGGAGTGTTTTCCATGACTGATATAGGTCTCAAAGGCGTGACCAACCCTTCGGCCATTTTCCTGTCGCAGCACAACGAAGACGTGGCGGGCTCGTGCGTGATGGTGACGCAGGAGGGCACGCGCCCCTTGTTGGTGGAGATACAAGCGCTGGTCGATGCCACGCACGCGCCGAATGCCAAGCGTTTGTCGGTGGGTTTAGAGCAAAACCGCTTGGCCATGTTGCTGGCAGTCTTGCACCGCCATGCGGGTGTGGCGTGTTTTGATCAGGATGTGTTTATCAATGCGGTCGGCGGTGTCAAAATCACCGAGCCTGCGGCCGATTTGGCGGTGTTGCTCGCCATCACCTCGTCGTTGCGCAATAAGCCCTTGCCTAAAGGTTTGGTGGTGTTTGGCGAAATTGGCTTGGCTGGTGAGGTGCGACCTGCACCGCGAGGTCAGGAGCGCTTGAAAGAAGCGGCTAAATTGGGCTTTACCCATGCATTGATACCCAAAGCCAACGCGCCCAAACAAAAAATCGAGGGACTCAAGGTCATCGCGGTCGAGCGCATTGAACAAGCATTGGCTAAAGTAAGAGATATTGAAGCTTAAGTTTAAGCTTCAATTAAAATTTAGCTTAAATGATGGGGTGCTTTGAAAAATACCAATATTGCAAAGGCGATGTAATCACATCAATCACAATAGCCGCGGGCATTAGAATAATACTGATTGGATTAATGCCTGTGCCGTCACGGCCTTCGTGATACTTGACCAAGCTGATTTCGCGGGTGCGCTTAAATTGAGTTTTGATTGTGGCTAAATTTTTAGCTGGCGGATAAAGCGTCGCTTTGATGTGCAAAGGCTTCATATAGCAAGAAACTGGGCCATTTGAGTCAGGGCTGGGCTTTTTTTTATCCCCGCAATTTTCTATCAACTTAAAACCCAAGTGACTTAAGGCTTTGATTTCTTTGGGTGAAATTGATTCTGTTGTCTTATGGTAACTCAAGTCTATGTCCCCAGAGAATTGACTCGCCCCATCATCAAGTGTATCGAGTAATCTGAACTCTATGGCTTGATTTTGATTGACGCTGATGAATTGTCCGTCCAATTGGTTCACAATCGATGTAAGTTCTAAACCGCCCTCAGTCATGACGTAGGTGTTTTTCGTGCCAACCAATACCACTGCAGCACCTTCTTTGCTTGCAGACTGCCGCGTATGGCTCGCTGCACTGCCCATCGCGATGATGTCGTCGGTCGCTATGAGTTCTGAATAACCGTCTGTTTCCCAAATGCTACGGCTGATACCGGAAGCGATAAGACTGGCACAACCAGTTAAACCAAACAAGGCCATTGTAAACAGTGGGGCAATCAACCATTTGTATCGATTCATAACAAACCCCATGTGGCGTTTATAAGCTGATGTGCGGGTAATTGCATTTTCATCAGTTAAGCTCCCAAAACTTCTGTTCTCAGTTGATTCACCGCAGTCGTGAATTGAACGACTGATTGGGGTTCCACACGCGGCTTGGCAATGTTCTGTAAGCGAGCGATATGCTGCAAATGACGGTATTCTCGGTATGCATCACCACAACGAGCGCCCAGACCTGAACTGATTAACCCAGCTGTTTCAGCACGCTCAAGCAAGGCTATATTCCCTTTGTTATCAAGCAGTTCAGGGTGAATGTTCGAGTAACTTAGTATGAGTGCTTGGACGCAA
>CAZDLD010000191.1:1721-2098 GCA_964506355.1 uncultured Hydromonas sp.
ACCATGCCGCCCGCATCGTATTTCAAATCAAATAATGCGCTTGGGTTGGCGTGACCTGCTTGCAGTTTGGTGCGCATATCGAGAATTTCTTGGCGCACTTTAGGCAGTTCACGGGGTTGCGCCAAAATACTACGTCGGCATTGCTCAAACCACGCGCCGACCTGTGCGTCACCCGCGCAGTAACGTGCTCGGGTCAACGCCTGAAACTCCCAAAACCACGCAGACTGCTGTTGATACTGCTCAAACATCTTGGTCGAGACCACCATCAGTCCGCTGTCGCCATTCGGGCGCAGTCGGTAATCGGTCTCGAACAACACCCCAGCGCCAGTGGGTGCAGTCAGCCAGTTGTCCAAACGCTGGGCAAAACGGGCGTATAT
>CAZDLD010000192.1:0-2068 GCA_964506355.1 uncultured Hydromonas sp.
GGATAGTTAAAATCAATGAAGTCTGAAGTAACCCCATAATGCGCGAATTTTAGTTAAGCTCAGGCTATTTAATTGGCTCGCCAAAAAAAAAGCCGCTCTTTCAGGCGGCTTTTTAACATGTGTACAACCAATGCTTAATATACCCCTTGCGCAATCATCGCTTCTGCAACTTTCACGAACCCAGCGATATTGGCACCGTCAACGTAGTTGACAGAGCCGTCGGCTTGCGTGCCGTATTTCACGCAATTTCGGTGAATGTCTTTCATGATGCCGTTGAGTTTGGCGTCCACTTCATCACTAGTCCAAGCCAAGCGCAATGCATTTTGGCTCATTTCCAAGCCTGAAGTGGCAACACCGCCTGCGTTGGATGCTTTGCCTGGCGCGAACATGACGCCAGCGTGGATGAATACTTCCACTGCCTCGAAAGTCGATGGCATATTGGCGCCTTCGGAGACGCAAATCACGCCATTGGCGACCAAAGTTTTTGCGTCGTCTTCATTCAATTCATTCTGTGTGGCGCATGGCATGGCGACATCGGCTTTGATGTGCCATGGGCGTTTGCCCGCTTCAAAAGTGTGACCGTTGGCAGCGGCAAACGCTGATAAGCGGCCACGTTGAACGTTTTTGAGTTCCATAATCGCGGCCAATTTAGCAGCGTCGATGCCTTCAGGAATGTGGATGGTGCCTTCTGAATCAGACAAACTGACTACTTTAGCACCCAACTGGGTGGCTTTTTCACATGCGTACTGCGCAACATTGCCTGAGCCTGAAATCAGCACGGTTTTGCCTTTGAGCTCATTGCCTTTGTGGTTGAGCATTTCTTGCGCGAAGTAAACGGTGCCATAGCCGGTGGCTTCCGGACGAATCAATGAGCCGCCAAAGGTGATGCCTTTGCCGGTAAACACACTGCCTGTGTCGTTCGAGTATTTTTTCATGTAGCCGGTCATAAAGCCCACTTCACGCGCGCCCACGCCGATGTCACCTGCGGGTACGTCGGTGTTCGGGCCGATGTGGCGATACAATTCGCCCATCAGTGCTTGGCAAAAACGCATGACTTCACCATCTGATTTACCTTTTGGATCAAAGTCCGCACCACCTTTGCCACCGCCCATTGGCAATGTGGTCAAAGAGTTTTTAAGCGTTTGTTCAAACGCCAAAAACTTCAAAATCGACAAGTTAACCGATGGGTGAAAACGCATACCGCCTTTGTAAGGGCCCAATGCGTTGTTGTGTTGAATACGAAAGGCACGGTTCACTTGCGTGTTTCCGGCATCATCGACCCAACTCACACGGAACTGAATCACGCGTTCAGATTCAATCAAGCGCTCTAATACCGCGTAGTTTGCGTATTTTGGATTTTTTTCGATGAACGGCCACAAACTGGTCATCACTTCTTTAACCGCTTGTAAAAATTCAGGTTGATCAGGATCGCGTTTGGCGACGTAGGCTAAAAAGTCTTCTAAAGTTGCATATGCCATTAAAAAAATTCCTTTTGTTTTGTGTGTGTATGTAATTGTTCTGCTCTACTTAATTGTCAGCTAATTGTAAGCCTTTGTTATTCTAACCTGTTATGCCGATAAAATAAACGATAAAGCCACGAAATACGTGGCTTTATCGTGAAATTTGATTTGCAGAACTATAAAAGACAATAATTTGCCTAAACAAAACATCAAAGGAAATAACATAAAAGGGAGCAGACTGAAAATCAAGAGGTCAAACACAATCAAAAACCAAGGCAAAATCAAGTGGTAAGCAACTGTTTTACCTTATATTTATCGACGCGGAAGCAGACAGCGTGGGCAAAAGATAAAACATTTAGCCCACCCTACCAACTCAGGCACCCCCATCGGCAAGCCAATCGTCGGCTACGGCCAGTTCGTGATGAACACCCAACCCAAATCCGACAGGCCATACTGGAGTACAACCAAGGACGGTTTGTGCAGATTGATTGAGTTTGATGGTGGGATGATTTACATCAAAGGAGTCTGACCCCATCGATGTGATATTTCATTGATATTGTTAACATCATCATGAATCATTGGGGTCAGACTCCATTGATTTTTAACAC
>CAZDLD010000193.1:0-1922 GCA_964506355.1 uncultured Hydromonas sp.
TGGTGATGGTCATAGGACCGACGCCACCGGGTACTGGTGTGATGGCGCCTGCCACTTGCTTGACAGACTCAAAGTCCACATCGCCACACAGTTTACCGGCTTCATCGCGATTCATGCCCACATCAATTACTGTGGCGCCTGCGCGCACCATGTCGGCGGTCAAAATCTTGGTACGGCCCACAGCCGCCACAATCACATCCGCTTGACGGGTGTGTGATGCCAAATCACGGGTCTTAGAATTACAAATGGTCACTGTCGCACCCGCTTGCAAGAGCATCATCGCCATGGGTTTGCCCACGATGTTGGACGCACCGATGACCACGGCGTGGGCGCCCCACAATGGAATTTTGTGGAATTCTAACATTTTCATCACACCATAGGGGGTGCATGCACGCAAACGTGGCTGCCCCGTCATCAGTGCGCCCGCATTGATGAGGTGAAAGCCGTCGACGTCTTTGGACGGGTCTATGGCTTCGAGCACTGCGTGTTCGTTGATGTGTTTGGGGAGGGGCAGTTGTACCAAGATGCCGTGAATTTCTGGATCTTGATTCAGCTCATGGATGCGCTGCAGCAGTTTGGCTTCTGATAAATCAGCAGGGTAACGGTCGAGCACTGAGTGTATGCCGACATTTTCACAGCCTTTGACTTTGTTGCGCACGTAGACTTGAGAAGCTGGGTTGTCGCCCACTAAAATCACAGCCAAGCCAGGTCGCACGCCTTGTTCGACCAATTGGGCGACTTGGGTTTTGATTTCGGCTTGTGTGGCGGTGGCGATTGCTTTGCCATCGATAATAATCGCGCTCATTTAGTCCTCTGTCTTTATAGTGCTTTGATTACAACATTATAGCACTGTCCATGCGCCTTGGCTATTTCTATCAGGTGGGTCTTGGTGCAGGAATTGCTGTATTTGAGTGCCGATTTTTCTAAAATGTGATGTTTTGTGTTGTGATGTGCACTCAAATATGGGGGTTGCAGTACAATCTGCGCACAAGTTGTGGTTATCATTTTTTTATTGGGTGGTTATGAAGTTTTTTAAAATGCAAAAAATTCGTGCCGGTGGACGCACTGCGATGCATCGGATGGTGGTCAGTATATTGCTGCTCACTTCGGTGTCAGTGGGTGTGGCGCAAACTGCGCCACAAGAGGTGGTTTTAGAGAACAACGCCACCATGCCCAGCACCGTCAAGAATTCAGTTGATTCTGCACCTGTGGACGACACGAATTTTGAATCCAAAATCCTGAGTCCCAATGATTTTTTGAGTGCGTTGTCGCAGGGTGTTTCACGCTCTGGGGCATCATTTTATGCGCAGCCTGTGGACGGTCGTTCTGCCATCATCAGCATCAACGCTCAAGCTTCGCAAAATCCCGCATCGGTAATTAAGTTGGTGACTACTTTTGCTGCGCTGCGTCAATTCGGTCCGGACTATCGGTGGCAGACCCGATTGTTGACACAGGCGCCGATGGACGCTGAGGGGCATTTGAATACGCCTGTGTTGCTCAAAGGGGTGGGCGACCCACAACTGGTCATTGAGCGACTCGACGCGCTGGTGCAGCAATTGCGCGCACAAGGCGTGACGCAGCTCAATGCGCCGATATTGATGAACCGCAGTGCATTTGCCAATGCCGAGCAAAATCCAGGTCAGTTCGATGGTGAGCCTGCGATGCCGTATAACGCTTTGCCCGATGCTGCGCTGCTAAATTTTCATGCATTGAGCTTTAAATTTGACCCGCAAACGCAGCAAGTGCGCATGGTGCCGTGGCTCGATGGTTTTGATGTCAATAATTCGGTGCGCTGGGTTGATGGTCAATGTCCGGCCAATGGCTGGAAAAGTACCATTAATTTAGGTGTTTCAGGCTATGCGGCTTGGATCAGTGGCACGTACTATTCGGGTTGTGGTGAGCAGCAATGGCATGTTCATGCG
>CAZDLD010000194.1:0-1870 GCA_964506355.1 uncultured Hydromonas sp.
TATGTACACGGATTCATTTTCAAAAGGTAGTGAGTAGGGGTCTTTTTATACAATGTCTACACCCTTTGCATGTTCGAAGTCAACACCGATGTACTCAAAGTCGGCTGGACAGACGCTTCTTAAACTACCATTGACATCTTGTGCGCCAATGTCAACCACTTTGATTTTGTCGCGAAGCCCACCTTCTCCAGCTATTTTGTTTGTAAAAGGAGGGGCATAGCAGTCGAAAAATTGTTTTGCGTTATCCATTGCTGTTTGATGCATTGCTATTCTTCCTTTGTTATTAAATTAGCACTATAAAAATGCTTTAGAAATAAAAAATTCTCATTTTTACCAGTGATAATTTTACACCGTTTGCTAAAAAAACTATATGTTCAGTTTGGTAAGTGTGAGACAGGAAGTTTTTTTCAAAAAAAACGGTTCTTGTTGTTTCAGCTCAGCAAAATCTCAATTTTTGCCCCATGTCTTGTATAATGCCCCACTAGTTAAAATACGGTGTGGGCTTACCATCGCCACAAGATAAACGGACGCATCAATGCCTGTACAAAATCAGATGACAACTCAAATTAAAAAAGATATTCTGGCGCTCATTCGCCCCGATATGGAGCGATTAAATGAAGTAGTGCGTAGCACTTTGCATTCTGAAGTGCCGCTGGTCAATCAGGTGGCGGAGTATTTGATTTCCGCTGGGGGCAAGCGCCTTCGCCCTGCGATTCACTTGTTGCTCACCCGAGCGATGCAATCGGACTGTCCTGCGCACGCCTACACCTTGGCCGCGGTGGTCGAGTTTATCCACACCTCAACCCTTTTGCATGACGATGTGGTCGATGAGTCGGATTTGCGCCGTGGTCGTCAGACGGCCAATGCCTTGTTTGGCAATGCGGCCAGTGTTTTGGTGGGTGACTTCTTGTACTCGCGCTCGTTTCAGATGATGGTCAGTGTGCAGAATATGCGCGTGATGGAGATTCTGGCCGATGCGACCAATGTGATTGCCGAGGGTGAGGTTTTGCAGCTGTTGAATGTACACGACCCCGACGTGACCGAAGCGCGCTATATGCAAGTGATTCATTACAAGACCGCACGTCTGTTCGAAGCCTCAGCGCAGCTGGCGGCGGTGATGTCGGGTGGTGGCGAGGCGCATGAGCAGGCTTGTGCGGCTTATGGTCGTCATTTGGGCGCGGCGTTTCAGCTGGCCGATGATATTTTGGACTACGCAGGTGACACGGCGGTTTTGGGTAAAAATGTGGGTGATGATTTGCGCGAGGGCAAGCCCACATTGCCATTGATTTACCTGCTCGAGCACGGCTCTGCTGATGAAAAAATCATGGTCAAGGCGGCGATTGAAAATGGCGGCATCGATCAGGCACACCCAGATTTCAACACGGTATTGAGCGCCATCACCACGGGCGGTGCGCTTGAGTACACGCGCCAGATGGCGCAGCGCGAAGTCGATGCGGCTAAAAAAGCCTTGGCATTTTTGCCTGAGTCTGAATTCAAACAGGTGTTGTTGAGCTTGGCCGATTATGCACTGGCACGAGATGTGTGAATTGGGTGAGCCTCAGAGCCATTGGTGTGGCTATGTGCTGGGTTGTATTGATTTAAACGAAATAAAGGTATAACACTGTGGACGGTCTTCCCCTTTGGGCGCAGATTTTAATATTGGTGGCGTTGTTGGCCATTGCTGGATTTTTCTCCATCGCTGAGACATCGATGATGGCCATCAATCGATTCCGCTTGCGCCACATGGTCAAGCAAGGCAGCCGAGCGGCGCGACGCACGCAGGGCTTGCTCGATCAAACTGAGCGTCTGCTTGGCGTCATTCTGATTGGCAATAACGTGGTCAACACGATTTCTGCCATGTTCTCAGGGG
>CAZDLD010000195.1:0-1863 GCA_964506355.1 uncultured Hydromonas sp.
GAAAAACACGATGTCGATGAAAACTTCTTTTTTCAACTGTTTTCGATAGACCAAAGCCACATGAGTTGCCCACACCAAGATTTATGGATCGTCGCCGTTGACGTGCAACACAGGCGCTTCAATCATTTTCACAACGTCCGAGCAATAAGTGGTCGAACCTTTATCGCGTGGGTCTGAAGTGGTGAAACCAATTTGGTTGTTAATCACAATGTGAATCGTACCGAAAGTACCGTAGCCACGTGTTTGCGCCAAGTTCAATGTTTCCATGACCACGCCTTGACCTGCGAATGCCGCGTCACCGTGAATTTGTACTGGAATCACTTGCTCACCGGTGGTGTCACCACGGCGGTCCAAACGCGCACGTGCTGAACCCTCAACCACTGGGTTGACGATTTCTAAGTGTGATGGATTAAATGCCAAGTTCAAGTGAACTGGACCACCAGCCGTCGAAACGTCGCTTGAAAAACCTTGGTGGTATTTCACGTCGCCCGCTGGCAAGTCATCGGCGTGTTTGCCTTCGAATTCTGCGAACAAGTCCGCTGGGTTTTTACCCAAAGTATTGACCAACACATTCAAGCGGCCACGATGCGCCATCGCGATGACGATTTCTTGAGCGCCTTGTGCGCCAGCGTGCTGAATCAATGCGTCCATCGATGCGATGAAACTCTCGCCACCTTCGAGGGAGAAGCGCTTTTGACCCACATAACGGGTGTGCAAATAACGCTCCAAGCCTTCAGCTTCAGTCAGCTCAATCATAATGCGGCGTTTTTGATCCACACTGAACATTGGGGTTGATTTGCATGATTCGATGCGTTCTTGCCACCAGCGTTTTTCGACTGGATCGGAGATGTACATGTACTCAGCACCCAAGTTGGCACAATAAGTCACGCGCAATGCATGAATCAAATCACGCAAAGTCATTTCATCTTCGCCGAAATAGGTGTTGTTCACACTATAACGCGTGTCCATATCGGCTTCGGTAAAGCCATAAAATGCTGGGTCTAATTCAGGAATTTCAGGACGGTCATGGCGTTTGAGTGGATCTAAGTTAGACCAACGTGAGCCCAAGAAACGATAAGCGGCAATCAATGACTGCACCGCAACTTGTTGTTTGCCACCGCCTGCGCCAGAGTTGGCTGCTTGGAATGCTAAGAATTTATTTTGTTTTGCACGTTGTGCAAAAGACTCGATGACTGGCGCGTGTGCGACGTCAGAGGTTTCGACTTGACCATTGGACGCTGGCAAATTTTGCATATTGTCAAAATAAGCGCGCCATTGCTCAGGTACGGAATTGGGGTTGTTGAGGTATTGCTCATACATCTCTTCGACATACGGTGCATTACCGCCAAAGAGGTATGAATTCGACAAATAATCATTCATCATAATGTTGCTCAGCCTTTCTGTACGCTTCGTACAAGTGGATGTGGGAGAACCGCTCCCGTTGATTTAGCGGCCTCACCGCGCCATCAACAGCTTCACTCAATTCATTCGGAACCAGCACTGCACTGTTTAACAGTTACCCAACAAATCAAGTTGTAAATCACCGAAAACGGGACTTGCAAAAAAATCAATCAGATTTTATCACAGATGTATCAATAAAATCTTATAAAAAATATCGTTCAAAACCAGCGCATCATATCAGAACCAATTGAAATCCTACACTTATTTTTTATCAGAAATAAGTGCAATCTCACCAGTGCTAAACTCAGAACCAATCACACCGCACGCAACATTTGCAGCACAGCATCGGCCTGCTGCATATCATCCGTGTTCATCATGTGTTCAGATGGGTCAACTTCGGCGAGCTCTTTGCGGCACATAATCAAAGCCAGAAGCTCGTCATCGGCCAAATCAAGCAACAAA
>CAZDLD010000196.1:0-1848 GCA_964506355.1 uncultured Hydromonas sp.
ACACATACGCGTGCAGGCCAGGGCGAAGGGAAATTGCGATCAAATCCAAGTAAAAACGCAGAACTCAGTCATCAATCACAACGCACCGAGCGCCCCAAGTCAGCAAGCCATTCAGACGCCGCCAAAACTGTAGGTGCACAAACTGTAGGTGCCAAACACCAGCGAACGGGTGGATCAACTTCATCTTCACATCGAGCAGCGCCACCCAAAGTGCTCGTTAGCCCAGAGCAGATCCAAGCCCTGCACGCCAAAATTCAATTTCCAGAAACCCTGCCCGTATCGATGGAAAAGGACGCCATTTGCGAGCTGATTGCGCAGCATCAAGTGGTGATTGTCTGTGGTGAAACTGGCTCGGGTAAGACCACTCAGCTGCCCAAAATGTGTTTGAGTTTGGGGCGTGGCTTGGGCGCAGGCGGGCGTGGGCTAATCGGGCACACACAACCACGGCGGCTGGCCGCGACCAGTACCGCCCGTCGCATTGCCGAGGAATTGAATTCAGAACTGGGGCAAATTGTCGGCTATAAAATTCGCTTTGCGGATAAATTGCAAAAAGGCGCATCGATTAAGCTGATGACCGACGGCATACTGCTGGCGGAGACGCAGAACGATAGACTGCTCAAACAGTACGACACCATCATCATCGATGAGGCGCACGAGCGCAGTTTGAACATTGATTTCTTGATGGGGTATCTCAAGGAAATATTGCCGCAACGCCCAGATTTAAAAATCATCATCACCTCGGCGACCATTGACGCACAACGCTTTGCGGAACATTTCGGTACAGTGGCGCAGCCTGCACCCATCATCAATGTCACGGGTCGCACCTACCCAGTCGAAGTGCGTTATCGCCCGATACAGGCCAACGCGCAGGACAAAGAGCGCGATTTATACGATGGCATCGTGGATGCGGTCGATGAATTGGCGCGTGAGGGCGATGGCGATGTGCTGGTATTTTTGCCAGGTGAGCGTGAAATCCGCGAGGCGGCAGAACATCTGCGCAAACACCACCCAGCACATACAGAAATTTTGCCGTTGTTTGCACGTCTGTCACCCGCTGAGCAGGAACGAATTTTCAAGCGCTCGAACGCGCGCCGCATCGTGCTGGCGACCAATGTCGCTGAAACCTCCTTGACCGTTCCGGGCATACGCTATGTGGTCGACACAGGACTGGCGCGGGTGAAGCGCTATTCCTACCGTCAAAAAGTCGAACAATTACAAATCGAAGCCATCGCGCAAGCCGCCGCGAATCAACGTGCAGGGCGGTGCGGTCGTGTGGCTGCGGGGGTGTGTATTCGTTTGTATGACGAAGCGGACTTTGTGGGGCGCGATGCGTTCACCGACCCAGAGATTTTGCGCTCGTCTTTGGCGAATGTGATTTTGCGCATGAAGGCCTTGGGCTTGACGCAGATTGAGAACTTTCCATTTGTACAAGCACCCCCTGCCAAAGCGATTAGCGACGGTTATCATTTGTTGCAAGAGTTGGGCGCGGTGGATGGCAAAAATGAGTTGACCGAAATTGGTCGCGCACTGGCCAAGCTGCCAATCGACCCGCGGGTCGCACGCATGATTCTGGCGGCGCGCGACATGGGTGCACTCAAGGAGGTACTGATTATCGCTGCCGCCTTGTCGGTGCAAGATGTGCGCGATCGCCCGCAAGAAGCGCGCCAGCAGGCCGATGCAGCGCATGTGAAATTTGCCGACCCGCAGTCTGAATTTTTGAGTTATTTGAAAATCTGGAAGTGGTTCGAGGACGCGGTCGCGCACAAAAAATCCAATCGCCAGTTGCAAGACCTGTGCCGTGCAAACTTTCTCAACCACTTGCGTCTGCGTGAGTGGCGCGATGTGCAC
>CAZDLD010000197.1:0-935 GCA_964506355.1 uncultured Hydromonas sp.
GGCAAGCGCGCAGGCAAAATTCCCGCCAACCTCACCGTTTCTTCGGGGCCGAACCGCGACATGGCGGTGTATGCGATGAAATATTTGGGCACGCCCTATGTCTATGGCGGCACCACGCCAGATGGCTTTGACTGCTCAGGGCTGGTGCAATACTCAGCCAAACGAGCACTCTCGGTCAAACTCCCGCGCCGAGCGGTCGAGCAAGCCACTACAGGCACCGTCATCCCTCTGAGCGAGGCCAAAGCAGGGGACTTACTGTTTTTTAACACCGACGGTCAACCATATTCGCATGTGGGCATTTATTTAGGGCAAACTTATTTCATACACTCGCCCAGCAGCAACGGCGTGGTGCGCATCGAAGATTACCAAGTGGACTACTGGCGCAAACGATTTACCTTGGCAAAACGTGTCAAATAAACCTAAAATAAAACAACCCGAATTTAACCAATACAATTTCACCCCGTTACCGGAGAACAGCATGTACATCCACACCACAACCCGCCACGCAAAAATCATCGGTAGCATTGCCATCGCCCTGAGCTTGACCGCCTGCGCCACCAGTACCAACTCATTGGCGGTTGACAGCGACGCCCGCGCCAGCATCGGCACCGTGGTGCAAAAACAAACCCTGCAACAGTACGAACAACGCCGCACCAGCCCAGTGGACGTCAACGTCGGCATCGGTGGCGGCTCCAATCACATCGGCTGGGGCATCAGCTTTGGACTGGCGCAAATTCTCTTGGACTCAGCAGTCAATCAACCCAAGCTGAGCTACCGCTACACGGTACAGACCAATCCGAACGAAACCTACGTGGTGCAAACCAGCGATGAATTCGCTCTGAACCAATGCGTGACCGTATGGCAACGCAGCAACGATGTGAGCTATCCGCGCATCCAAAATAACAACAACTGCAGCCTGCCCCAGTAAATAAAGG
>CAZDLD010000197.1:960-1838 GCA_964506355.1 uncultured Hydromonas sp.
ACACAGAAGCACAGAAGTATTGAAAAAAGGCGGAAATTTCCGCCTTTTTGTCATTTATAGTTTTAAGTCTACAGATTAAGTGAAGTTAATCTATCTGTGCCAGTCGAGTAATCGCCGCCGCATTGTTCCATGAGAAGCACAGAGCCGCCGCCTCGTGCGCAGGCAGCCACTGATAATCCGTGTGCTCATTGTCCGCCAGCGTCACCGCCACCGAGGTATCGGGCACGCACACGGCAAACTGATGCTCGGTGTTGCTCGTCACGCCATCGGCGTAGCGGTACTGCCACTCAGGGAAAATCTCATACGACACCGACACATTCAAATCGCGAAACTCAAACTCATCCGCACGCAGCCCCGTCTCCTCAAACAACTCTCGGCGCGCCGCATCGGAGGGCAACTCATCCTCAAAATCCAAACTCCCTGTCACCGACTGCCAAAAATCACGTTCGAACTCGCCCTTGCGTGTGCGTTTGAGCAGCAAAAACTGCATGTCAGGCGTGTGAATCATGACCAAAACAGAACGAGGAATCTTCGGAGGTTTCATCTAAACTTTCAAACAAATCGGCTACAATACGCCCACAAAAACCTTGAGCCAGTGGATAAAACGCCCAACTCAAGGCAACAGAACAGCCAGCAAATAAAGGATCCAGATATGCGCATCGACATCAAAATCATCAACCCACTCATCAAAGACCAACTGCCGCATTATGCCACATCGGGCAGTGCAGGCTTGGATTTACGTGCGTGTATCGACGCGCCGATCGTACTCGAACCGGGTCAAACCACCCTCATCCCCACAGGACTGGCCATCCATCTGGCCGACGCCAACTATGCCGCCATGATACTGCCGCGCTCAGGACTGGGGCACAAACACGGCG
>CAZDLD010000198.1:0-1817 GCA_964506355.1 uncultured Hydromonas sp.
TCATGGTGACGATGCGGTCCAAACCAAAGGCAATCCCGCCGTGTGGCGGCGCGCCGTATTGCAATGCGTCGAGCAAGAAGCCGAATTTTTCTTGGGCTTCTTCAGCACCGATGTTCAGAGCACGGAATACTTTGGATTGAACTTCTTCGCGGTGGATACGCACCGAGCCGCCGCCAATTTCCCAACCATTGAGCACCATGTCGTAGGCTTTGGCAATACATTCAGCAGGGTTGCTGTCCAAGAAGTCTTCGTGACCGTCTTTGGGCGCGGTGAAGGGGTGGTGACAGGCGACATAGCGTTTGGCTTCGTCGTCGTATTCGAACATTGGGAAGTCCACAACCCACAAAGGTTTCCAATCTTTAGATGCGTGGCCTTTTTCGTGACCGATTTTGATGCGCAGTGCACCGATGGCGTCGTTCACCACTTTGGCACGATCCGCGCCAAAGAAAATGATGTCGCCTGTTTGAGCGCCCGTGCGGTTCAAAATTTCAGTCAATGACGCATCGTCGATGTTTTTCACAATCGGTGATTGCAGGCCATCACGACCTGCGGTGATGTCATTGATTTTGATGTAGGCCAGACCTTTGGCACCATAGATGCCAACGAATTGGGTGTAGGCGTCGATTTCGGAACGTGAAATTTCTGAGCCGTTGGGCACGCGCAGGGCGACCACACGACCATCGGGCAGGTTCGCAGCTGAGTTGAATACTTTAAATTCAACGGTTTTCATCACATCGGTCAATTCGGTGAATTGCAATGGGATGCGCATGTCGGGTTTGTCCGAGCCGTACAGGTGCATGGCATCGGCGTAGCTCATCACTGGGAATGGGTTGGCCAATTCGACGTCCAAAACTTCTTTAAACAGGCCGCGTATCATGCCCTCGAACGTATCGCGAATGTCCTCTTCGGACATGAATGAGGTTTCGATATCCACTTGGGTGAATTCAGGTTGGCGATCGGCGCGCAAGTCTTCGTCACGGAAGCATTTAACGATTTGGTAGTAGCGGTCAAAGCCTGCAACCATCAACATTTGTTTGAACAGTTGTGGCGATTGTGGCAATGCGAAGAACTGACCGTCATGCACGCGTGAGGGGACGAGGTAGTCGCGTGCGCCTTCTGGTGTGGATTTGGTCAGCATCGGTGTTTCGATGTCGATAAAGTCGTTTGAGTCTAAGAATTTACGCATTGCCATGGCAGCACGGTAGCGTAGTTTCATGTTGTATTGCATTTGTGGGCGACGCAAGTCAAGCACACGGTGGGTCAGGCGCGTGGTTTCTGAGAGGTTCTCTTCGTCCAGTTGGAATGGAGGCGTGACCGATGGGTTGAGAATTTCCAACTCTTTACACACCACTTCGATTTCGCCAGTGGCCAATTTAGGATTGATCAAGGCTGCATCGCGCAACACCACACGACCAATTATTTTGACGCAAAATTCGTTTCGCAAAGTTGATGCCAGCTCGAACATCGCCGCATCATCAGGGTTACACACCACTTGAACCAAGCCTTCTTTGTCGCGCACGTCGAGGAAAATCACACCGCCGTGGTCACGGCGACGATTGACCCAGCCGCATAAAGTGACGGTTTGTTCAACGGACTCTTTGGTCACAAGACCACAAAAATGACTGCGCATACTCATGTGTTTACTTTCGGTTAAGGTTTTAAGTGTTTTAAAGTTCTATGTGATGAATTAAGTTAAATTTCGTTAAATCAGAAAGACTTATTTCTTGGCGGGTGAGTCCGACTTGTTGGGTAGGCCGTCAAGCTCTACCACGCCCATTGAGATGATGTATTTGAGCGCTTCATCCACGCTCATATCC
>CAZDLD010000199.1:0-1808 GCA_964506355.1 uncultured Hydromonas sp.
CCGTCAAACATATCGCCTTGTAAGCGCCCATCAGCCATGCGGCGCACTGCGTTGCACGCGCCTGCGATTTCGGCGGTCGGACTGATGACATCCATCATGCCCAAGGTCACCACCTTATGCGGCATGGTGATGAGCGCGCCAGCGATGTTACTCAATTTGAACACCTCACGCAGAAAGTTGGGGTAGTCCTCGGATTGAGAACCCATGGGAACCACCACCGCATTGATACCCTTTTGCTCAAAATACGGGTTATAAATCATGGGAGACTTAAACGTATGGGTCGGAAAGCCGATGTGTGCAATCAGTTGGGTATTACCGTTAATCATTTATATCTCCTCGTTGATTAATTCTATTTATTTATGATTTTTGTAGATGAAAAATTCAGACATGGGGTCTTGATGCATATGTTGCCACTGGAATTGATTCGTTCAATATTTCAATTTTTCAACTCTTCGGTGTCGATTTCGCTTTGGGTCGCTTCGTTGTACCGCGCCCCCATGATTGGATAAACGCGCAGCAGTTGGTCGATGGCTTGAACTTGCTCCACGTTCAACACAAGCTCAGCCGCGGCCATGTTCTCTGTCAGATGATTCAATTGAGTCGTACCTGGTATTGGAATGATGTGCTCACCTTGCGCCAGCAGCCATGCTAACGCCAGTTGCGCCATTGTGCATTCGTACATTTGCGCCAGTCGTTCAAATGCTCGCAAAAATACCAAGTTGTGTTTGAACTGCTCAGGATAAAACCGTGGCATGGTACGTCGAATGTCCTTGTCCACCAATTGACTCAACTTTGCTTCATCCTCAATTGCGTTGGACAAAAATCCTCGTCCCAGAGGTGAGAATGCCACAAATGCTATGCCTAAGCTGCGACACGCCTCCAACACCGCCACCTCGGGATTGCGCGTCCAGATTGAATATTCGGTTTGTAATGCCGCGATGGGGTGCTCAGCATGAGCGCGTTTTAAGGTTTTGGCCGACACTTCGGACAGGCCGATGCTGCGAATTTTGCCCGCACGCACCAAATCGGCCAAGGCACCAACCGACTCTTCTATCGGCACGGCCTTGTCCAAGCGGTGCAGGTAATACACATCAATCACATCGGTTTGTAATCGGCTCAGGCTGTCTTCGCAGGTTTTTTTCAAGGTTTCGGGATGGCCATCGATTACGCGCACCCCATTGACCCCCTGCATGCCGCATTTGCTGGTCAAGACGATGTTTTGGCGGTGAGAACGCAACACTCGACCGACCAGTCTTTCATTCGTACCAAAGCCGTACAAGGCTGCAGTGTCAAACAAATCCACCCCAGCATCCACCGCCGCCAACAACATACGCTCGGCTGTCTGCTCGTCAGGTGGGGTTCCATAGGCATGGCTCATATTCATGCAGCCCAGACCGATGGGATTAACTTTAAACGAGGCTATGGTGCGTGGTGTCATGGTGATGCTCACGTACTCAAGCGCTTGCGTTGAGCTGTTGTTCTAAATCGTGCAAAACCTCATAGCACGCAAACACGCTGGCCACGCTTGAATTTGGCTCGCGCCCTTCTTTAATCGCAGCAAAGAATTCACGGTCTTGCAACTCAATCCCGTTCATAGACACGTCCACATTCGATACATCGATTTGTTCATCTTTGCCATTGTACAAATCATCATATCGCGCCAGGTAAGTAGCGCTGTCGCCAATGTAGCGAAAGAATGTGCCCAATGGACCGTCGTTATTGAACGACAAACTGAGCGTGCAAATCGCACCGTTGGCCGCTTTGAGCTGTATGCTCATGTCCATGGCAATGCCCAAAGTCGGATGAAT
>CAZDLD010000200.1:0-1797 GCA_964506355.1 uncultured Hydromonas sp.
CAAGCCAACTACGCAGCGGCCAAAGGTGGCGTAGAAGCCATGACACGTGCATTGGCACAAGAATTGGGTTCACGCAACATCACGGTGAACTGTGTGGCACCGGGTTTCATTGCCACAGACATGACACATGCGATGGGTGAGGGCGCTGCAGAGCAATTGCAAAGCCGTATTCCATTGGGTCGCTTGGGTCAAGCGCAGGACATCGCGAACGCGGTGTTGTTCTTGGCATCGAATCAGTCTGGCTACATCACGGGTCAGGTTCTGGGCGTGAACGGCGGCATGGACATGTAAGGTTTTGGCTTGCAATGTGCAACTTGTAACGCGCAATAAAAAGGGAGCTTAGGCTTCCTTTTTTAATGGCTGCTATTTTCTCTCTACTCGCGCAGATGAGAGAGGAGCTGGGGTTTGGGGATTGTGGGGTTCTACCGACTGATAACATTGGAAGTGACTCGAACGTCATCCCTCTCCCCACCCCCTCCCCCACTTGGGGGAGGGGCTTTAAAAGCAGATGCGAAAAACGGGAACCTAAGTTCCCGTTTTCCGTTTTTAATGTTTATAGAGCGGATGCCAGCTTTAAACCTGCGCAATCGGAATGCTGATAAAACCACCGCCATTGCCATAAGGCACAGGCTCAAACGCCTCAATCTGCGCGTCACTCATGGCCAGCTCACCGCGCAGGGTGTTGGTCATGGCTTGGTTGATGGTCAAATCCACCATCTGACCGATGAGTTTTTGACGCACGTTTTTCACGCCGACAGGGGGTTTGAAATTCACGATGCGGTTGTTCTCGGTGCGACCGTACAACTCCGATGGGTCGCGGGTTGAGAGTCCTTCGACCAAGACTTTTTCAACCGAGCCGACCATGGATTCACTGACCGATTTGGCATAGCTGAAAATCTCGGCTTGCAGGGTTTGCAGGCGGTGGAGTTTTTCGTTGTAGGGCACCAAGTCCTCCAATTCAGCGGCAGGCGTACCGGGGCGCGCACTGTAAATGAATGAGAAACTCACATCGAATTTGACCGCATCAATCAGTCGCATGGTGTCCAAAAAGTCCTCATGCGTTTCACCCGGAAAGCCCACGATGAAGTCGGACGACATCGCGATGTCTGGTCGAATCACGCGCAATTTCTCGATGGTTGAGAGGTATTGTTTGGCTGTGTAGCCGCGTTTCATCGCGGACAAAATACGGTCTGAGCCTGATTGCACCGGCAAATGCAGGTGATTGACCAGTTGCGGTACTTTGTCATACGCGGCAATCAAGCGGTCGTCAAAATGATTGGGGTGGCTGGTGGTGAAGCGGATGCGTTCGATGCCATCGATGTGCGCCATGGTCTCGAGCAGGGTGGCAAAATCAGCGATTTCGCTGGTGCCGCCCATTGCGCCCAAATAGCCGTTGACATTTTGCCCCAGCAGGTTGATTTCTTTGACGCCTTGATCGGCCAAGTCGGCGATTTCGGTGAGCACGTCATCGAATGGGCGCGAGACCTCTTCGCCACGGGTGTAGGGCACGATGCAGTAGCTGCAGTATTTTGAGCAGCCTTCCATGATGGAGACAAAGGCGGTGGCTTTTTCCACGCGTGGCGGCGGCAGATGGTCAAATTTTTCAATTTCGACAAACTCGATGTCCACTTGCGAGCGACCTGTTTTGGCGCGTTTGGCGAGCAAATCAGGCAGTCGGTGCAAGGTTTGCGGACCGAACACCACATCGACGTAGGGTGCGCGGCTGACGATGTTTTTGCCCTCTTGCGAGGCGACACAGCCGCCCACGCCGATGATTAAATCGGGTTTATTTTTTTT
>CAZDLD010000201.1:0-1744 GCA_964506355.1 uncultured Hydromonas sp.
ATTGTTCGTTCGAATCTGCGCTAGCTTGTGTGCTGAATAAATCCGCTTGTTTGGCATCGTTTTTATTTTTTTCCAAACGGTTTAAATACTGCGCATCAATGTCGCCCGTGACATAACGACCATCAAAACATGAGCAATCAAACGACTGCAAACGCCCATCGCTCACAGACTTAACCGCATCAATCAAATCAGACAGATCTTGATAGATGACTTTGTCGGCGGTAATCGCGACACTGATTTCTTCGGTGGTTCTATTATTGGCAATCAATTCGGTGCTGGTGGGCATATCAATCCCATAAACATTAGGGTATTTCACAGCCGGTGCAGCAGATGCGAAATACACCTTCTTTGCACCCGATTCTCGAGCCAGCGCGACGATTTCCTGACTGGTGGTGCCGCGCACGATGGAGTCATCAACCAACAACACATTTTTACCTTCAAATTCACTAGGCATGGCGGTGAGTTTCTGACGCACTGATTTTTTGCGCGTCTCTTGTCCGGGCATAATAAAGGTACGGCCGACGTAGCGATTCTTAATAAAACCTTCGCGATATGGCAGACCCAAACGCTGTGCCAATTGCATGGCGGAGGGGCGCGAAGTGTCCGGAATCGGCATGACCACATCGATGTCCGCTACATTCATCTCGCGAGCAATTTTATCTGCCAAAGTCACACCCATTGCCAAACGCGCGGCATACACTGAAGTACCCTCGATGGTCGAATCAGGTCGTGCGAAATAGACATATTCAAATAAACATGGGGACAATTGCGCATCCTGGGCGCAAATTTCTGAAATCAAATTGCCTTGAGGGTCAATCCACACACATTCGCCAGGCTCAATGTCGCGAACGGTCTTGTAGCCCACACCTTCAATCGCCACACTCTCTGAAGCCAAGATATGCTCAACACGCCCGAGTTCATCGGTGCGCTGCCCCAACACCAGTGGACGTATGCCATTGGGGTCGCGAAAACCAAACACGCCCAAGTTAGCCACCATACCCACGCAGGCATAAGCGCCGCGGATGCGCGCATTGACGCGGCGCATGGCGATGAAGAAATGTTCTGGGCGCATGGCTTCACGGTCGGCAATCGCCACGCTCAGCTCATGTGCCAACACATTAAGCAAGACTTCCGAATCCGAGCCAGTATTGATGTGGCGGCGATCGATGCGAAACAGCTCCTCGCGAATCTCATCGGTGTTGGTGAGGTTGCCATTGTGCGCCAATGTCAAACCGTACGGCGCATTCACATAAAACGGCTGCGCTTCTTCTAAGCTATCGACATTGCCTGCGGTCGGATAACGCACGTGCCCAATACCCATATTGCCATGCAAATCACGCATATTACGCGTGCGAAACACGTCGCGCACCATGCCTTTGTTCTTGTGCATATAAAAACGCTGACCTTGGTTGGTCACCATGCCCGCTGCGTCTTGACCACGATGCTGCAACAACAACAACGCATCGTAAACCAGTTGATTAACGGGGCTATTTCCGACCACACCAATGACACCACACATAATTTACCTCAAAAAATAAAATTTAAGCTCTATTTTACTGGCTTTTGCACCGACTCAGGCACAAAAAAATCAGGACATCTAAAAAAATGTCCTGATTTTTTCTGAGCCCGTAGCTAATACACCGTTCATGCCATCCGTATGTGTCGCGCAAAGCGACGCAAAGTCATCGATGAACTCTATAGAACAGGTTTATTAAACAGCGTCTGAACCTGTCTCGCCTGTACG
>CAZDLD010000202.1:0-1737 GCA_964506355.1 uncultured Hydromonas sp.
GTCTTTAGTTGCGCTTCATTTTTTATGATTTTTATTGCAGCATTATGGTTCAATTTATTATTATTTATCAAGCGAGTAGGTTTCCCTCTATTTGAAATTGAAAAATTAAGTCGTCGTTTAGTACTTAGAAATACACCTCGACTAGTATGGCTCAAGTTTATTAGTTATCGTGTATGGACTAACAGGCGCAAAATTACAATTTTTTCTCTAATAATCTCAATCATAGTGCAATTCGGGCTTATTGCTAGTGTGCTACAAGCCGCGTTGCTTTTGATTCAATTCAGTAAATGAAACATGCAGACCATCACCCTAAACCCCACCCCCCACTGCTCAGGCGAGATTACGCTGCCTGGCTCTAAGTCCATTTCCAACCGCGTGCTGCTGCTCGCCGCACTGAGCCAAGCAGGGCAACTCACGCGTGTGCGCGACGTGCTCGACTCAGACGACACCCGCGTGATGCTGTCCGCGCTCAACACCCTCGGCGTGTCGGTCACGCAGGTGGCTGAGCACGATTACGACGTGGTGGGTACGGGGGGCGACTTTGCCAACAAGGATGCGGATTTATTCATGGGCAATGCGGGCACGGCGATACGTCCATTGACCGCGGTGCTGGCCTTGCAAAACGGTCGTTACCATCTGCACGGCGTGCCGCGCATGCATGAGCGTCCCATCGGCGATTTACTCGATGCTTTGCAACAGGTTGGCGTGCAAGTTGAGTACACGGGCAACGCAGGTTATCCGCCGTTCACGCTCTCGCCAGCGCGGCTGGCACAGGGCGATTTGAGCCTGTCCATCAAGGGCAATGTCTCGAGCCAATTCCTCACAGCGGTGCTGATGGCGGCGCCTTTGCTCCAGCGCACCGTCACCATCCACGTCATAGGCGAGCTGATTTCTAAACCCTATATCGAAATCACGCTCAACCTGATGGCGCGCTTTGGCGTGACGGTGGTGCGTGATGGCTGGGCGTCGTTCACGATAGACGCAGGTGCGCAATACCAATCGCCCAAGGAAATTTTCGTCGAGGGCGATGCGTCCTCGGCCTCCTACTTCATCGCGCTGGGCGCCATCGGCGGCGGCCCGATGAAAATCCACGGCGTGGGTCTATCGAGCATACAGGGCGATGTCAAATTCGCCGATGCGCTGCAAATGATGGGCGCGAACGTGATGATGGGTGCGAATTGGATAGAGGTGCGCGGCATCGAGGGCGATGCGCTGCGTGCGATTGAGCTCGATTGCAACCACATTCCCGATGCGGCGATGACGCTGGCGACTGCGGCGCTGTTTGCCACGGGCACAACCCGATTGACCAATATCGCCTCATGGCGCGTGAAAGAAACCGACCGACTGAGCGCGATGGCGACCGAGCTGCGCAAAGTCGGCGCAACAGTGGTGGAGGGCGCGGACTTTATCGAAATCACGCCGCCTGCTGCCGATGGCTGGAGACATGCGAGCATCGACACCTATGACGACCATCGCATGGCGATGTGTTTCTCGCTGGTGGCGTTGAGCAAAGTCGGTGTGACGATTAACGAGCCTGAATGCGTGGGCAAGACTTTTCCGACCTATTTTGAAGTTTTAAACGGTTTACTAAAATAAGCCGTAGGGGCGGGTTTCAAACCCGCCTTAATCATTCCAGCGACTTAAGTATTCTTGCGCTTTAGGCAGGTTTGAAACCTGCCCCTACCTGACGTTCACAGTTTCAGAACAACCCCAACAACACAAAGCACACTTCTATGG
>CAZDLD010000203.1:0-1720 GCA_964506355.1 uncultured Hydromonas sp.
CTTTCTACATCTACTCACGCTTGCTCAAAGAGCGCATTATATTTTTGGTCGGTCCCGTCAATGATCAGTCCGCCAATTTGGTGGTCGCGCAAATGTTGTTCTTGGAGAGCCAAGATCCGGACAAAGACATCCATTTTTACATCAAGTCTCCCGGTGGCTCCGTGTCCGCTGGTATGAGCGTGTACGACACCATGCAGTTCATCAAGCCCGATGTTTCCACCATGTGTATTGGTATGGCCGCGAGTATGGGCGCGATTCTCTTGACTGCAGGTGCCAAGGGCAAACGTTTTTCACTGCCCAACTCACGCGTGATGATTCATCAACCTTTGGGCGGTATGCAGGGTCAAGCTTCTGACATCGAAATTCACGCACGTGAAATCCTCAAAATTAAAGACAAATTGAACGAAGTGCTGCAGTTTCACACCGGCCAGCCTTTGGAAAAAATCGTCAACGACACCGACCGCGACAATTACTTGTCGGCTGCTGCGGCTGTGGAATATGGTCTGATTGACAAAGTCCTCACCACGCGCGAAGCACTCTAAGCGGCAAAGGACCTCACATGACACAAGACACACACACACCGACCGACACCACGCAATTGGCGTGCTCGTTTTGCGGCAAGCAAAAACACGAAGTCAACAAACTGATTGAAGGTTTGGATGGCTATATTTGCGATGAATGCATTGAGACCTGCGGGCATATTTTAAAGATGGAAAAAAATGCCCCAGCCAGCACCGATGCGCGCAAAGAACTGCCCACGCCACAAGAAATCCTCAACCATCTGAACGACTACGTGATTGGTCAAACCACAGCGAAAAAAGTTCTGTCTGTCGCCGTGTACAACCACTACAAACGCTTGCAACACGCGAATGAAAAAGCGCCCAACGATGTTGAACTGTCTAAGAGCAATATTTTGCTGATTGGTTCAACTGGCTCGGGCAAAACTTTATTGGCGCAGACTTTAGCGCGAATGCTCGATGTGCCGTTCGTGATGGCGGATGCCACGACCTTGACCGAAGCGGGTTATGTCGGCGAGGACGTTGAGAACATCGTGCAAAAACTCCTGCAAGCTTGCCAATACGACGTGGACAAGGCGCAGCGCGGCATCATCTACATCGATGAAATCGACAAGATTACCCGCAAGAGCGAAAACCCATCCATCACCCGTGATGTCTCGGGCGAAGGCGTACAGCAAGCACTGCTCAAGCTGATTGAGGGCACTGTGGCCTCGATTCCACCTCAAGGCGGTCGCAAGCACCCGAATCAAGAGTTCATCCAAATCGACACCACGAATATTTTGTTCATTTGCGGTGGCGCGTTTGATGGTCTGGAAAAAGTCATTTCGGGTCGCACCGAAAAAGGCAGCATCGGCTTTAACGCCGACGTGCGCAAGATTGAAGAATTGTCTATGGGCGAGCTGCTCAAAGAATTGGAAACCGAAGATTTAATTAAATTCGGTCTGATTCCTGAGCTCATCGGTCGTCTGCCTGTATGGGCGTGCTTGGAAAAACTCGACAAAGAAGCTTTGATTCAAATCCTGACTGAGCCTAAGAACGCGATTATCAAGCAGTACGCGGCCCTGCTCGGCATGGAACAAGTCGAATTGGAATTCACCCACGACGCGCTGCTCGCAGTTGCGGACAAAGCCATGCAGCGCAAAACTGGCGCACGTGGTTTGCGCTCGATTGTGGAAGAAACCTTGCTCGACGTGATGTTCGAT
>CAZDLD010000204.1:0-1703 GCA_964506355.1 uncultured Hydromonas sp.
CACTTCGACAATGATGTCTATTTTTTTCAATGCGGGATAAATTTCAGGTTGAAGAAGTTCGAATTCTGCTCCCTCAATATCGCAAATTAACAATGTTTTCTTCGTTGAGAAATTTTCGAAATCCTCTCCTTGAAAGAGCCCCCCTATCTTAATCTGACCGCTTACATTGTTAAGCTCTGCTAACTTTTGACAAGCGATTTGCGCTATTGGATTAATATCATGGGCGTAAATAGTTGTATTGCGCATGTGCCGAGCCATACCAACAGCATAAAATCCTTCGGCGCAGCCGATGTCTATAATATTCGAATAATTTGTATTAATAGCATCATTTATATCTTTGTGTATTTCTGCCTCATAGCAGCCGAGTAAACGAGGTAAAAAGCAACCTTCGGTTGATTCGGTGTACAACATACCCTTGAAGGGCCCGCTATGTACAACGTTGCCGTGCAGACTAATATGAGTGTTTGCCAGCATACTTTGTCGCCACTGCCCCAAAGCTCGTTGAGCTTTTTCTAATTGATTAAGCGTAGTGCAGTCAGTGTCACTGAGTATGTTGCTAACCACTTTGTGGCTGTGTAATTGGAACGGACTGTTTGGATTTGCCATGATTTCATCTTAAAAAATGAACCGCCAAGAAGATGCAATGGCGGTTGTATAGCTAGGTTCTCTCGGGTGGTTTATCGCAAACTCATATTAGAAATTTTAACTTTCCATTCTTTCGGGCCTGTTTCGTGCACAGACACACCGTTTGAATCAACCGCAACGGTCACGGGCATATCCACGACATCAAATTCATAAATCGCTTCCATACCGAGGTCTTCAAAGGCCAATACCTTGGCTGCTTTAATCGCTTTTGACACCAGATACGCTGCACCGCCGACGGCCATCAGATAGGCGGCCTTGTGCTTTTGAATCGCTTCAATCGCCACAGGACCGCGTTCAGACTTACCAATCATGGTGATGAGTCCCGTTTGCGCGAGCATCATTTCGGTGAACTTGTCCATGCGGGTGGCGGTGGTCGGGCCAGCAGGTCCGACGACTTCATCGCGCACTGGGTCAACTGGGCCGACGTAGTAGATGGCGCGGGTGGTGAAGTCCACTGGGAGTTGTTCGCCTTTGGCGATCATGTCGGCAATGCGCTTGTGCGCCGCGTCACGACCGGTCAACATTTTGCCGTTGAGCAACAAGGTTTGCCCCGGTTTCCATGCCGCCACTTGTTCTGGGGTGAGGGTGTTTAAATCCACACGTTGACTCTTTTCTGTGTCTGGTGTCCAGCTCACATCAGGCCATGCGTCCATGGAGGGTGGCGTGAGGATGGCAGGGCCATCGCCATGTAGGTGGAAGTGGACGTGGCGTGTGGCCGCGCAGTTGGGTACCATGCCGACTGGCAGCGAAGCCGCATGCGTTGGGTAGTCCATGATTTTAACGTCCAAAACAGTGGTCAAGCCGCCCAAGCCCTGCGCGCCTATGCCCAGTGCATTGACTTTCTCATACAGCTCCACGCGCAACTCTTCGATGCGGTTGGCTGGGCCGCGTGCCAACAACTCGTGCATGTCCACAGGGGCCATGATGGATTCTTTTGCCAGCAACATGGCTTTTTCAGGGGTGCCGCCAATACCAATGCCCAAGATGCCAGGAGGACACCAACCTGCGCCCATGTCAGGTACGGTTTTGAGCACCCAATCGACGATGGAGTCTGACGG
>CAZDLD010000205.1:0-1659 GCA_964506355.1 uncultured Hydromonas sp.
TGTTGTTTCGTGTCACAGGTAAGGATGGAGCCTCGACGCTTCATAGTGCGGAAGTCCACGGGTCTAAGTCTGCGTTGCTGCTCGATACGCCGAATGTCGAGATCATCGGGTTTGAAGACTGCCGGGAGATTAACCCGAGAATCAGTATTGGCTATGCGGAGCAGATCGCACTGGCGAAACAAAACGCCAAAGAGCTGAGAGAAATCATCGCGGCGAACAAGCTGTGGGTTCCGCAGAACGTGGGCTTGAATCCAGAAGACAAGCTTGTCGCTGACGCGATCAAAGGGCAGGAGATTCCATCGTCGGAAGGCATTGGGCTCGGTGGCACCGCGATGGACTATCGGGACTTGTACGAGTCAAAAGAGATTCCGCCTGCTGAGATGAGTCCGGAAGAGATCGGCAAAGCCATCGCCGAAAGCATTTCAGAGCAACGAAAAGACAAACAGTCTCCCGGAATTCTTTACGGCAACGGTCCGCGCACACAGCTCTGGCTACTGCTGCGCCCGAATGGCGAATTCGTAAAATCGACGACCGAAGAGGGCGGCGAGTCGTATATCGCGTGTACGAGTCTCGACGAGGCGCAGAAGGTTGCCGAACAGCAGAAGATCTACGACATCGACTGCGTTCCGCACCGCGTTTTTTGATTGTCTCAAACGTAGCTGTCAGACTACAGGACGCACAAGGCAGGGAAGATGAGCGACGGATTCGATTTGCGTGATTATCAGCTGGAGGCGGTCGAATCCGTCTTTCGGAACTGGGACAACGGCGTGCGGTCTACGATGGTTGTCTTGCCCACAGGATGCCATGCACGCGCCCAAGGGATTCGAATGTTTGACGGTAGCGTGAAAGCTGTCGAGGACATCGTGGTCGGTGATCATCTCGCAGGGCCAAACTTGGCACCAAGGCGAGTGCTTCGGCTTGAGCGTGGCTTCGAGGCGATGTACGACATCATTCCGGAGACAGGCCGTCCGTGGCGAGTCAACGGCGGTCATATTATCTCCATGAAGAACCCGAACAGTGATAAATGGGTGGACATGGAGGCGCGGGACGTATTCAAGGTTCAGAATAGGGTCCGTGATCAAAATAGAGCTATGCTCGTGCGAATCGGTAACCACGGGCAGGAGAGAGTTCATTTTCGCATCGAACCTACAGGATACTCTGAGGACTACTTTGGGTTCACGGTCGACGGAGATCACCGATACCTGCTCGATGATTTCACGGTGGTTCATAACTGCGGTAAGACCGTAGTTGCCTCAAGCATTGCCGAGCGGCTCTGGGAACGTCACCACACGAAGGAAGATCTCTACAGCGGCGCGATCCTGTTCTTGGCACACAGAGAGGAACTGATCACCCAGACGCATGCAAAGTTTCGGAAGCACATCCCGGACGCCAAGATCGCAATCGAGATGGCGGACTATCGGGCGTACGGCCAGCTCCACCGAAAGCCCGAGATCGTGATTGCCTCCACGTCGTCGATGCTGTCCAGGTATAAGAAATACCCGAAGGATTATTTCGGGGCGGCGTTCGTCGATGAATGCTTTCCGGCCGGGACGCTGGTTGATGGTCGAGCTATTGAGACGATCAAGTCCGGCGACATTGTCCAAACATGGAACCACCTGACGAACTCGGTCGAGCCACGGAAGGTTCTCAGAACCTCGA
>CAZDLD010000206.1:0-1645 GCA_964506355.1 uncultured Hydromonas sp.
CAAGCTTTTTTTGAATTTATTTGATGTGCCGTTAAACACTTCAAACCCACTCACTTGACTCTCGCACCGCGCTTGTTTCAGCGCAGAAGTGAAATTATGATAGGTTTCCATAGCTTCGTCAAGGTTTATTTGCGCTTTAATTGATCCACAAGCCGAAGCCGCAACCCTAATTTAGGAATTAACTTTTATAAATCAACAGCTTGCAGTTGCGCCTCAATGGTTAGTATTTTTATCCAACACTCCCTTGATTATTTAACTCAATGCCTGTTCCCAATCGGCAATCAAATCTTCAATGTTTTCTATGCCCACCGATACACGAATCAGACCATCTTGTATGCCCCACTGTTCGCGCTGCGTTTGAGGCATTTCGGCGTAAATGGTTTTCGCCACAGGCAGAGTCATGGTTCGATTGTCGCCCAGATGCGTGGATATCATGACCACTTGTAATGCGTCGAGCACCGCAAATACATCTTTGCTCTCGGGTTTCACAGTAAACGAGAGTAGCGTACCAAATCCGCGATTGCCAAACAACGCATTCGCTCTCTCATGTTGTGGGTGGGCGGTTAGCCCTGGGTAGTCCACTTGCGCCACCGATGGGTGTGCTTGCAACCACTGCGCCAAAGCCAAAGCATTTTGACTGGCACGCTCTACGCGCAGAAAGAACGTTTCCAGTCCAATGGCAATCTGTTGCGCTGCGTCTGCAGAAAGAGTCGCGCCCACATCGCGCAAACCTTTTTTGCGCAACTGGGACATCCCCCATTTAGCTGAATCGCCCTTGCGATAAGCTTCAAAGATATTGGGGTATTGCCCCCAATCGAACACGCCTGTATCGGTAATTGAGCCACCCAACACTGCGCCGTGTCCAGACAGAGATTTGCTCAAAGAGTTCATCACCAAACCAGCGCCATAGGCTTTCGCATTGAGCAATGCAGGTGTGGCCATGGTATTGTCCACCACAAACAATATCTGCTGCGCCTTGCACAACTGACCAATGCCCGCCAAATCTGCAATTTGCGTGCGCGGATTGGCCAGTGTTTCTACAAATACCATGCGCGTGTGTTCAGTCAGTGCCTGTGCTACAAGCGTCACATCGGTCGAGTCGACATAAGTGATGCTGACACCGTGCAATGTAAAGGTGTTGAGTAAACTGGTGGTGTTACCAAACAAATGTTGGCTGACCACAATGTGGTCACCACTTTGCAGCAAGCTGAGCATTGCCGTGGCAATTGCACCCATGCCTGTTGCGAATGTAACGGTATCAATCCCATCCTCGAGCAAAGTCAGTTGCGCTTCTAGAGCAGTGAGTGTCGGATTATTTGAGCGAGCGTAGGTATACCCCGCTACTTTCCCTTGAAACGCATCGGCTATCCCTTGCGCAGAGTCGTATGCAAACTGCACGCTCTTGTAAATGGGCGTGTGACTGGGGGCATGCTGTAGGCCCGCCCAGCGATCACTGTGCAGCAAGCGTGTTTGTAAATGTTTCGTTTTCATTTCTGAGCTTAACCTTATTGTTCGTTCGAATCTGCGCTAGCTTGTGTGCTGAATAAATCCGCTTGTTTGGAATCGTTTTTATTTTTTTACAAACGGTTTAAATAATTCGCATCAAATTCGCCCGTGAAATAACCACCATCAAAAAATCAGCAAT
>CAZDLD010000207.1:0-1636 GCA_964506355.1 uncultured Hydromonas sp.
TGCCATCTATAGTGCCAAAAAGGATGGTGTCACTGCCGATGTCATCGACCGTGCGCGTCTGGGTGAAGGCTCGATTCATGCCGAATCCCAACTCTCGCACCCAGACCACGCCCTCGTCCTGCCGAATTTTGTTCAGCACCGCGTCGAAGTCGGGCGTTGAGTGCTCAACCCCTGTGACTTGCCCTGCTTCGATGATGAGGGTGATTGGTTGCTCGGGGCGATTGATTCTAAACTGGGTGTCACCGAATATGAATATCCGCGCTCGTCCGCTGACCGCCCTCAGGTCTTGGGCTTCGGTAAACACTTCGCCGAGCGGAAACTGTCCGCCCATATTGGTCATGCCGCTGTAATCGCCGATATTGAGTTTGGCTGATTCAAATGGGCTGTCGTAGCGCAGCACCTCGCCGCCACTCTCGATGCGTCCATGGGGTGCGGCGTCGATTTTCGCTTTCAGCGCGTGGCCAACTCCTCGGTAGTAGCTCGCGTCGTAGGCGAGTGAGTCGATGTAGTAGGCCACTTGCTGATTCGGCATGCGGCTCAGGTGAATGTGTTCGATGACTTTCAAGCCGCGTTTGAACAGCTCAACTCGTATGCGGTAGGCATCCAGCCGAAAGCTGGTTGATTGTATCAATACCACAAAATCCCCTGCGCTCAATGGCACCAATAGTGCCAAGACCGCTTCGGGGGTGTTTTGATTAAAGTCGATGAATGTCGCATCGGGGATGTTCGCGCGGTAGGCCTGCGTGAGCAGCACGGACAGCTCGCTGTCGGTGTCGTAGATCACGACGGCGCGCTGTGCGCTGGTGTGTAGGAACACCTGCGTGACGATGTCGTGGATGTTGTTCTGGGCGGTTTGAACCAGTGTGTCGTGCAGTGTGTTGTTCGGTGTGGTCATGGTTAAACAATGATGGGCTGTATTTGATGACATGATGACATGATGGCATGATGGCATGATGGCATGATGCGCTGCTGTTAGCCCACATCATACCCTCAAACCCCAGTCAAATCAGCCCAAACAAGCACAAAGCCACTCATTTCACCTCAAGAAATCCACAATAATTGGCGAGTGCCGCATCATCATAGTGCGCCAAGCTCGTGGTCTCTGCGAGGGCTGCTGCTTCCCATGCCTTCATCGCTGGGTGCGCGAGCATGGCTTCAAAGTAGGTTTTCGCCGCGCCTTCTAAGGGCACGTTGTACGATAAAAAGCGCCAAATCACAGGGGCAAACATCGCATCCGCGACCGAGAACGCGCCGAACAAATACGGCTGAGTGGTTTTTTCGCCAAAGTCGCGCCGAGCTTCAGTCCAAATTTGCACGATGCGGGCAATGTCTGATTTGACCTCATCTGAGATGCTCGCGCCCTGCGCCACGCCCTTCAGACGCATTTTGATGTTCATCCCCATCGCGCCGCGCAGATGACCGAATCCCGAGTGCATCTCCGCGCTGATAGAGCGCGCACGCGCACGGGCGAGTTTGTCCGCTGGATAGAGCTGCATCTCGGGATAAGTTTCGGCCAAATACTCGGCAATCGCCAAGGTGTCCCAGATCTGAAATCCATCGTCCAAATGCAAGCACGGCACCAGACCATTTTGTGAATAGCCACGGTGCAAATCATTCGCCCCACGCCCCGCGACAC
>CAZDLD010000208.1:0-1634 GCA_964506355.1 uncultured Hydromonas sp.
CGAGCTGGGTAAACTGAGTTTTGGTAAGCATAGGGTTCTCGAATCTTTTGATGTTGGGGCAATTTGCTGTAAAAAAACCGCCAGAAATTCTGAGCGGTTGCGTTTGAAAGTTTGTTCAACAGGCGCGGTTCAGCGCCAACTGTGTAAACGGCCCAAACGCCCATGCGACAATTGCCAAAGACCGTTGGTCTTGGTGTTTACATCAAAAGAGGGGCAGGTTGCTGTGTTCATGGGTGCATTGTAACCTGATTTCATTCATTTGACTATTTTTCTTGCTTAGATAATCAGCGTAAACGCAGCTGGTCAAAAATTTGATTGACGCGCTGAACCCGATCTTTGAGCTCGTGCATGGCGTAGCTGATTTTGACTTTATCCTGACCATTGAGCTGGACTTTGTGATCGCTCTGTATGAGTTTTATCAGCGCCAGTCCATCGATGGGTGCGTCTTTGCTGAAGTGGATGTGGCCGAGTTCAGCTGAAATATCAATTTTAATCACGCCCATCAGTTCAGCGCGCAAGCGCAGTCGGTGGGTTTCGATGAGGGCTTGTGCGGCTGGCGGCAGCTCGCCAAATCGGTCGATGATTTCCTCTGCAATGTCGTTGAGCGCATCCGCATCATCAGCGCTGGCCATGCGTTTGTACAGGCTCAGGCGTTCATTGACACTGCCGCAGTAGTTATCAGGCAGTAGGGCTGGGGTGTGCAAATTGATTTCGGTGGTTACGCCCAGCGGAGCGGATAAATCGGGCTCTTTGCCTTTTTTGAGCGACTTAATGGCGGCGTTGAGCATGTCGTTATACAGCGAAAATCCAATTTCGGTGATGTTGCCCGATTGCTTCTCGCCGAGGATTTCGCCTGCGCCGCGTATCTCCATGTCTTGCATGGCGAGGAAAAATCCAGAGCCGAGCTCTTCCATCTGACAAATCGCTTCAAGGCGACGCTTGGCCTGCGCACTGAGCGCGTCTTCGTGGTGAATCAGCAGGTAGGCGTAGGCTTGATGGTGGCTGCGCCCCACGCGTCCGCGCAACTGGTGCAACTGCGCCAGTCCGAATTTATCGGCGCGGTGCATGATGATGGTGTTGGCGTTCGGTACGTCAATTCCCGTTTCAATGATGGTGGTGCACAGCAGGATGTTGGCTCGGCCGTGATAAAAATCGCGCATCACGCGCTCCAAATCGCGCTCATGCATCTGTCCATGGGCAATCGCGATGCGCGCCTCGGGCACGAGTTCGGCGAGCATCTCGCGGCGGTTCTCGATGGTCGCCACTTCGTTGTGCAGGAAGTAAATTTGTCCACCGCGTTTGAGCTCGCGTAGGATGGCTTCGCGCATCACGGATTTTTCTTCGCGGCGCACAAAAGTCTTGATGGCGAGGCGCTTTTGCGGTGCGGTGGCGATGACCGATAAATCGCGCACCCCCTCCATTGCCATGCCCATGGTGCGGGGTATTGGTGTGGCAGTGAGGGTGAGGATGTCCACCTCGGCGCGCAGGTTCTTCATCGCTTCTTTTTGGCGCACGCCAAATCGGTGTTCTTCATCAATGATGACCAGACCCAAACGCTCGAACTTCACATTCGGTGAGAGCAGCTTGTGCGTGCCGATGACGATGTCGTTGGTGCCTTTTTCGAGGCCGTCCAG
>CAZDLD010000209.1:0-1632 GCA_964506355.1 uncultured Hydromonas sp.
GAGGACAGGACGTTCCTGTTGCGGCCTCTAACGTACACACATGGGCGGCAGCACGCACAAGTCCCAGTAGAGTATCCATTGAGCCGGCAGGCGGCACCAAAGCCCCCGCTATCGCGCGCTGCGCCTCTTGTTTAACGGCAACGCTCTTCTTTTGAGTCGGGGCATCAATTTGCCACAGAACTTTCGCGTGAGTTGTAAGGGTGTTTAGCGCACCAAGAAGCGAAGAAATGTCCCGCGCTTCGGCTTTGAGTAACTTCAGGCCATCCTCTGATGTGGCCTTCTCCATTTCGGCCGCCGAGCGCAGCTTTGCGGACAACTCGGCGGACGCCGTGAACGCTTCGCCTAGCTTGATGGAGTCTTCAAGAGTTTTGAGCGGGTTCGCCGCCATAACGGCAAGGGGTCGAGCGGTAAAGCTACTGAAATCGTTACGGATCACTACCAGCGCCCTATCAAGCTCACTGGTGTTGTGGGCCTGTCGCCGCAGCAACTCTTGCCGAAATTTACTTACCAACAGCGTCAGCCGCTCGAAAACAAACAGCTTAAATGGAGCTAATTCGATGACGCGACCGGGATCAACAGCGGCTCGAATGTTGTTTGCTGCGACTGTCGAATCAAAGTATTTGACTGTCGTCTGTCGTCGTCCATAACCTAGCGACGACGACCAGGTAACACTTCCTGCGTCACTGCGAAATTTGAACTGGAATGAGGGATCAACGCTGCTGACGGTTCGCACGTTCTGTAGCGGTCGAGCTGGTGCATCGGCATTACTCAAAATCCGCAAACTTTCGCATACGCTCGATTTGCCGCTTCCGTTTGCCCCAAAGACTAGGGTAATTGGCTTGGTAAATTTCAGCGCGAGCGTATCGCCAATTCGCTTGAAATTTGCAAAGCTTGTGAGGCTTTCGAGAAAATCACCGGAAGCAGTAACGACTGCCGGGGTTGCAGCCGTAGGTTTCTTTCCGCACCAGTAACTGGCGTTCTTGGTGTAAATCGCAAATATTGTTTCCGCAGTGGCTTCGTCAATGCCAGTCGCACCCGCTGTCGCTAGATCGCAAAGCATTTCGAACCATGGCTCGTTGACCTCAGTCACGAGTTCTGACAGAAAGCCGATTGCGTCGGTGTGCGGCATAGTGATGACGTTATTGTTAGAGGGGTGACTGCGTTCGTTAAGAGAGCACTTCCAGCACGTTCGTGGCCACCTTGAAGTCGACTCCGAGCGCTTCAAAATGCGCCTTGCCGCAATCGACTTTGTTGTTCTCTTTCATTCGCCGCTCGTCCCGGTCATGCGTACTTTTAGTTTCCCGCACAAGATAGAGCTTACTGCCCTCTTCAAGCACCAGTGCCCAATCCGGGTTGTAGTCGCCGAGCGGGGTTGACACTTTGAACCAGCGTGGCAATTTGCAAAAGAATTTCACGCGCTCGTCGGAGTCAAGCGCTTCGGCTATTGGCTTCTCGACCGTATCTGAGTCATACGGAATGTAGTCATAAGGCGTCCGATCATCGCTACTTTTCACTTTGTAGAGACGATCTAGATATTCACCCAGCGGTGATAGCTCGTCCTCAAAAAGGCGCATCTCGTAAAACTTCCCGGCAATCGGTTCGTACTTGATCCCTTCGACTATCAATTCATTC
>CAZDLD010000210.1:0-1625 GCA_964506355.1 uncultured Hydromonas sp.
CATCCACACGCACGATTTTTTGCACCATCAGGGCGATGCGCGGGCTCATGCCCATGGTTTTTTGAAAATAGCTGGTGACGCGTTTTTTGAGGTCTTTGGCCTTGCCCACGTACAACACCTCATCGTTTGCCCCGATGTGGCGGTACACACCTGGCAAATGCTGGAGCGAAGCCAACAGCTCTGTGGGGTCAAAAGAGGCTGTGTTCGTGGGGGAATCTGGCGCGTGTGTCATGAATCAATTGTAACTGAAATCACCGCTTGAAAATACTCGACAGTGCCATGTCCACAGCACACGTGGTAATTATTATTGAAAATGACATTAAATTGTCATATTCTCCGGCAAATTCACCCACCCAAGGCGCACGCCATCGGTTAAAATGTGCGCACTTTACTCGCCCTGTGTATGAATTGGCGAATTAATAAGGTGGTGATGCCGTTCAATGGCATCGTATCCAAAATCCGTTTGACTCATCAACGAAAAAGGTTCCATTATGTTCAATCGTTTCATGCCCAAAGAAGGCAAATTTTTCTCTCTGTTCAACCAACACGCGGCACTACTCACCGTGACTGCCAAGGAATTGGGCGCACTCTTTAACGATATCGACAACGCGGACAAATACATTCAAGTCATCCGCGAAAACGAGAAAAAAGCCGACCGTTTCACCTACGAAACTGTTGATTTACTGCACAAAACATTCATCACCCCTTTGGATCGTGACGTGATTTTGAAATTGGTCACCAACTTGGATGACATCATCGACATGATGGAAGACGTTGCCGAAACCATCTCTTTGTACGATGTGCGCAAGTCATCTGAAAATGCTCAAAAGCTGTGCACCATTATTTACGCATGTTGCGAGCGCTAGGAAAAAGCAGTCAACTACTTAGAAAACATGAAAAACACGCCTGAAGTTCTGCGCTTGGCCTCTGAAATTGAGCGTCTTGAGTCGGATGCTGACCGTGTGTTGCGCGATGCCATGTCGCGCCTGTTCCGCGAAGAGGACAATGTCAAAGAATTGATTAAATACAAAGCATTGTACGAATTGCTCGAATCCATCACCGACAAGTGCGAAGATGTGGGCAATATCATTCAAGGCATTATGGTTGAAAATGCTTAAATTGAATTGGGCTAAATCTGGCCCAATACATCAAACATGGGTGTGGCAGCTTTAAAGTTTAATTTTTGGTTTTGTATTCAATCACTCCTGCTTGGGGCACAGTAATTTTGCCCCATACACTTGCGAAACCCAGCACAAAGCAAAATCTGCGTGTACACCCGCTCACCATATGAATAAGAATTAAGGACACTGTATGTCAAACTCTATGCACATCGGTATGGGTATGATGATATTTTTGGTCATACTCGCACTGATTTTCGATTTTATGAATGGTTTTCACGATTCTGCGAACTCCATTGCCACCGTGGTTTCCACGGGGGTACTCAAGCCACACCACGCTGTATTGATGGCGGCCGTATTCAACTTTATCGCGTTTTATGTGCTACCGCACAAAGTGGCAGCAACCATCGGTAAAGGGATTATTCAAGGCTCCGTGGTGGACCAATATGTGATTTTCGGCGCACTCATGGGTGCGATTATTTGGAATGTCATTACATGGTATTACGG
>CAZDLD010000211.1:0-1604 GCA_964506355.1 uncultured Hydromonas sp.
ACCATAGAGTGGACTCAAGCACAGGTGATGGATGCGGTCAGTTCGCGTCAGGGACAAGATTTATCGTCATGGCAGACTTTGGCGAGTGTTGATTCCGCGCCTTTATCCAGCATCATCAAGGACATGAATTTTTACAGCAATAACGTCATGGCACGTCAAATTTATTTGAACTTGTCGATTCAGCCAGAACAATCAGCCACGTTGTCGAGTAGCGCGCTGGTGGTGCACAACATCTTGAGTGGAGCAGGGCTGAATGATGCCAGTATCAATATGGGTAATGGCTCGGGCTTGTCCAATGCCACACGCATCAGTCCCGTTGAATTGGCGCAGATTTTGATTCAAGCCAACCAAATGCCAGCCTTTGTCGACAGTTTGCCGCGCATTGGTATGGAAGGCACGGTAAAAAAACGTTTGACCGACACCGATATGGTCGGGCGCGGTCGCGTGAAAACTGGCACTTTGAGTAATGTGCGTGCAATTGCAGGCTATATTGATGGCAAAAGCGGCACGCGCTACGCTGTGGTTTCATTCATTAATGGTAACGATGCGCAAAAAGAGATGAATAAACGAGCACATGACTTATTTATGCGGTGGGTGGGTGATCAATAGTTCCAAATATAATTACATAGCGATTGGCTGTGTTTGTCTGGTTGTTCAAATTTACCAGCTTCGGTTTGTAAAAGTCAAATTTTCTAAGTATTCAATATACTATTAACACTTAGTGGTTTTAATAAAATCAGGCAAGGTTGGGTACCCTTCTGATAGGGTCAACACTTCATAACCCGTTGGCGTGACCAAAATCGTGTGTTCCCACTGGGCGGATAAGCTGCGATCCTTGGTTTTGACTGTCCAGCCGTCTTGCATGGTGCGCAAATCGCGTTTGCCCGCATTGATCATCGGCTCGATGGTGAAAATCATCCCTGCCTTTAATTTCAGACCCGAACCTTTGACGCCATAGTGCAGCACCTGAGGTTCTTCGTGAAACACCTTGCCGATGCCATGACCGCAGTATTCACGTACCACTGACATGCCGTTGGCATTGGCGTGAGATGAGATGGCCGCGCCCACGTCGCCGAGGGTGGCGCCTTCTTTGACCTGTGCAATTCCCAACCACATGCATTCATAAGTCACCGCGCACAGGCGACGCGCCGCAATCGAGCCTTCGCCGACGATGAACATGCGGCTGGTGTCGCCGAAATAGCCAGCAGGGGTAATCACTGTGATGTCGATATTGAGGATGTCGCCATCTTTCAAAAACTTATCGTCCGCAGGCACGCCATGACAAATCACGTCATTCAAGGAAATACAGCAGGATTTAGGATAGGGTGGATAACCTGGGGGTTGATAGCCCAAAGTCGCTGAAATGGTTTTTTGGACATTGACCATATAGTCATCAATCATGCGATCCAATTCGCCGGTAGAGATGCCCGCTTTGATGTGCGGCTCGATAAAATCGAGTACTTCGGATGCAAATTGACACGCAACGCGCATGTGTTCGATATCGGCTTGGGTTTTGATGGTGACGGACATGAATTTTCTTTATAAATGTGCACAAGCGGCAGAATTAACTGCCTTGCAATGATTTTCTATGGATACCTTGTGCT
>CAZDLD010000212.1:0-1602 GCA_964506355.1 uncultured Hydromonas sp.
GGTCGCTGCTGCGTCAATGTCGCTGTCGTTGGTCGCTACGGTGCCAGTTACAGGCGCAGTTGCACCTTCTGTCGCGCTCGCCGTGTCGTTCACCGCCGTGGGTGCATGATTAACTGTATATGCATGCGTTACAGGCGCACTCGTGCCAACATTACCCGCCGCATCCGTGCTGGTAACTGTCACACTCAAGCTTTTGTCTGCATCATTACTTAAATCACTACTGGCTACATCTATTCCGTAAGTACCATCTGCATTGACTGTCGTTGTGTATTGCTTGTTGTTGATGGTTAAAGTGACTGTATCACCTTCTTTTGCTCCAGTGGTGGTGCCTGATACGGTCACTGTTCCAGACAGTTCTTGATCATTGAGTAAGTTGTCGGAAGTAATCGCGCTAACCGTAGCGCTCGGAGTCGGCGCAGTTGTGTCTACAGCGTAGCTGCCAGAACCAGTCGTCGTCGCGGTATTCCCTGAAGCGTCTGTGCTGGTAACGCTTACGTCCGCTTTGTGGTCTGGATCAGCCAGCAGATCACTGCCTGGGACAGATACACTGTAGGTCCCATCTGCCTTAACAACGCCTGTGAATGTTTTTCCATTTACAACAACTGTAACCGTATCACCCGCGCTTGCGCCCACCGCCGTGCCAGTAACAGGAATACTGCTGCCCGATTCAGATGCATTCAGAATCCCATCTTCTGTAATCGGATCAACTGTGACCGATACATTTGGACCCGTCACATCAACAGTATAGGATTGCAGCACATCTCCAACTCCTGTTTGACCATCCGATCCAGTCGTCGTTACTTTAGCAACCACCGTCGAATCGCTTGCAAGAGCTGAACCAGGCACAGATACGGAGAAGGTATTGCCCGCTTGAACCGTGGTGTTGTAGTTAACCCCATTAACCGTCACAACAACCGCATCGCCAACCTTGGCGTCGCCAGCTACCGTACCACTGACCGTCACATTGCCCTGACTCTCCAGCGCATTCAAAATGTTATCCGCCGTAATCGGCTTTAGCTTAATACTCGGAGTGGGCGCCGGTGTGATCACCGCCGATCCGCCACCACTTGAACTGCTGCTGTTGTTTGCTGCCAATAACGCACCAACCCCTAAACCTCCCAACAGCCCCAATAAACCAAGATTACCACCTCCAGCAACACCTCCCACAGCCAGCGCTGCATCTTCATCCGCGCCACTTTCAACCAGCTCTAAAGTGCTGTTTTCCAAAGAACTGTTTGTTGTGGCCGGCACTCCTGAGTCATCCAATTGAGCAACGCCAATATCTTGACCTGCTCCGTCTTGGCTTTCATTTTCAGCTTCATTTATTGTTGACGTTTCATTTAAACCACTTACACCTTTTTTTAATTTCCCCGCCTTAACCAAAGCCTTAATCTGTTGCTCTAATCCTTGCTCAGCCAAACCCAATTGACGACCATCAAAAGAAGCATCCGCACTTTCTGTTTCACGTTTGTTTAGCAAATTAGCCTTCAAACCACCTTTAGCTGGGTGATTGGTACGAATTTTGTCTAGTGCGATTATTTTGTTCATTTTATGTCCTTCCAGGGCTGCATTAAGGGCAAGCACGTCGCTTTTACCCACTTA
>CAZDLD010000213.1:0-1584 GCA_964506355.1 uncultured Hydromonas sp.
CAATAATGCTGTTTTAATCATGGTTCACTTTCGAATTTAAATTGAAAAATTATAGTAAATCGTATTGTTGTAATTTCTTACGCAAAGTAGCGCGATTTATCCCCAACCAATCACTGGCCATACTTTGGTTGTGACGGGTTTTTTCCATCACCATTTCCAACAAAGGCTTTTCAGCCACCGCCAACAGCATTTGATGCAAATTGCTCGGCTGATTCTCGCCCAAATCTTTAAAATAAACTTCGAAGTGATGCTTGATGCACGCGCCCAAATCCATCACCTCACCGTTTACAGAACAGTTTTGCGTTGCGTTTTCTTGTAATTTTTCTACTGAGTTATTGTTATTTGCACTCATTTTATTTCGATACCTTTACCACTTCTGATTCAAACCACATATTCCAAATACGCGCTGCGACTGGCCAATTCATCAAAAAACTCTGCCACCGCTGAAAGCTGCACATCACACGCATCCAAACCATTCATCCGTTTTCGAAACGTTTCTCCGCCCTGCACATTCGATACATACCAGCCAATGTGCTTTCGTGCCGTGCGCACACCCAAGTACGGACCGTAAAATTCATAATGATGCTGCAAATGCTCGAGCATCACCTGCTTGACCTCCTCGACAGTCGGTGGCGCCAGCTCTGTTCCGTCCGCCAAATACGCCGCAATCTCGCGAAATATCCACGGTCGGCCTTGAGCCGCACGTCCTACCATAACCGCATCCGCGCCCGTCGCATCAAGCACAAATTTTGCTTTGCGCGGGCTGTCAATGTCGCCATTGGCCACCACTGGAATCGACACCGCCCGTTTGACCGCAGCAATGGTTTCGTACTCTGCCTCACCCGAATAACCATCGGCACGTGTGCGCCCATGCAGAGTCAGCATTTGAATACCGCAGTCTTGCGCCAAGCGCGCAATCGTCAAAGCATTTTTATGCTCGGCATTCCACCCCGTACGAAACTTCAAAGTGACGGGTACATCCACCGCGGCAACCACCGCACGCAAAATACGCTCCACCAAAGGCTCATCTCGTAGCAGCGCTGAGCCCGCCGCCACACTGCAGACTTTTTTGGCAGGGCAGCCCATATTGATGTCGATGATTTGCGCGCCACGCTCGACGTTAAATTGCGCGGCATGCGCCAACATTGCAGGATCAGATCCTGCAATCTGCACCGCAATGGGCGCCGATTCGCCGTCATGATTCAGGCGCCGTGTGCTCTTGTCTGTATGCCACAACTGAGGATTTGACGCTGCCATTTCGGAAACCGCATAGCCAGCACCCATGCGTTTACACAGCTGCCGAAACGGTCGATCAGTCACGCCAGCCATCGGCGCGACAAATACATTATTGACCAACTCATATTCGCCGATTCGCATCGTTTACCTTTTCAGCCTGATTGGACGGGTACACCACCCATAGGCAGAGGACTCCACATCTGTATTGTAACAAAATCAGCCCACCCCTAAGCTGGAGATTGCTTAATTTTTATACAATAAAAAACGCCTCGCATAAGCGAAGCGTTTTTAAATACTTGGGGTGGCTGATGGGGCTCGAACCCACGACAACAGGAATCACAATCCTGG
>CAZDLD010000214.1:0-1568 GCA_964506355.1 uncultured Hydromonas sp.
GTATAATCCCCTTAAATCATATATGCATTCCCACGCAGAGCGAGGGAACGAGTGACATAGACAAACACGTCAATGAAGTCAGACTCTATTAATCTTCCTTCAAATACAAAAAAGCGCATTCAATGCGCTTTTTTGTTTGTGCTGGCCACTGTGACCAATATGACCACTGAGCAGGACGTAAATCACTTTTTGGTGAACGAATCTTGCAGCTGTTTCAGGTGATCGCGTTTGGCCATTTCCAACACCTGTGGTTTCACCGCTTCAAACTCTGGGACATTTTGCGGTGAGCGCGGTGCTTCTATCAGTTGTATCACGTGGTAGCCATATTGCGTTTTCACCGGGGTGTCGGTGATTTTTTTCGGTTGCAGTTTGCCCGCAGCTGCTTTGAATTCTGGTACCCATGATTCCAACGGCATCCAGCCCAAATCGCCACCCTTGACCGCTGAGGCAGTGTCTTTGGACAATTTAGCCAGTGTTTCGAATTTTTCGCCTGCATTGAGCTTGGCGATAATGTCTTTGGCCTTGGCTTCGTCATCGACCAGAATGTGGCGCAGGTGGAATTCTTGACCTTTGCTGATTTGCTCGTTGTAGATTTTTTTCAGCTCTTCGTCAGATGGCTTGAACGTTGCCATTTGTGATTCCAAATATTTGGATGCCAATGCTTGTTCGGCGCCAATGGCGGCCAAAATTTTCACGTCTTCTTTCTTGTCCATGCCTTCTTTACGTGCTGCTTCGGCGAGGGCTTCTTGCTGGGCGAGTTGTTCGCGGATGCGTTTTTTCATTTCGTCGTTGACGGGTTGCTCTGGCGACTCGGCGCTGATTTGTTTGACGATGGCGTCTAATTTTTGATCCAAAGTGTATTTGCTCGCGTCTTTACTGCACGCGGTCAGACCCAAACCTGCCACCATCATTACCGCCAACACATTTTTTTTATTCATGAGTACAACATCCTTAAATTAATTTTAACGAACCACTCTTGCGCGCTTTATGCGTATCGCTATTCTGAGCGCGCTTCAATGCGCAGCGCGTGTATCTTGTCTGGCATTAAATCAAACACAGCATTATAAATCAGTCGGTGTCTTTGAACCACATTTATACTTGAGAATTGTGCAGAAACGATGCGGATGAACAGATGCTGCGCCCCGCCCTGAGCGCCTGCATGTCCTTTGTGCTGCTCGCTCTCGTTGATGATTTCGAGCGTACTGGGATTCAATGCCGCAGTCAGGCGATCGTGCACCAAGGCTTCCAAATCACGCACTGCCGCGCTCATGACGGCTCCTTAGGCAAATAACGCGCCACCCAAAATCCCTGAGCAATCGCGAACACCACGGTCAGGCCGAACGCCCAAAAAGTTTTGAAATTCACCCAAACATCGTAGTTGTAGTGGCTAAACACCCACCAGTTCAACACACCCATAGCGATGAAAAATAACCCCCATATCCATGCCAATTGACGCCACACGCCATCGGGCAGAACCAGCTCGTTGCCCATGAGCAGTTTGAGCATGTTTTTGCCAAACACGAGCTGACCGATGAGTATCGCCGCGCCCATCAGCCATTCGATAATCG
>CAZDLD010000215.1:0-1554 GCA_964506355.1 uncultured Hydromonas sp.
CCACGCAACCGAGCGCTATGGTGTGCAGGCCTTGGCGGATTACCTGACGGAGCAATTTGGGCTGGAATGTCGGTTTTTTGATGAAGACAATCCCGTTTAGCAGTGCAATTCTTTACCAAAATGGATTGAACATGTCTTTTGAAAATCAAGGCTTTTCGGTTATAGAAGGGGTATGGTCTGCGGCTGAATTATCAGTTGCTACAGAGTTAGTTGCCACATTGATCGAACGACACAGAGCTGGTGAATTCGAAGTTATTAGAGAAAGTGTCAGCGTGGCATCAGTCACACGCCAGCACCCTTCGCGCAATCCAGATGTCATTGCCGATCAAATGGAATTCGAACCGTTTATTATTTCAAATTTAATTGCTCTTGAGCCTCGATTTGCACAACTGCTATCCGCCCCAGCACTTTGGCAATGTGCGAGTGAATTGTTAAATTGTCCTTTGGACGAAGTCGCGTTTCATTTTTCAAACATCACTCGTAAGCCCGCATACAATGGTCCCGCTGTTGGCTGGCATCGTGACGCACGCAATACTTATTTTTCCTCAGAAGACCACCGCACCATACGTATCATCCTCCCTTTGCAAAAAATGTCACGTGACAACGGAGGCACTGAAATCATTTCAGGGTCGCATTTGAATTCAATCTCTCCAGCCGATATCAGTGATTCTGAAATCTCATGTCCAACCGTATTGCCATGTTCATGTTTAGTCATACATGCTGAAGTATTGCACGGCGGCTCGTCCAATCGCAGTGACAGCGAACGGGATGCGATTATTGTTCAATTTGGTGTGACATCATCGAAACTACTCTATCAATCTGATGAAGTACTCTCGTTATCAAATCGTGAGGGATTTTTGCGCGCTATACACAGATTAAAATAAACCTTGGCTTGCTTCATCAATCAAAGTTTGCATCAACTTCCTCGCCTGCGGACACCACGCAACCGAGCGCTATGGTGTGCAGGCTTTGGCGGATTACCTCACGGAGCAATTTAGGTTGGAATGTCGATTCTTTGATGAAAAAACCCTGTATAAAGGCTGCGCTTCATACGCCTGTCATCACTGATGCCAGCCGCCCCGTCCACCACCGCCTTTTTCTTGCTCGCCATTGACGATGGTGTTGTATGCCGCTTGATTGAGGTGGCTGGGGGTGTAGCTTGCGCCTTGGGCTTTTAAACTGCCGTCAAATGAGCGCAGGTGGTTGCGCGAGCCGCGATTGAGCTGCGCGTACACTTGCTGCACGTCGGGCTGTTGGGTGTTTGCGATGAGTGTGTTTAAATCATCGATGTCCAATTCTTCTATCAGCGCCCCGACTTTGAGCGCATCCACGCTGGAATTCTGTCCCTGCGCGGTTAGTGTTTGGTACAGTTGGGTAAATTCTGGGTTGCTAAATTCGCCTATGGCCTTGCCTGCGCTGGGGTCGCTCAAACCATGATTTTTGAGCAAGTTTTGCACCGCTGCCTGATGGCGGCGCTCGCTCTGTACAATGTGACCAAAGTTGTTGATGTGGGTGCGTTCAAACAGGGTTTGGTACACATCGCCTGCAAGTTTT
>CAZDLD010000216.1:0-1551 GCA_964506355.1 uncultured Hydromonas sp.
TTAAACACTTCAAACCCACTCACTCGACTCTCACACCGCGCTTGTTTCAGCGCAGTTCATAATTATGACAACTCAATTCAATTGAGTCAAGCTAATTTCATTTTATTTGTAATTCTTGTGCCAATCATTCATCTACAAACAGATGCCCTGCTTCATTGCCAAATACAAAGCGCCCGATGCTGCGCATCGGGCGTCAATGTTCTCATTCAGAATGGCTTAGTTCTGCGCGCAGTTCTGACAAATGCAACGCATATTCGATGACGCATCCAAATCAGTAGGCAATCCCACAAGTTGTCGCTCATCTATTTTTACTTTCATACACCAACAATCCGCCGCGTCGCCGCCCATTGCTATGGCGCATTGATTGCTTTGTCCGCAATGGGGACAAAGCTGACTCAAGTCGATCACAATGAGTGTATTAGAATCACTCATGGAACTTAAAACACCACCATTTCGAAGTCTTCTTTGCGCACGCCGCATTCAGGGCAAGTCCAGTTCGGCGGTACATCTTCCCAACGCGTCCCCGGTGCTATGCCATCATCTGGCCAGCCTTGTTCTTCATCATAAATCCAACCGCACACCATGCACATCCAAGTTTTCATTTTCATCCTTAAATTTATTTGCAGACACACACCATCGCCCTATATATCGCGGTACAAAAAAAGCACTGTAGAACATACGCTCTACATCACTCTATTTTAGCAAGGTTTGTTATGACATACCCCATAGTTTTGAGTTTTAATGCACACGATCCAACGGGGGGCGCGGGCATCGCCGCCGATGCCTTGACCTGCGCGAGTTTAGAAACCTGTGCTTTCACCGTCGTCACCGCTTTGTTGGCTGGGGATTTTTCTCGTTTGGAATCTGTTGTGCCGCTGGACGCCGATTGGATTGACGATCAAGCGCGCACCCTGCTTGAGGACTCCGTGGTCAACGCCATCAAAATCGGCGTGCTGCCCGATATTCAAACCGTTCGCGTGATTGCCGAAATCATGGCCGATTATCCCGATGTGCCCGTCATCCTCGCCCCATCAATTTTGGTCGCGGACGATGACGACAGCAACAACGTCGATGACATCATCGCCGCCACGCATGACTTATTACTACCCAATGCCAACCTGCTGGTCGCGCAACGCCATCTGTTGCGTCAATTGGCCGAGGTCAAACACGAGTTCGGTGCGATTGAACAAGAGCACCCACAACTGCTTGCCAATGCGCACGCGCAAGCACTGCTTGCGACAGGTTGCGAATACATCTTCGCCACCGACGCCAAGTCCCCTGACTCGCAAGTGGTGCATCAACTGTTCTCCACCGATGGGCTGCTGCGCACCGACACCACACCGCGCCTCAAGGACGCTTTTTTGGGTGCGAACAGCACCTTATCCGCCGCGATTAGCGCGCTGATTGCGCACGGTCAGCCGACACCGCAAGCCATCGGCGAAGCGCTCGAATACACATGGCAGACCCTGCGCTTTGGCATCAGCATGGGGATGGGCAAAAAAATCCCCGACCGTTTTTATTGGACGCGCCAAACCGACAGCGAGCCTGAGG
>CAZDLD010000217.1:0-1520 GCA_964506355.1 uncultured Hydromonas sp.
ACTTTTTCGAGTAATGCATCGACGACATTTTTCACTATTGATACAGGTGTATCAGTCACGTTCCCGAGTTTGTTGTCGGTTAGTGATACCTATACCAATAGCGGTACTGTCGATGCTGGGTCAGGTACTCTCAACACTGATGGTTATGTGGGAGGCTTCCTGTCTGGAGTGAGTGCCGGAGGTAGTTTGACCGATGCCGGCAGCACCAATATTAACTCACTGGTGCGTGTCGGTTCGTTTGTATTTGCGGCAAAATCCAATAGCAATACCGCCTGTTCGCAAACGGCCGGCTCGGCCGTGGGGTGTGAACTGATGGTGTTTAATATTGAGTCGCAGACAGCACCAAGTTACCGGGCAGGTCGGGATGGTTCAGGCAATGCCGCTGGAACGGGGAACATAACAACTAACCACCTTGCGGTTTCAAGTAATAATCAAACTCTCTATGTCGCGAAAGGAGGGGACGCTACCGCCTGTTCGCAAACGGCCGGCTCGGCCGTGGGGTGTGAACTTATGGTTTTTGACATTGCGAGTTCAACTAATCCGACGTATGTTGCAGGACGAGACGCTAACGGTAATACCGTTGGTACGGGTAACGTTGCCATTAACTACTTGTTAGTCTCAGGCAATTATCTCTACGTTGCTAAAGCTGGTAGTGCCACCGCCTGTACCCAATCTTCATCTACGGCATCTGGGTGTGAACTTATGGTCTTTGATATCAGTAGTACCACCAACCCAGTATTTGTGGCTAGTCGTGATATGGATGGTACCACTACCGGTGTACAAAACATCGCGGCCTTGAGTCTTGCTGCTAGTGGTACCAGTCTTTATGTTGCTAAAGCTGCTTCTGGCGGGACCGCCTGTAGTACCACTGCTCTCAACTGCGAGCTTATGGTCTTTGATATCAGCTCAACCACGAACCCAACCTACCAAACGGGACGAGATGCTTCTGGTTCAGCCGGTGGTACTCAGACGCTTGCCATAAACACGCTTACTATTATGGGTAATGCTTTAGTGGCTGGAAAGGCTGGGTCAGCCACCGCCTGTTCACAATCGGCTGGCTCTGCGGTGGGGTGTGAACTTATGGTTTTTGATATCAGCTCAACCACGAACCCAACGTACATTTCGGGGCAAGATGTATCTGGCTCGGCGGCGGGTACTGGGAACCTGGCTATTACCTTTGTGACGAGTACTGGTACTATCGCGTATGTCGGTAAAGCCGCCAATGTCACTAATTGCTCGCAGGATGCGGGCGCGGGTATTGGTTGTGAACTTATGGCCTTTGACATCTCGAGCACTACTAATCCTTTATATGTGCGAGGCCTTGATGCCAGTCTTGAAACCAATGGTAATTTAAGTCTTGGTATTCAGACAGTGCTCGCTGCTACCTCTAGTCTCTTGGTGGGTAAACTAGCGAGTGCTCTCCCGTGTGAACAATTATGGAATCTCCGCACAGGTTGTGAGCTTTTGCAGCTCAAGATGCCAACCACTATGAATGGTACTATGACGGGTGCAAGTAGACT